>NZ_CALHWC010000001.1 GCF_938036805.1 uncultured Streptococcus sp.
CCACTCAACCACTGCGTCTTGCTCGACAATCCAAAGACAATTGAGAGGCTGGGACAAAAGTCCCAGCCTCTGAGTTCATTTCTTAAAAAATTGGTCGTTGAAAGCTCAGAAAAATCAGAATAGTTGCTAATCCAAGGTAGGCTGCCAGTGCTAAAAACCGCTGAGTCTTGCTAAAAGCATAGCGCTCTCCTGACACTGGTAAAATTACAGCCCCTAAAGCTCCGCCGACTAGACCACCCAAGTGACCTGGAAGGCTAATTCCCGGTAAAAAACTCATGATTAAGTTGACAACGAGCAGACTCATATAGGATTGACCCAACTGCTGGAGATAGTAGTTTCGCGTAGCATAACGAAGCACAACAATCGAAGCAAAAAGTCCAAAAAGCGAGGTAGAAGCGCCAGCTGCTAAACTGTTGGGTGAAAAATAGACAACAAATAAATTTCCCAGCACCCCCGACATCAGGTAAAGTATCAAGAATTTCAAAGAACCAAAGATGGCTTCGATTTGTCGGCCAAGGAAGTAGAGCGTTAGCATATTGACCACAAAATGCTCCAAACCAATGTGGATAAAAATAGCAGCAAAAACCCGCCAAAACTGCTCCGGAAAAGCTTGAATAGTATAACCGTGCACAGCTCCAAAGCGATACAAGGCTTCTGAATTGCTGTATTGAAAACCGTAAGAAAGAATCATCAAGACAAAGACAAGACTTGTTGCTATAAGCAAAGTGCTTGTCACTGGATAATCTCTATCATAGATTTGTTTCATACATGATTAACTCCTTTACTGCAACATCATGTTGGGCTGGCGTAAAATCCTCTTGCTGGACTTGATAAATGGTGCTGACACTCGTCCCCTCATAATCATCCAAATAGCGATCGTAGTACCCACCGCCATAGCCAATCCGAAAGCCTTGAGAATTGAAGACCACGCCCGGCACATGAATCAGATCAATCTCCGTCTTCTCCACAGCCTCTTCGCTCATCGGCTCCAGCAGGCCAAAAGAGCTTTTTTGCAGGCGACTTTCATCATAATCCACAAATATCATCCGACCCTGGCCATAGGTCTTAGGCACTAAAACCCGCTTGCCGTCCAACTGAGCCTGCTTGATAAAGGCTGCAGTTGAGACTTCATGCGGCATGGAAAGATAGGTAGCAATAACCTGAGATTTTTGATAAGCTGCTGAACTGAGCAAGTGCTGGGTCAGCCAGTTATCTGCCTGCTCTTTTTCTTTTCCTGTCAGTTTCTTCATCTGGTTCAGTACAGTTTGTCTCAGCTCTTTTTTCATGCAGCTCGTCCACCTTTTTCTTATCTTTCGTTGATTTTATAATCTAGGAATTTCCCAATCTTTTCAATAGCAAA
>NZ_CALHWC010000002.1 GCF_938036805.1 uncultured Streptococcus sp.
CTTTTTCCGCAGCAGATCAAGCACCGGCTGGTAATCCCCCTTCTCGCAGCCAATCAAGGCCAAATAAACTTCCAGCTGGGTCTCCTTCCAAGGAAAGCTGAGCGACTTTAGGGCTACTTTCGCTTTCAGCAAGATCCGCTCTGCCTGTTCATAATCCTTTAGCTGATAATAAGTCAGACCCAATCCTATGTAGAAAGCAAAAATCGAAGGCTCTGCTGTTTTATTTTCCGTCAGCTCAATCGCCTCTTTCTGATGAGCCAGCGCTGTTGTGAAATTCCCACGAATCTGCTCAATCTCTGCTAGATAATCTAGAGCTGCCGCAATCTGAATCGAATACTTTGAGCGCAACGAAGCCGTCAAACTAAAGCAATCGATAGACTGGTAGAGATGACGGAGCGACTGCTCCTCATCTCCAATCATGAGATGATAAAGCCCCTTAAGTCGAAGATTCATTGCAATAGCTTCGTGATTATTGGCCTGAACTGAAGCATCCAGAGCCAACTCCGTATAGTAGCGCATCTCAGGGATATTTTCCGTCTGAATGCAGTAGTAAATCATCTGCCGATAGCCTTCTAGGAGAAAATCCATCTGCTGCAGCTCTTTAGCAGAAGCAATCACCTGCTGGATGTTGTCCATTCCCTGCTGGTAATTCCCCGTCCGGATAGCATAACGCCCTTCCAGATAGAGAAAGCGGAGAACCAATAGCTGAAAATCTTTGTGATTCTGGTGTTTTCTCTCTAATCCTTCTATTTCCCGACGGATACGATCAAATTGGTCCAAAATTGCGGACTGATTGCTGTCATCCGTCTTTTCGATAAAGCCAAACTCCCGCGAATAAATCGGAAAGAGCTCATGATGAAACTGCAAGGTGGCCTCAAGATAATGCAACTCATACTCCAAAGACTTAATCGGCTGTTTGGACATCTTGTAGTGATAGGCAATTTCATTGAGCATCTGAGCATGATAAAGAGAGGCTCCCATCTGGTCTTCCATGCCTTGGGCAATCTGGTGATGTAGCATTCGCTTCTTGGCAAGCGGCAAGCGCTCATAAGCATAAATCCGCAAAAGCTCCTGGCTGAATCGTAAAACCAATTCCTCCTGCTCCTCTTCTATTAAAAGCTGTTTTTGCCCAAATCCTTCCGCAATTTCGACCACTTCTTCCACAGATAGGCCTAGCAACTTAGCTAAGAGCGCTACCGAAGCAGGGGAACTAAAGCAAGCCAGATAGTCAACCAATTCCTCCTCCTGGCTGCTCAAATAGCCTAATTTCAGAGATAGTTTTGCTTTAATAACTGAGGTTAATGGCTGGAATTTTTCACCTCGCAAAAGCTGCTCCGCATACTCCGACAGAAAGAAAGGAATGCCCTGACTGACCCGATAAATAGCCTCAAGCCGTTCTTCAGATATGACTAACTGTCCCGTCTGGGCCTGCAAATACGCCACACTAGACTTAAAATCCAGCGGCTGCAGTTCAATGCAGTCTAGCTGGTTACGAAGCAATAAGCGATTGAAAAAGCGGCCAAGATAGGGTGGCGTACTCAGATGCTTGGTCAACACAAAGGCTACTGGATAATCCCTCAAATGGTTCATAACCTGCTCTAAAACAGCCACACTTGCCTCATCCATCCAGTGACAGTCCTCAACCAAGATCACCAAAGCCTTTTTCTTAGAAATCTTTTGCAAAATATCCAATACAAACCGAGCCAGATGATCCGTATTCAGCTCAAGACCCGAAGCTTCACTTGCCATCATCGGAAAATAACTATCCAAAATAACCTGCCACTGGCTAGTCGAAAGGATCTGATGCTGAATAACTAGGTCACCCAAGCCATCTAGCAGACTGCGCCAAGGCTGCAATCCGACCGTCATTTCTTCCTTGAAGCACTCTGCCATAACAATCTGGAAATACTTGGTCTGATTAGCCAGTACTTGTCGGGTTACTGTCCGTTTACCGATACCAGTACCACCGACTAAGAGCAGCGCACGAGGTTCTTGCCTCTCTAAAATCTTAGAAAAATAAGATTCCAAACGCTTGATTTCATCCACTCGGCCAAAAAAGTGGTCCGTATTACGTAAAAATTGCTTGATCTTACGCTCACTGCGATCCTTGGCCATCACTTCATGGTACAGCTGTTGGATTGCTTCATTCGGACTAATGCCCAATTCCTTGTCCAAGAGATTGACCAATTTATAATAAGTCTCAATTACCTTACCAGGTCGATCATTCTCCTGATAGAGCTTCATCAGCAGATGATAATTCTTTTCATCAAACTCATCAATACTGATCATACGGCGCAGATTACGCTCTGATTCTTCCAAATTCGACGGATCTTTTTCCAACTTTTGGTAGCAAGCCTGGATATAGAGCTGCTCATATCGCGTCCGCATCCTGGACACCCAATAGTCATAGGCTTCACTGTCCTTGAGATAGAAGCCCTGCAGAAAATCACCCTGATAGAGCGACAGATGCTCTGCTGGATGGTCCGTGAAAAGTTCTACATCACTTTCAATCGCACACTCGGGATTAAGCGACAGCACGGTCCGGTTGGGAGCGACAATCCATTCTCCTCCCAATAGCTTGTTAGCCTGATAAATGGTATTCCGCAGATTCTTTTTGGCAGTCTGATTGTCCTTATTTTCCCAGAGGATTCCCGCAATCTCCTCCCGATTGACTGTTCCATTGATATGGAGATAATAGAGCAGAGCATTGATTTTGGCAAAAGGAAAAAAGACTTCCTCTTGATTGAGAAAGACACTCGGACTTCCCAACAATTTCAACTTCAAACGATCTTCGGTCATGTAAACGCCTCCAAGAAAGCTTATAAAACTAATATAAACAAAATAAGACATTTTAGCAAGCAAGAAAAGAACGACTCTATCATTTATCAGCTTCTAAATGATCAAAACCTATAAACAAAAACCACTAAACAGCAACTGAATCTGATTAGTGGTTTCTTCATTCATCTTAAAAAGATTGAACGGATGGGGTA
>NZ_CALHWC010000003.1 GCF_938036805.1 uncultured Streptococcus sp.
CTTTTGATGGTCAAGTTTATCAGGTAGCTGTTCCAGATTTGGCGACAGCTTCTGATTGGACTGGGGCCTTGATGTTCTTGAAAACATTACTCTTTCTCTTAGATGTAAGTGTGTGTGAACATGATGGTGTGGAGTATGATAAAGATTCCATTCTTGATTTTCATTTCACGGATATTTTCTTATCTGCTCTTTCAGAATTGACCAAGGAAGTAAAAGTCCATCCTATAGTAGAAGTTATGGGAGTGAAACGTCCCATTTACATCAATGAACTCTACCTAGGGCAGATTATCCATGTTCCGGACGAGCAACTTTTGAATAGCTATGACCAGCGTTTGCGCTTTACCCAACAGCTGAATGCTTATTACTCTGAGCAGCAAGTTTTTAAAGTAGAGCAGGATGGTGAAGATATCATCATCCCTGTCAACTATCTAAATAGTGAAGGACGAACAATCTTACCATCTCAACCAGAGTTAGAACCTCAATATTTGCAACAGTATAGAGGAAGTAAGGTTGCAGTTGCACGACTATTTATCATGACAGCCGATGGGGAAAAACTAGCCGAAGTTCCTTATCGACAGTTTTTAGAGTCGTTGACTGAGGGCATCTATATGCTAGATGCTAAATATGTTCTTGTAGAGCCAATTTCTCCTGAAATTCTGCAAGATGTCTTGAAGAAGGGAGGATTTTAATAAAAATATCCGTTCAGTTAGCTTTTTCAGATGTCAGAATGTAATGAGAAAAGAATGAAGTAGATAGTGTGAAGATAACCATCTGAAACGTTTTTCAGATGGTTTTAAATTTTTCGTATGTTTATTCTACTCATATTTTTTATGCTATAATGAGATTAGAATTAAAATACTCTTTCAATAGGTAAAAATAGCGAATTGCTTATGCCTACGATTGACACAACGGGGCATTCTTACGATGATTTTTTATCTGCGATTAAACGCCAAGGCTATTATGAAATAGAAAATCCACGTGTCTATAAACCAGGTACTAATGAGATTGAACAAATTAAAGGAATTTTTAGAATTAATCAATGGAGTAACTAAATGAAAATATATGAATTACCAGAGCCTAAAGATTATCAATCTTTTATTAATTTTTATCGTAATGTGATGAGAGAAGGAAAAGAGGAAGAAGCCTTTTTAGGCACAGATGCAAAATATCGTATACGAGAACGGGATTCTTATGAAGTGGATAGTACAGATATTAGTGTATTGATGGAATATTGCTTATTCCCTCTGTATGCAGAAGGTGATAAGGATATAGTGAGAAGAACCTTTGAAATCTTGAAAGATTTTAGCTTATCGATTGACCTAGTCAAATTAGATAAGGTAACTGATTATATTTCTATGCAAGGCAGTCGTTTAAGAAGATATACAAGCCTTCCCTTTGTTATTGAAACAGATGAGTTAGTAAGGAATATTATAGAAAGTATTTCAAAATTATCAGATGAGCAGAAACGTACTTATACCTATGAAAGACTATGTAATGTATTAGACCGTAGTCCATTATATAAACAGTGTGATGAAGAAAAGGTGGAGAAGATCCTTAAGGAATTTAAGGAAAAATACTACAATCCACCAAAGCTAGTAAAAACCATTAAAAACGTTGAGAAAATTGAACTGGATGTTACAAGCATCGATGCGATGGGTGTTTCAGATGACCATCTAGAGTTGTTGTTGATTGATGAAAACAAATGGATAGAGTCTCTGGAAGAAGAACACTTGTTGAAACTTCAAGAAAAACTAAATAACTATATCTACTTCCTCGAAAGCAAGCAGTATGTGGCACGATATGGTGATAAGTTTGACAAAAAAGTCATCCATATCACATTCCAGTATTCTCCATCAGACAACGGTCTAGCATTCCTCGCAGCTGTTCAGAAAGTATTGCAGAATACGGATATGTCTTTGAAGATAGAATTACCGGAGTGATAAAGAGAGCAAATTTAGAGGAGACGACCATCTTCTCTTTTTATTTGCGACAGACCTTGTCCTCCCATCGGCGTCCAATATTCAATATGGTATAATGGGACAAGGTAGATGGAAGACTAGTCTAATGATGGGAGAATGGGTAATTGAAAGTTAAAAAAATTGGTGCTATCTTTCTAATTTTAATTGGTGTATGTAGCCTTTTTATATTTGGTGTTCGAGAGTTTGAAAAACAAGACTTATCTAAATATGAATATTGGATTGTAGATACAGAAATTACGGATTATGAATTTATTGAAAATGGGAGAATGATCACAGTTGATTGGCACAGTAAAAAGGAAGTCAATCAACAAGTGAGAGTTCTTGCTAAAAAACCTAAATTTGGATCTCCAGGGCGAATAGCTGGCAGACGTTTCCTTGTTTCCTATGCGGCGCGATTCAAAGCAAAATCCGGCTGGAATGAAGTGCGAGATGATTTTCCGATTCTAGAACAAAATTATCCAGATAAGGGGGAATATTGGAATGAGTATCAGGAACTAAATTTAAATGGTAAAACTAATGATACAATAAAGTACCGTAGAGGAGAGGATATTCGAATCCAACATAATCAGCTGTTTGATCGCTTAGTCGGTTCAGGAGGACAATAAATGAATAAAAGAAAACAATTTATTTTAGTGATAGCTGTCTTACTAGTAGCTTTCTGTAGCTTTGTTTATCTAAAAAAACAATTCTTTTCTTCCTCCAAGCCAAAGGAAGAGATCATAAAGAAAACTCTTGTATTTGATTCTTCGCTGAAAGATATTACTCTGATAGATGATGAGCGCTATGTCTTAGTTAGTCCTAAAGATGTAAATTGGCAATCTAACGATTTAGTAATTACAAGAAATTATGTAGTTTCCTCTTTTGTATCATATGATCAAACATATTCTAAAGAATATAAAAGATTATCTAGTAAGCTCACAGCATTCGAAATTTTAACCTATGATCTGCGTAAGAAAAATTTTGAAGAAAAGCGTATAGACCTCAAAAAGACTGTAGAGAAGTATACTTCAGAGTATAGCTTGATAGATGATGGTTCTATGGAAAATATAGGGTTCGGTATTCATCATGATAACATAGATTATATAGAAGTTTTTGTATCTAAAAAAAATAATATAAAAGAAAGAAAAACACTATTGTTAAATCTGGAAAATGGGAAATTGACAGAGCTTAGTGAAGTGATGGAAGAGGTAGTTCTCGCGCAAAATAGTTTCCCTTCCCTATCTAGAACAAATCTTGATGATATTCTATATTTTAATGGATTTTCAGATTTAAATGATTTAGGTTATATTAATGATAAAAAGAAGAACAAGATTGGACAGGATATTAACTTTAGCCATGAGTTTCCTGACTTGGTAAAGCGTTTAAAGAAAAATAGAATTACAGAAATTCTGTATCGTAGAGGCTTGGTTTCTCCTGCAGATTATTATGAAGATCTTCGACATTGGTTTGCGCCAGTTGGTCAGGATAAGCTAGATATAGTCGCAAAGGATTATGAAACGAAAGAAGAAACCCCTTTAAATAATTACCAAGAATTCATTGATTGGTCCAAAGCGGAAGCTCAAAAAGCACAGGAAAGCATAAACGCAAATAGGAAAAAAGAGACAAATTAATACGACACAAATTTACGAAACATCTGTTCGGTTAGACGCGGCAGTAATGTCGGGAGGTACAAATGATGCTTCAGAGTGGGTTGATGATGTGTCTACAGAATTATTTGCAGATTGCAATACCTTATTGGATGAGGCTTCAGCAGATATTCATACTACGGTAGAGAATCTTAATAACTACTTAAATTCTGTAGCAGCAGAATTTGAGAAAGCTGATTCAAAAATGGCAAAATTAATATCTGCAAATAATGGCTTGGAATCTATCCCAATGGAAAATAAAAAAGCTGCAGAAAAGGAAAAAATTCGTTCGAATGATTATTATAATGAACTGAAAAAAAGTAAATAATCTCTATACTTTTTCCGATTTTATATTTAATGTGATGATATAACAATGTGGTTATTTCTTTTAGAGTGAGTGATACTTCTCTAGTTTTCATCAGCAATTCTGCCCTGTTATTCTCCAAAGGGTTATAGTTTTTACCCTAACCTTCCCTGCTTATGCTATAATAGTCTATGGAAAGTTGAGGAAATGATGAAAAAAGTATGGTTTGTAGCGCTGGTGCAGGGAGTGGCCCTATTTGTGATAACGGGTCTACTCTGTTATTTTATGCGAGGAGATTTTTTCTTCCGTGCTTTGGCGCCGATTTTTGGTCTGGCAGCGGGAGCCTTTCGCTTCTTGACGGCCATGGTGATAAAAACACGGGCTCCCAGTCTTTATGAGGATGGGAAGAAAAAGGAATAATCTATATAAATTAGGAGGTCTGAGAATATTGATTCCAGACCTTTTTTATAAAAGTGGGCATTGTGTAAATGGAGCCTTTTAATTTTTTTCAGAAAAAGGACAGGTAGGGGGGCTTTCCTAGACTCTTTGTGGTAAAATAGTAAAAGAATTAAAATTTTGGAGAGTAAAGATGAAACGTTCAATGTATGCGGGACGTGTTCGTAGTGAGCATGTCGGTCAGGAAATTACTTTGAAAGGTTGGGTTGCCCGCCGTCGCGATTTGGGAGGCTTGATTTTTATTGATCTGCGTGACCGCGAAGGTATTATGCAGCTAGTTATTAACCCTGAGAGTGTTTCAGATGAGGTCATGAAGACAGCTGAGAGCCTGCGCAGCGAATTTGTCATTGAGGTGACTGGTAAGGTAGCCGCGCGTGAGCAGGCCAACGACAAGCTGGCTACAGGAAGTGTAGAGCTTCACGTGGACAGTCTGGCGGTATTGAATACTGCTAAAACGACGCCTTTTGAGATTAAGGACGGGATTGAAGCCAATGATGATACGCGCTTGCGTTACCGTTATCTGGATCTGCGTCGCCCAGAAATGCTGGAAAATCTCAAGTTGCGTGCCAAAGTGACTCATTCCATCCGCAATTATTTGGATGAGCTGGAGTTTATCGATGTGGAGACACCGTTTTTGACCAAGTCAACGCCTGAAGGGGCGCGTGATTACTTGGTGCCGAGCCGGGTTAACCAAGGTCATTTCTATGCCTTGCCTCAAAGTCCACAGATTACTAAGCAGCTGTTGATGAATGCTGGTTTTGACCGTTATTATCAGATTGTCAAGTGTTTCCGAGACGAGGACTTGCGTGGAGACCGTCAGCCAGAGTTTACACAGGTTGACTTAGAAACTTCTTTCTTATCTGAGCAAGAAATCCAAGACATTACAGAAGGCTTGATTGCCCGTGTCATGAAGGAAACTAAGGGAATTGAAGTGACCTTGCCTTTCCCACGGATGAAATATGACGATGCCATGGCTCTTTATGGTAGTGACAAGCCAGATACTCGATTTGACATGTTATTGCAGGACTTGACAGAGCTTGTCAAGGACGTTGACTTTAAAGTCTTCTCTGAGGCACCAGCTGTCAAGGCGATTGTGGTGAAAAATGCTGCTGATAAATACTCACGTAAAGATATTGATAAGCTGACAGAGCAAGCCAAGCAGCACGGAGCCAAGGGACTTGCTTGGGTCAAATTTGCTGGTGGAGAACTAGCTGGACCTGTTGCTAAGTTCTTGACAGACTTGTCAAGTGGGTTGACAGCTGCTTTACAACTTGAAGAAAACGACTTAGTTCTCTTTGTGGCAGATACCTTGGATGTTGCCAACGCAACTCTAGGGGCTCTTCGTGTTCGCCTAGGTAAGGAATTAGGTTTGATTGACCCTGCTAAGTTTAACTACTTGTGGGTGGTAGATTGGCCAATGTTTGAGTGGTCTGAAGAAGAAGGACGCTATATGAGTGCCCACCATCCATTCACTCTGCCTCAAAAGGATTCTGAGCAGGAGCTGGAAGGAGACCTGAGCAAGGTTCGTGCGATTGCCTATGATATCGTACTCAATGGCTATGAACTAGGTGGTGGTAGCCTACGGATTAACCAAAAAGATCTGCAGGAACGTATGTTTAAGGCTTTAGGCTTCTCAGCTGAAGAAGCGCAAGACCAGTTCGGCTTCCTTCTAGAAGCCATGGACTATGGTTTCCCACCACATGGAGGTCTGGCTTTGGGTCTGGATCGCTTCGTCATGCTTTTGGCTGGTGAAGAAAATATCCGTGAAGTCATTGCTTTTCCTAAGAATAACAAGGCTTCTGACCCAATGACGCAAGCACCAAGCTTGGTTGCTCCTGCACAATTAGAGGAATTAAGTTTACAAGTAGAATCACATGAAAAAGACTAGTTTGCGGAAACTTTTTCGCTATTATCTTCATCGCTTTGCCTACCATGTCAAGTTGCTAGAAGTCCTGAAAAGTATTTCGCGTGAAAAATATGATGAGAAATTTTCGGCCTCTCTGGTATATGGCTTTCTCTCAGCAGTAGCGGTTAATTTCTTCTTTCAGCCAGGTCATGTCTACTCAAGTGGTGCAACGGGCTTGGCGCAGATTGTCTCGGCTTTGAGTGGCCGCTTTATCGGCTTTACCATTCCAGTTTCCATTACTTTTTATGCGATCAATATTCCGCTGATGATTTTGGCTTGGTATCAAATCGGACATAAATTTACTGTTTTTACTTTTATCACTGTTTCGATGAGCTCGCTTTTTATCCATTTTGTTCCAGAAGTGACATTGACGACCAATCCCATTATCAATGCCTTGTTTGGGGGAGTTGTCATGGGGACAGGGATCGGCTTTGCCCTCAAGTCAAGCATTTCAAGTGGAGGGACAGATATTGTTAGTCTGACCATTCGCAAGAAAACAGGCCGTAATGTAGGCAGTATCTCCCTGATTGTAAATGGCATTATTATGCTGATTGCTGGTTTGACCTTCGGTTGGGAATACGCTCTCTACTCGATGATTACTATCTTTGTATCCAGCCGTGTGACGGATGCGGTCTTTACCAAGCAAAAGCGGATGCAGGCCATGATTATCACCAGTCATCCTGAAGAAGTGATTAACAAAATTCACCACAAGCTCCACCGTGGTGCGACCATCATCAATGGGGCTGAGGGAACTTACAATCACGAGCAAAAGGCAGTACTGATTACAGTCATTACCCGTGCTGAGTTTAGCGAATTTAAGTACATCATGAAGCAGACGGATCCGACCGCCTTTGTCTCCGTATCTGACAACGTACATATTTTAGGAAGATTTGTAGAAGAGTAGTCTCGATTATCGGCATTGTTAGTGGATCTTACTCAAACGCAATGCTTCCATTTATACATAAAAAAGGAACAAGTTCAGCTGGATGTTTTCCCATCCAAAATGAACCTGTTCTTTTTTATAGTTATTGCTTTATTTCAAAACCAAGACTTGCTTAGCAGGAACCGTATAAGAGTCTGCTAGCGGGGCGATTGGTTTTTTAGCGTTAATGTGCGGATACTGAAGGTGAATACTTTGCTTCATTTTATTTTCATAAGTCGCTGCTTCAGTACCAAAGTTAATCAAAATGGTCAGCGCTTGTTTGTCTTTTTGAATCTTATATTCAAGGAGGCTAGGGCTGAGCCATTTGACCTGACAAGCTTTTTGAATAGCAGAGCTAGTTGTCAGAGTCAGAAGTGGATGAGCCTTTCTAAAGGCAATGAGTTGTTTCAAAAATTCAATGTTTTCAGTGTAGTGAAGTGAGCGCAGCCAGTCTAGCTTGTTGACGTCATCAGGCAGGTTGTAGGTGTTGTCAATCAGATTCTTGGTCCGATAAAATTCCTGGCCGCTGTGGAGGAAAGGAACTCCTTGTGCTAGGAGAACGATATGCAGTGCTAGACGAGAGTTGGCTAGGCGCTGACGGAGGTTGATATTTGGATTTTGAATATCAAAATAATCAAACACCGTTGCGTTGTCATGGCATTCTACATAGTTGATCGCCTGATGAGGCGCTAGGAAATGTGGCTCTCCTGTCAAGCCGACATTGGCTGTCAGGACATTTTCTAGCCAGCTGGTTGCATGCTCTTTGTCCAGTCGGCTACCTTGGACGATGGTTTGCTTGATCGTATCACGGAAATGATCGCTGAAGAATCCATACTCAGGTAGTTGTTCAGCGTTGAACTGATGAGCTAGAAGGTCGCTATCAAGACCGGTAGGCATCTGCCAACCTTCTCCGTAAAGGTAGATGTTGGGATGGATGGCTTTTAGTTCCTGAGCGATTTGCTTCATGGTGGTTATGTCGAGAATGCCCATCAGGTCAAAGCGGAAACCGTCAAAGCCGTAGAGACTGATCCATTGCTGGACGGATTGTTGGATATAATGGCGCACCATAGCTTTTTCACTAGCTACATCATTTCCGCAGAAGGTACCATTTGTCCGTAGGCCCTGTTCATCGAGACGATAGAAGTAGCCTGGGACAATTTTTTCAAAAGCATAGGCATCTGCTTCATAAACGTGATTGTAGACGACATCCATGATAACGCTCATATCAGCCTGGTGATAAGCTGCAATCGCGTCTTGTAGTTCAAGGATACGGGTATAGGGATCGTGTGGGTCGCTTGACAAGCTGCCTTCAGGAACATTATATTGGACGGGATCATAGCCCCAATTATAAACGAGTTCAGGATGTTTTTCGTCAACACTGCCAAAGTCATAGACAGGCATAAGTTGAACGTGTGTAATGCCTAAATCTTGCAAGTATTTGAGACCAAAAGTATGACCGTGTACGGTTGGAGATTCGGACAGAGAAGCAAATTTACCAGGCTGTGAAAAACCAGCTTCCTTTTGCATAGAGAAATCTCGCACACTCATTTCATAGATAACGGCTTCTGTAGGCTTTACTTGGCTGGCAGCCCGATGAATAGGTTTGCTAATCTTTTTGCGATCAATGACATAACTATGACCAGAGTTGGCATCTGAAGAGAGGGCGTAGGGGTCATGTACTTCTACCCATTTTCCGTTCACCTTATGGATATAGCAGTAGGCCTTGCCTTCTAAGTCTCCAAGGACCTGCGTATGCCAGACACCCCTATCTTGCCTTTGGAGGGGAATGACCTGCTCTTCCAGATGCAGCAAGACTTTTTCTGAAATAGGCGCCCACAGTTTGAAATCTGTCGCCTGAGGGCTATAGCTAGCTCCCAAATCTCTTTTTTGGTAGCTAAATAATTCATCAAAAATTGGCTTTTGGACAATGTGGCGATACTGAAGAATGGTGTGATTGCGATCCTGATCATAGACTGTGTAGGATTCAGTCAAATCAATCGGATCATTGGTTGAAAGAGTGTAGATAATCTGGTGTTCTTGATTCTCAATTTTTTTGATGGTTAAAGGACTGGAGCTATGCTTGTCCTCTAGAGTGAAGTGGATAGAATAAGCGTCAAAGGACTTTTCCAATTCGATAGTGATGCTATTTTCATCATCTAAGTAGGCTTGGAAAATACGATAAACCATGAAATTTCTCCTTAACTAACGAGTAAGAATGCTGTGGGGGATAACTTGGCGATAGCAAGTATGTTTGTCATCCTTATTGTCCTTAATGATTTGGAGCAAGGTTCGGAAAGACTCCCTACCTAACTCGAGGGTATTGATATCAATGTAGGCATCCACGTCGATGCGTGGCTTGATAGAGTCAAAAGTGATAATCGGGAAACGGTAGTCAATATCTTTGAGGTAGTGCAGAGCCCCTTCGGCAACCATACTATCTGATGTTACAAAGGCCTCAATTTCCTGAATAGGCATCTTTTCCATAATCTTATAACTGCTATCTTCCAAGAGGAAACCGAAAGAAAACTTGACGATGTTTTCATCGAGAGGGATGCCTGCCTCTTCCAAGGCTTGTTTGTAGCCGGCAAAGCGGTCTTGGGATACGACAAGCTCTTTATTCCCAGCTAGAAAGGCAATTTTTTTATAACCTTGATCTAGGAAATATTTGGTTGCATCGTAGCCAGCCTTGATATTATCATTATCGACCAAAGAAACAAATGGTGACACTGCTTTCCCTAAAATCAAGAAAGGAAACTGGTTTTTAATCGCAAAGTCAACCAGCGGATCGTTTGGCTTAGAATAGAGAAAAATCAAACCATCGACGCGTTTTCCGAAAATCATTTGTTTGATATTTTCTAAACGACGCTCTTCGTCCTGTCCGGTGCTAATCTGAATGGCATAGTCATGTTCAGACGCGATGCGCGAAATCCCCCGCAAGACAGTTGGGAAGAATGGGTTTTGGTAAAAAAGATCCGAATCATCTGGCAGCACTAGGCCGATGACTTGGGTTGATTGGCTGACCAGACTTCTGGCATTGAGATTTGGATGATAGTCCAGCTCTTTCATAGCAGCGCGGACGCGTTTTTTTGTTTCATCACTGATGGTAGACTTGTTTTGTACGACGCGTGTCACCGTCGATGGAGACACACCCGCTAGTTTCGCTACTTCTTTAATCGTAACGCGCATAATAACCTCCTAATTTCTGAAATCCTCATCACGGAAATGTGTTTTGTAGAAAATAATCACCAAATAAAGAACAAACAAGATATTTTGGACGGTGATAATCGTAGGCAGGCTTTGCCCAAATAAGCCGCAGATAAGTCCGATAATCGTTGGTAATCCTAGGCAGTTGAGGATAAAATGATAGCATTCTTTAAAGGTTTTAAAAGAAAATAACCGTGATTTCTTGGTCAGATAGAGCAAGAAGGAAGCACCGATCGCTAGAAAGGCAAAGTTGATGCTAAAGAGGAAGCCTGCGGAGAGGACTAAGAAGAGGCTGATGACCAAGCGGTTTTGCTGGAACCAGTCTTTAGAAATGGCTTTGGTCAGGGCTTCTTTACTTTTCAGAGCCTTCTGATCAATGGCTTGGTAGCGGATATTGGCCAGTTCTTTTCCTTCTTTAGTAATTTTGAGATTTTCTTTGTCGAAGTAAAGCGTCAGCTCCTTGCCTAATTTGAGCTCATCGTGATGGCCGATAATGACAGTACCAGCGGCATTGCGATGAATGCCTTCAGGATTTTCAGTGGTCAGCACATGGTCTTTCATCTGGGCATGATGGTCAAAGTCAATCATCACGTCTTCATCCAGAGTGTCAAAAGCCTTATCGACAAAAGTATCCAGAGCATAGCTCGTCAAAGACGCTGTCTGAATGGCCACGGGAATCAAAGACAGAGAAATCAAAAAGATGCTGGTAAAGATGAGCTGGAACCAGCTAAGCATGCGACGATTGGCGAAGGTTTTTCTAAAACCAATCAAGCTCGAAAAATAATTAAAAGGATAAGGTAACATAGCTGCCTCTTTCTAAAATTATAATCAGGTGGTGGCCAATAAAGAACTTATTGGCTGCCATATAACTATAATTGTCTTTAAATCAAAAACAGGGTGGGACAAGATTATCCCTTGTCTCCACCACTTGTTAAACCAGATACAAAATTCTTTTGCAGGAAGAAGAAGAGAATACAGATTGGAAGGGCAGTGAGAATCGCACCGGCAGCAAAGAAGGCAATTTTTTGATTCTTGACATCGCTGACGAAGGTACGAAGACCAACTGCAACCGTATAAAATTCTTTTTCACGAAGAAGGAAGCTGGAGAGGATGTAGTCTCCGAAAGGTCCCATGAAGGCCCAGAGAGCTTGCACAGCAATCATTGGACGAACGAGAGGCAGGACAATCTGCCAGAAACGTCTGAAATGACCAGCGCCGTCTAATTTAGCTGACTCGTCTAGAGACATAGGAACGGTATCGAAGTATCCTTTCATCAACCAAGCATTCATTGGGATACCACCACCTACATAAAGGAAGATGAGGAACCAGCTTTGGTTAAGGGCATTGAGCATCAGCGCCATAACGAAGAAGGCGGTCAGAGCTGCAATGGTTGGTACCATTTGGATAATCAAGAAGAAGACCAAACTTTGCTTTCTAGCGATGAAATTGTAACGGCTATAAGCATAGCCTGCAAGTACCACTATACTGGTTTGGACAATCATTGTCAAGACGGCAATGATAATAGTGTTAAAGTACCAAGTACCATATAGAGTCTCTGAGAAGAGACGAGAGAAGTTTTCCAGACTGAAGTTGATGTCTGTGTCTAGCTTGAAGGCTACGACATTCCCCGTCTTGAAAGCAGACATGATCGTGATCAAGAGCGGGTAGAGAATGATAATGGAAAGCACTACAAGGTAGAGATAGGTCAAACTATGGTTGATAAAACGTTTAAATTTAACAGAACTATTCATCTTATACATCCTCCATATCAAATGCGTGTAGTTTCTTGAAGGCAATCATAGAGATAGAGATGACGATGATGGAGATGATGAGAGTAACGGCCGCCGCCATTGAATATTGCGGTGCTGTACCTGTGGTCAAGCGATAAATCCAAGAGATAAGGATATCGGTTGAACCGGCTCCTCCACCGACACTACCAGGACCACCTGCATTGAAGAGGTAGATGATTGAGAAGTTATTAAAGTTAAAGGTGTATTGACTGATCAAAGTTGGTGCCGCAACTGCCAAGATCATTGGGAAAGTGATGTTGCGGAATTTTTGCCAAGCATTGGCTCCGTCGATGTAGGCTGCTTCGTAAAGGTCATTTGGAATAGACTGCAAAATACCCAAGGTCAGGACGTAGATATAAGGGAATCCAAGCCAACCTTGCATCATAATCAGAGCAATCTTAGTCCAAGTTGGATCAGTCTTCCACGGGATCAGATGTCCATTTAAGAAAGGAAGAACCTTGCCGAGAAGTGGGATAACCTGAGTATTGATAGCCCCGATACTATCGTTGAACATATTTGAGAAAGTCAGGATAGTGATGAAGGCTGGAACTGCCCAAGGAAGCAAGAAGATAACACCGAAGATGCGTTTTCCTTTGATGAATGGCTGGTTGGCAATGATAGCGGTGAAAATACCGATTACGATTTGCAAAGTAGAGGCTGCCAGTGCCCAGATGATAGTCCAAGTCAGGACAGAACCAAAGGCCGCACGGAAGGTGCTCAATTGCCAAATGTTGGCAAAGTTGGTAAAGCCAACCCAATCCAAGAGTTTATTTGGTGGCAAGTGTTTGAAATCATAGTTTGTAAAGGCGATCAAGAGTGTTACCAATACAGGGAAAATGATGGCAAAGGTCATCGCCAAATAAGAAGGAATAATCAGCAAGTAAGGGAAGCCATTTTCATAGATTCCGTTTGTCATTTCCTTCAAGGTAGTATGAACAGGATAATCATTGTTCCACTGCTTGGCAACTGTACGGGCATCCTTCAAGTTAAATCCATAGAAAATCAGGAAAAACGCCACAAGGATGAGGTGGAAGGCACCGCGAATCAGCATGAAGAGTGAGTTGTCCCCACGGACTTCACCAAGAGTGATGAGATTTTCAATTTCTGGTAGGGCAATAGCTGCGAAATAAGCTAAAAATGCAACTGTAACCCCAAGAAAGATGTATCCTTTGGCTTTTTGATCATTATAGATTTGCCCCAACCCTGGAATGAGGGAGCGCAACATGGCTTGTTTGGGATCTTTTTTTGTCATTGTAGTCTCCTTAGATACGAGAAAGATTGAGGAATTGCAGTAAGTACAAGTCCTAATCCGAGTTTTTCTTATTAGAAGATAGAACAAAGCCTCATTCTATCAAACAAGGGGTAGGGAAAATTCCCACCCCTTTATTTAAACTTGCTTATTTGTTGCCGAATTTTTGATCGATAGTTTCTTTGATCAATTTAACAGCATCTTCAGCTGCAGTTTTAGCATCTTTTTTACCGCTTACAGCATCGAACAACATAGTTTTAGCTGGATCCCAAACTGTACTCATTTCAGAGATGTTTGGCATTGGTTGAGCTGATTGGAACTGTTTAACAACTGCGTCTGTCAGTTCATCTTTCTTGCTTACTGCGTACTCGCGTGCTTCTGTGTTAGCAGGTACTTCGTTAGTAGCATCGTAAAATGCTTTTTGTTGATCAGTTGAAGTCAAGAAGTCAACGAATTTTTGAGCAACTTCTGGGTTTTTAGCACCAGTTGGGATAACCCAAGCTTTCCCACCACCGAAAGCAGCGTATTCTTTTCCGTTTGGAAGAGTTGGGATAGTTGAAACACCATAGTTTACTTTAGCTTCTTTCAAAGCAGATGCTTTCCATGGTCCATCGATGATAGCAGCAGTTTTTCCACCTTGGAATTGAGTTTGGATCAAGTTAGAAGCGCCTTCTGTATCTTGCATACCTTTAGGCCATTTTTCATACCAAGTTTTAGCGTATTCAATTCCTTTGATAGAACCTTCATTAGCAAGACCGATATCTTTAGGATCTTTACCATTGTCACCGAATACATAACCGCCGTTACCAGCTAGAAGTCCGTAAGCGTAGTAGAAGTTTGTCCAGTCAGCAAGGAAGGCAGATGTTTTACCATCTTCACCAGCAAACGCATATTTGCTGTCTTTAGCAAGCTCTTCTAATTCAGCAAAAGTAGTTGGAGCTTTTGAAATCAAGTCCTTGTTGTAGTACATTACAAGAGTTTCGATAACAGCAGGTGCTCCGTATGTTTTACCTTCTGTTGTTACAAGAGATTCAGTAGTTTTATCTGTCTTACTATCTTTGCTTAATTTTACTTCGTTTAATTGTCCATCTGTACCGAGGCTTCCTACACGGTCGTATGGAGCCATCAAAACGTCTGGAGCTTTACCAGACTGGTTGTCGAGTGAAAGATTGTCCAATCCACCCATTTGGTCACCAGTTTTAATAGTAACTTTAGAACCAGTTTCTTTTTCAAAAGCTGCAGCAGCTTTCTCCATGTAAGCCTTGTACTGCTCTTCAACGTATACTGTAACGTTCTTGTCGCCTGATTCAGATGACTTGCTTGAAGAAGATTTGTTACCACAAGCAGCTAAGATAAAGCTAGCTACAGCAACAGTACCGAGAACAGCAACGCTCTTCAACATTTTGTTTTTCATGATTATTCCTCCTAAAGAATAAAAATATAATATCATCTAAGAACACGCTTGCATAGCGCAAACGTTTTCTTGAATTTAAAATAATTTTAGCACAAAAGGTAAACGCTTGCAAGTGTTTTTAAGAAAATTTTAAAAAATTTTTAAGGAAAGATTGTTAGATTTGAGTATAATAAAGGAAAGAAATCAAAAAACTATGGTATAATAAATAAAAAAGTTTTTTAAAAAGCTTGCACTTGAAAAAAAAATAGGTTATAATTCAAGCGACGCAAACGTTTTCTCTAAATAAAGTAGGAAACAAGCATGAAAAAATTTTTGAGGTGTTACATATGAAAGCGAGACAAAGTGGTGTATTGATGCACATTTCCTCTTTGCCAGGCAAGTACGGGATTGGTTCTTTTGGTCAGTCTGCTTATGATTTTGTGGATTTCTTAGTTAGAACGAAGCAACGTTATTGGCAAATCTTGCCTTTGGGAACGACTAGCTATGGGGACTCTCCTTACCAGTCTTTCTCAGCCTTTGCAGGGAATACTCACTTTATTGATTTGGATTTCTTGATTGACGAAGGCCTGTTGGCAGAAGAAGATCTAAAAGGCGTTGATTTTGGTGATGATCCAAAAGCTGTAGATTATGCAAAAGTATTTGAAGCACGTCGTCCTCTTTTGGAAAAAGCGGTTGCTCGTTTCCTTAAAGTTGGCGATCTTGACAAATTCCGTCACTTTGTTGCGGAAAATGCAGCTTGGTTGGAACTCTTTGCGGAATACATGGCTGTTAAAGAGCATTTTGACTTGAAAGCTTGGACAGAATGGCCAGATGAAGCGATTCGTCGTCGCCAACCAGAAAGCTTGGCTAGCTACCGTGAGCAATTGGCGGACAAGTTGGAATACCATCGTGTAACCCAATATTTCTTCTTTAAACAATGGTTGCAACTTAAGAAATATGCCAACGATCATCATATCGAAATCGTTGGTGATATGCCAATCTATGTGGCTGCTGACAGTGCAGATGTCTGGGCTCAACCTCATTTCTTCAAGACAGATAAGCAAGGTCGCCCAGTTAAGGTTGCTGGCTGTCCACCAGATGAATTTTCAGAGACCGGCCAATTATGGGGTAACCCAATTTATAATTGGGATGCCATGGATCAAGATGGCTATGCTTGGTGGATTGAGCGTCTTCGCGAAAGCTTTAAGATTTATGACATTGTTCGGATCGACCACTTCCGTGGCTTTGAGTCTTATTGGGAAGTGCCAGCTGAGTCTGATACAGCGGCTACTGGTCACTGGGTCAAAGGACCAGGTTATAAACTATTTGCCGCAGTGAAAGAAGCGTTAGGTGATTTGAACATCATTGCAGAAGATCTTGGATTCATGACGGATGAAGTCATTGAATTGCGTGAACGAACTGGCTTCCCAGGTATGAAGATTCTGCAATTCGCTTTCAATCCAGATGATGAAAGCATCGATAGTCCACACTTGGCTCCACATAACTCTGTGATGTACACTGGTACTCACGACAATAACACCGTACTGGGCTGGTACAAGGATGAGATCGATGATCCAACTCGTGAATACATGGCTCAATACACCAACCGCAAAGAATATGAAACAGTGCCACACGCAATGCTTCGTACAGCCTTTGCTTCTGTTAGCTACATGGCTATCGCAACAATGCAGGACTTGCTGGAGTTGGATGGCTCTGCCCGTATGAACCTGCCTTCTACAATTGGCGGCAACTGGGCATGGCGGATGACAGCTGAAGAGCTAAACCCTATCGTAGAAGGTCAGCTTTATCATTTGACTAAGGTCTATCGTCGTCTGAATACGGACTTGCTTTCATAAGACAATAAATTTCAATACTTTCTAATACTAGGAGAAATCATGTCAAACTTACAAACATATATCCAAAAAACTTATCAAAAGCAAATTGCTGATTGTAGCAATGAAGAGCTTTATTTGGCTCTCTTGAACTACACAAAATTAGCGAGCGCCCAAAAGCCAGTTAATACTGGTAAAAAGAAACTCTACTACATCTCTGCTGAGTTTCTGATTGGTAAACTCTTGTCAAACAACTTGATTAACCTTGGTCTTTACGACGATGTGAAAAAAGAACTTGCCGCTGCTGGTAAAGACTTGATCGAAGTTGAAGAAGTAGAATTGGAACCATCTCTTGGTAATGGTGGTTTGGGCCGTTTGGCAGCCTGCTTCTTGGACTCTATCGCAACCTTGGGTCTCAATGGTGACGGTGTTGGACTAAACTACCACTTTGGTCTTTTCCAACAAGTCCTTAAAAACAATGAACAAACAACTATTCCAAATTTCTGGTTGACTGAGCAAAACTGGTTGGTTCGCTCAAGTCGTAGCTACCAAGTGCCATTTGCGCACTTCACCTTGACATCAACTCTTTACGATATTGATGTGCCTGGTTACAAGACAGCTACTAAAAACCGTTTGCGCTTGTTTGACTTGGATTCAGTTGATTCTTCCATCATCAAAGAGGGAATCGAATTTGACAAGACAGATATCGCTCACAACTTGACTCTTTTCCTTTATCCAGATGATAGCGACAAGCAAGGTGAATTGCTCCGTATCTTCCAACAATACTTCATGGTTT
>NZ_CALHWC010000004.1 GCF_938036805.1 uncultured Streptococcus sp.
ACTTCTTCCATGATAGCTTTAGACATAGACTTGCTCCTTTCCCATTTATTTAAGCTCATTATATCACATCAAAAAGAAAGGACAAAAAAATCGAAACCTGAATAAAGAAAAGCTAAGCTGCAAATAAATAATGAAAAAACTTTAGACACTTGAAACATCTAAAGTTTTTTATCTTCACGATTAAATTACTGAGCCACCAATGTTTCCAAGCTTTCTCCAATCGCAGCCAAACGTTCTATCACTTCTGCTTGACTCAGACCGTTTTCAGTCACATAGCGGTTGCGAGGATGAACACGGCATTCGTGAGAACAGCCACGGAGGTACTTGTCTTCATTTTCTTCTGAAGTCAAGATGCGGCGGTTACACTCTGGATTGCCACAGTTGACATAGCGCTCGCAAGGAGTACCGTCAAACCAGTCTTTCCCAATCACAACTGGATCAACATGGTTGATAGCAACCGAGATACGCTCATCAAAGACATACATCTTGCCGTCCCAAAGCTCACCTTGAACTTCTGGATCCTTGCCGTAAGTCGCGATACCGCCATGAAGCTGACCAACATCCTTGTATCCTTCACGCACCATCCAGCCTGAGAATTTCTCACAGCGAACACCACCTGTACAGTAAACAACCACGCGCTTGTCCATGAACTTCTCTTTGTTATCACGGACCCATTGCGGCAATTCACGGAAGTTGCGGATGTCTGGACGGATGGCTCCACGGAAGTGACCCAGATCGTACTCATAGTCGTTACGAGTGTCTAAGACAACAGTGTCTTCGTCCAAGAGAGCTTCCTTAAATTCCTTAGGTGATAGGTAAGCTCCTGTCGTCTCCAATGGGTTGATGTCATTATCAAAATCATTGTCTTCCAAGCCCAAGTGGACGATTTCTTTCTTGTAGCGAACAAACATTTTCTTGAAGGCTTGTTCGTTTTCTTCGTCAATCTTGAACCAAAGGTCTTCCATACCCGGAAGGGAATGCACATAATCCATGTATTTTTGAGTGGTTTCATAGTCACCAGAAACCGTTCCGTTGATTCCTTCATCTGCTACCAAGATACGGCCTTTAAGACCGATAGATTTACAGAAGGCCAGATGATCAGCTGCAAATTTCTCAGCATTCTCAATCGGAACATATTTGTAGTAAAGTAGGACGCGAATATCTTTTGCCATAAGATTTCAACTCTCTTTTCTTTATAAAATTTTCTGAATTTTTAATTCATCTATTTATTATAACCTGATTAGAAAAACTGGGCAAAAAATTTGTTTGGAAAATAGTAGAGCTGGAAAGTTTAAATGAGAATGACAGGTTATCGCTCTTCTTCCAATTGATCCAAATACTTTTCAAAGCGTTTCTTCTGCCACTTACTGAGACTCTCCAAGATAATATTGACCAGCAGTATAATAGGAAAGTGAATGACAAAAGTAATTATAATAACAAATAGGAACATGGGGTGAAAAACACTATTATGATAAATAGCATGATTCAGTTGGAAATTCTGGCAGCCAATCAAAAGAGTCAGAAAGCCTGTTGCGGCTAGCACACCCCAGATAGTCAGACTGAAACTATTGTAATAATTAGCTCCCAGATACTGAGTTCGACATATGAAATAAAAACTGGTGATGGGAATCAGAAGTAAGAAGGTCTGATAGTGAACGCCCCCCCATTCATGGCTACAGAACCCATATATAAAGTTAAACTGCCACATAGCATGAGACTGAAACTCTCCATACCAGCCTTGTTGACCAGTTGCTCTTCGCGTTCGTCTAAGATTTGACGTTTGATGAATTTAATTTTCATTTCAAGCTCCTATACTTCTACTCCAAAAATAGTGATTAACAACATAAGAATGGCAGGAAGTCCGTTATTTATCATGTGAACTGCGATACTGACTTCCAAGCGCCGAGTTCGATAAGCCAACAAGGTCAAAATCACAGAGGCACCACCATAAATCACAAAAGACATGATATTGGTTGGGCCATGAAAAATCGCAAAGAGCAGTCCGCCTATGATATAGCCCCAGCTTTCATAGCCTTTAAAGATTTTTAGAGGAATGATGCCACGGAAGATTATTTCCTCTGCGATAGGCGCTAAAACTCCAAGCATGATGGGAAACAACATCGCATTTCCTCTTTGGAACTCCTCCATCAAAGATGCCTGATTAGCCGTTGTCACTTCTCCATGTAGCCACCGGAGTAATACCGTCCCAAGGACAGATATGAGCACCATGCCTAAGAGGCCTAGTGCAATTCGCTTCCCGTCTCCTTTTTGAAAGATTTTTCCAGACTGGGATAAAATTCCAGTTTTCTTTGCTACCACGACAAAGACCAGCAAAACTAGGAAAATCAGCGAAAGCCCAAGACCAATGGTCCACTGTTTGGGAAATTGATAAGTTATTGCTAGCTGCTGAAACAGCATAGGGAGGACATACAAGGCCAAGGCTAAAAAAGCGCAGCCAGCCCAGATCAATCGTTTCCACCAAGTCATTCTTCATCCTCCAATTCCTGATCGAGCTTTGCCTGACCCTTACTGTTTAGGTAAAGACTGAGCTTGTCCATGGTCAAGCTCCCAAGCATAAATAATGCCATTGCAAGAGCCAGCTTGAGCAGATACAAAATACTGAACATGCTGGCCAGATTTTCTCGCTGACCAAAGAAATCAATGCCCATAACGATGAGAGCAAAAACGACTCCACCGCCAAATCGCTCTGGCCATTTTTCCTCTCTCACCATATCACCAACATCAACGCCTAGGCTTACGCGACGAAGCAAGGCATATAGACCTACTAGGGTAAGCAGAATACCCTCTGGCAGATAGGCCAGCAAACTTAGATGGAGGACATAGGCTTTGAAAAATACAGAGATAGCTAAGAAGAGGAACATTCCTAGCACTAGTTCTCCCGCAACTTTACCGTCCAATTTCTCTGTTCGTTCATCTTTTATAACAGGCTGCTTCTTCATTTTCTTTCTCACTTTCTTATTTATAAGTTGAAGATTCACTGATTCTAATTCTCATCATTTTCTAATTCTTGGTCCAATAAAACCTGTCTCTTCTGATAAAAATGATTGACTCCCTTGTCTAAAATACTAGAGAGAACCAGTATCAGCGCAATAATAAAAATAAATTGTAAAAATGGATGATGGCGAAAGAATGGTCGAATAGCTGAATTTCCACCTAACATCTGAACAGCCACGATTACAATTGCTAAGATAGCCCCGTTAGCCAAACGACTTCTGAAACTCCTATGCCCAATAGATGGCTTGTCGCGTCTGATATCAAGTCCCAACTGCCAGCTACGAATGCCAGCATAGATTTCCATACCCAAAATAACTAGAATTTCCGGTAAGTAGCCTTCTACTGGCACATGCCAAATCATGATTTTGATAAAAATAGAGATAAGGAGCAAGATAATCGCAAAAAATGCAACTTCATTTCCTAATTTTCGCTCAAGTTGTAGAGTCCGCTCGTCTGTATAGACTTTTTGTGGTTTGTCCTTCATTTTCTTCCTCACTTTCTTCCTATTCTTCCCAAAACAACTGATCCAGCGTTTTATTGAGGCATTTGCAAATGGCCAAGCATAGACTGAGACTGGGATTGTACTTGCCTGCCTCAATCAGGCCAATGGTCTGACGAGTCACACCAATAGCATCAGCCAAGTCTCCTTGGGTCATGTCATGCTCAGCCCTTGCCATTTTTAACCTAAGATTTTTTGCCATGGCCACCATCCTTTTCGTATTTCTTTTTCCCACCTACGGCATAGAAAGTGCAGCAAAGGGCGACATTACTAAAAGCAAGTATGATAAAGGTTTGATTTTTCTGAATCGTGCCAACAACTAGTAGAGCTATCGCCGATACAAGACAAATAAACTGAGCATTCACTTTTTTATTCATATCTGCGTTCCTTTCATCTTCATAAGTTCATTATACAATATATTTTAAATAATGCAATATATAAATTACATTTTGTTTTTTATTTTGTACAAAAAAAGATTGGGACTTTCCCAATCTTTAATTATCTAATTTGATTAATCTTTCTTAAGGCTGCCTGAGCGAGTCTGAGTACGGGCGTAGGCTAGTAAGAGCAAGGTTCCTGCTACGGCAACTGTCACTCCATTGGACAGAGTTGCCACAAAGCCTTGCACAAAGACCTTATTGACCGGCTCGCTATAAATCAAGATATCACCAATCGGAGCGACCAAGAGCCAGACAAAAGCATTGGCCAAAAGCTGGAAGATATTGAAGTTGACGATGTCCTTCACTTCAAAAACACCTTCTGCTGCACGAATGCGATTTTTAAACAAACCAAGAATGAAACCAAAGAAGGCACTAGCGATAATCCATGACCACCAGAGACCGTAGCCAGCCATAGCGTCTTTGATAACGTGGCCAATCAAGCCCATCAGGAAGCCAACAAAGGGGCCAAAAACAACACTGAAGAGAGCCTGAACCGCATATTGCAGCTGAATACTGGTATTTGGGACAGGTGTTGGAATGCTAATCATTCCGATAACTACAAAAAGTGCAGCTCCAATCCCCGTTGCAACAACTTCTTTAATAGTAAACTTTGTATCTAACAATTTCTTTTTCATAATGTTCTCCTTTAATTTTCTATACGTTTAATCTCAATATGCCATTGAGCACCAACACCAACATTGTAGGCCTTGGCAAAAGAACCTTGGTTAATAGCCAAGCCCACCCGATAGAGGGAATTGATGTATAAAATTGGCTGACCGATACGAACATCCGCAAAGGACTTACCATAGGTCACTTGGTTTTGATAAACCAGCATATCATTGTTGTAGATAGTGACTTCAAAACGGTCGCCAAAGCTTGGCTCCAAGGTGCAGAACTCCTCGCGTGTAATCGAAGTCCAAAGCGAGCCAAAGCGAACATCCAAAATGTCAATAGCTCCGCTGACCAAATTATCCGCTAGTCTTGTCTCCACAACAGGGATTTCGACAATTTCTTCGACACTCAACTCTGGGCCAACTTCCTCAAAACTGATATGGCCGCTAGCCAGCTTGGCACCTGTGTAGGCATAGACATCTCGCCCGTGGAAAGTATAAGAATGCTCGGTATTCTTACGGCGATTTTTGACCTCGGAAATTTCACGAATGGCTACGATACCGACATGCTTTTTGATAAAGGACAGCGTTCCATTGTCAGGAGTTACGATATATTGGTTTTTGCTGGTCTTGGCAACTACGCTTTTCCGCTTAGAACCCACTCCCGGATCCACGACCGAAACAAAGGTCGTTCCCTCTGGCCAATAATCTACCGTCTGAAAGAGACGATAACTGCCCTCAAAGATATTGTAAGGAGTGATATCATGGGTCAAATGATGGATTTTCAGCGTTGGTGATTCCTCCAAAGCCACTCCAATCATAGCCGACACCGCTCCATCTACCAGACCGAAGTCCGACTGCAGCACTAATATGTTGTTCATCTTATTCCTCCCAGGCCTTGAGCCTGATATTCTCCAAGTCCTCTAATCTTACCAAAATTAGGCTCTTTTCGCTAGAGCTGGAGGCATAGGATTTTTTTATAACTGTCTATTTCTCAAAGATATAGCATGCAAGCTAGGGCATTTTTCTGGATCAAACTTATGCCAGAACAATTCCTTGATCAAGCTAGGATAGGAAAGTCCGGCAGCTTTCGCTTCGCTTAACTTTTTTATGACTGAAAATCAGCTTGTTCACTGCGCTTTTTTACCAGATATTGACCGAGCAGGCCACCGATTAAGGCACCTGCCACTACCATCACGATAAAACTAGCGATGGTCGGAAAATCCAACGGCAGCAAAATCCGATTGATGTATTCTGCTGTCTTACCACGCGCTACCAAGCTATCAATATAAGCCTGACGTGCTAGCCACATGAGGATAATAGGCCCCGAATTGACAAAAGAGAAACAAACAAAGGAGAGCAGACTCCAGAATTTATTTTCGTATTTGCCCAAGCCTGCAATCGTGTCCGCCAAGAAACCGAACACCAAGCCCGGCAAACCAGCAATCATAAAATGACCAGACAGGAGGAAAAAGCCTCCCATTATTAGGCCTACTAAGCTGATTGCTCCAAATTTTTTAATCTTGCTTTGCAGACACATATAAACGCTTCCACCAAAAACTGCGGCAAATACTGGAGCATAAAGCATATTGCCAGCATTGTCAAAAAAGTGGCCTACTAGTACTCCTAGTCCGACACAGAGAAAGTAGAGCAGAGCAAAGACTCCCGTCCATTTCAACTCTTTCAGTGTTAACGATGTCATTATCGAATCCTTTCTAATTGTGAAGCTAAAACTTCATAAAACCATTTATTGCTATCGTCCTCGAAAAGTATGGAAAATATAAGCCTCATGCCTTGTCATCCTTCCTGCAAAATGAAATTTTAGCCAGATTTGCAGATCTAACATCCTGGATATGTTTGCTTCCCTCAGCATGGGTAAAATCCAGTGCTACTAAGAAGTAATTTATTATGCTATTTTTCCATACTTATCTTTATTTATTATAGCATTATGAAAATAGAATGTAAATTAAATTTTCAGACTTTTCACAGGATGATAGCTGACAAAAGAGGCTGGTACAAAAGTCCCAGCCTCCTCAATTGTCTTTGGATTGTCGAGCAAGACGCAGTGGTTGAGTGGGCTCTACTAGGCTGATTTCATCAGCTTTTACAGTCCTACTCAACTGCGCGGAGGTGGGACAACGAAATTGAATTCTAACGAATTACCGATTTCTGTCCCACTCTCTGTCTAGCGATGGCTGATTTTTCTGGTTAAGAAATCGCCCAAAAACTGGATAAAGAAAATGAGGAGCAAGAGCAAAACAGTTGCTAAAATGGTCACGTCTTGGTTGAAACGTTGATAACCATAGGCAATCGCTACATTCCCAAGACCGCCTGCACCAATCGCTCCCGCCATGGCTGTTTCACCGACTAGCGAGATTAGGGTCACCGTTGTCACCCGAATCAAGTCTGGTAAGCCTTCACGCAAGTAAACAGCGATGATATCCCATGAGTTAGCTCCAACTGCCTGCGCTGCTTCAATCACACCACGGTCTAATTCTGATAGAACCACCTGCACCTGACGAGCAAAGAAAGGAAAGACTGCCAAAGATAGTGGCACCAAAGCTGCTGTTGGACCAATCCCTGTCCCTACAATCATCCGTGTGAAAGGATTGATCAAAGCTAGGAGAATGATAAAGGGAATTGCCCGAAAGATGGACGTGACCTTATCCAAGATGAAAAAGGCTGTTTTATTTTCTAAAATACCGCCTGGCGCTGTCAATACTAGGAAAAGTCCAGCGATCAAGCCTAGAATCCCACCGATCAGGAAGGAAATAATTGTCATATAAAGGGTCAGATAAATCGCTGTTCCCCAGCCAGCCTGACCAGCCCAGCCCATTTTATAGACGTTAGGCAAAAATGTTTTAATCAAGTCTATCAATCTAAATTCCTCCCTTAAGCACCTTTAATTCTACGCCAGCAGCTTGTAAATTGCTTTGAGCAGACGCAAGATTTTCTGCATTTCCTGACAAAATGACTACCATCTCCCCGACAGGAACATTGTCTAAAATCTCAATGTTAGCATGTAAAATATTGGCTGAAACTTGATACTGCTTGTAGATATCGTTGATAATGGCTGTATCTGTCACCGTACCAGCATACTTCAAATGCGCCAATACAGAATCTGCTGGCAGGTCTTGCACAATCTTCTGCTGATTGATTTTAACCATCGCTTCAGTAATGCCTGTTGCCGTTGTGATAAAGTCTTGGGTCAATTCGTTCTGTGGATTGGTAAAGATATCCAAGACCGAGCCTTCCTCGATCAATTTCCCATTCTGCATAACAGCCACGCGATTAGCAATATCTTTGACAATCTGCATCTCGTGCGTGATGAGTACAATCGTCAGCCCCAACTTTTGATTCAAATCCTGAAGCAAGGCCAAAATTTGCTTGGTTGTTTTAGGATCCAATGCCGAAGTCGCTTCATCTGAAATCAAGATTTTTGGATCATTGGCCAAGGCTCTAGCAATCGCCACACGCTGCTTCTGACCGCCAGAAAGCTGAGACGGATAATTATCCGCTCGATCTTCCAGACCAACCAATTCTAAAAGTTTGCGAACCTTCTCCTCTTTTTCAGCAGCAGACAGGGAGGAGTGCTTCAAGGCAAACGCGACATTTTCTTTAGCCGTCATCTGGGCCATCAGATTGAAATGCTGGAAAATCATACCAATATCCTTGCGCTTTTCCCGCAGTTGAGCCGCATTCAGCTGGACAGTCTCCTTGTCGTATAGCACTGTCCCATCCACAGTGATGCGACCAGCAGATGGCTTCTGCAAAAGATTAATAACCCGCACCAAAGTTGACTTTCCGGCACCAGAATAACCCACGATACCGTAAATATCTCCCTGATTGATGTGAATGGTCACATCTTCAACCGCCTTGATGATACGATTTTTCTGTGTAAATGTGACATCAATACGGTCTAATTTGATAATTTCATTGCTCATAACTTCTGATTAACTCCTTGATTAATTCAATATGGGTATAATAATCGGCAATCTTGACATTTTCATCGCCACCATGATCTCGACTGTTGGCATTTCCCAAGCCAAAGGCAGCCATCGGAACTTCCAAAGCCTCAAAGACTGTATGCATAGGCCCTGTTCCTGCCGATGTTGGAAGCACTGAGATGCCTTCTGGATAAAAATCCTTGGCCAGTTCAATCACATTCAGGATAGAAGGGGCACTCATATCGCTACGATAGCTCATTTCTCCCAATGTATAAGTTAATTCTACCTTATCATAGCCATTTTTGTCCAGTTGCTTGCGAATCTTGTCCAAGACATCATGAGGCTCTAAGCCTGGTACCAATCGTACTTCCATCTTGGCAGATGCATATGCTGGGAGGATGGTTTTGACTCCTTGTCCCTGATAGCCCGAACCGAAGCCTTCAATGTTAATGGCTGGCTCAAAATAGAAGCGACGCAGAAATTCCTGCCTGTCCTCTTTCAAGACTGGAAGCTGGAGGCCGTAAATTTCCTTCAACTCTTCTGGTGTCTTCAGAGCGTACTGGGCAATCAAAGCTAGCTCTCGCTCATTGGGCTCCTGTACTTGCTCATAGATGCCCTCCACCAAAATTCGACCGTCAGCACTACGCAGGCTAGAGATAGCATCCATCAAGTACCAAGAAGCTGAATTAATGACACCGCCATAGCTAGAATGGATATCTACTTCTGCACTGCGAACAGACATATCAAAGGTGACAATGCCCTTATTCCCACCAGAAATCTCCAACTGACCTAGATTATTACGCGTGCCCTGCTCCCAGACCAGCAAATCTGCTCCCCGCAATTGTTTCTTATGCTTGGTCAGATATTTATCCAAGTCTGTCGAAGCTGACTCCTCTGCTCCCTCCATCATGAAGATGATGTTGACTGGCAGCGAACCTTGCTCGCGGATATACTTACGCACCGCTGTCAAACGCGCAGTAATGTGCCCTTTGTCATCATCGACCCCGCGACCATACATAACACCGTAGTGGACTGATAGAGTAAAGGGGTCGTTGGTCCAAGGCTGGTCATTATCGGCCGGAACCGTATCATAGTGGTGATAGAAAATGATAGTCTTGGCCTCAGGATTGTCCGACTGAAATTCTGCCAATACAAAGGGAGCCGTGTAACTGTCATCAATCATCACTTTAGCACCCGCGGCAGTGAAAATTTCTCCCAGATAGGTAGCTACCTCCTTGAGCCCAATTTGCTGGGCAAAGATAGACTTTTTAGAAATCAAAGTCCGCAACACCTCAAAATAGTGTTGGGCCACCTCATCATTTTCAAACTTTTTAATTTGTTCACTCTCAGTTGAGAAAGGCATGTGTAACTCCTACTAATCGCATCTGTTTAAAGATTATCTGCTATGATTCACGAAAGAACAAAGACTTGCTGTCAGGTAAGTCTGTGACTCTGCGTTTTAATATTGCTAAATTATCTTTGCTGATAAAAACTCTAACTAATAGCAGATAAAGGGCTGGAGAAATCCATTCCCCGCCCTTTCTATCTTCAATTATTTTCTATAAAATCTTACCAAACTGGTTGATCCATACCATCTGAAGACTCTTCAATGACTTTTTTAACTTCGTCAGTATGGTAAGCCTTGATGATTTTCTTGATAGCGTCTGCCTTGTCAGATTTTTCCCAATCCTTCTTAGCAGCAATCAAGTTGTACCAAAGTTTAGAATTTTCATCTGTCTTTTCTTTGTAAAGAGCGCTCTTGTAGTCAATACCAGCTTCACGAACGAAGGTATTGTTGACAACCGCTGCATCTACAGAAGTAAGAGAAGCTGCTGTTTGAGAAGCATCCAATTCAGAAATTTTCAAGTTTTTCTTGTTTTCTTTGATGTTAGCAACAGTCGCAAGTTTAGTTGAATCCACGTCCAACTTAATCAAACCAGCTGCTTGAAGAAGGTTCAAAGCACGGCTTTCATTTGTTGGGTCATTTGGTACGGCAATGCTTCCGTTTTCTGGAATGTCTTTCACAGCAGTATATTTGTTTTTGCCATCTTTAGTACCAGAGTAAAGACGGATTGGTGCGATATACGTATCTGCTACAGACACCAAATCAGCATTGTTTTCTTTATTCCAGTTTTTCAGGTAGTAGTAGTGTTGGAAGGCATTGATATCTGCATCGCCATCGCGAACCGCTTGGTTAGGCTGAGAGTAGTCTGTAAATTGAGTGAACTCCAACTTAACACCTGCTTTATCCTTATCAAGGATTTCCTGAACCTTGTCCCAACGCGCTTCTTCTGTATCGCTGAGGTTCATCACGCCGACTTTTACAGTGACTGTTGCACTGTCTGCTGACTTAGCGTTTTTTGATGTTGAAGACGAGCAAGCTGCCAAACCAAATGCTGCTACAGCTAAGAGTGCTGTTGCGCCAAACCATTTTTTCAATTTCATGAGATAATCTCCTTATAAAATATATTTTTCTTAATGAAAGGGTTGTAAGTTGTTTCCGATTGTTTTGGGCAAAGAAAATCAGAACTTACTTGATATCCTTGGCATCTGGCAAGTAAGTGCCGCCAAAGAATTCTTTTGATAATTTTTCAAGTGTTCCATCCTCGTAGAGTTCCTTGATCCGCTTGTTCATGAAGCTTTGAAGCTCTTCTTGTCCTGAAGCAAGGATTGGATAGACATACGGTTGTTGGTCACTTGGAAGTTCAATCACTTCGACATTATCTAAACCTTGGTCTTTGATGATGGTATCTACTGTGATACGCTCAAAGATCTTGTAGTCTGAGCGACCATCGTTCAAATTAGCCAAGATTTGCTGGATTGTACCATCTGTGTAGTTGATGGTTGTTGGGTTTGAACTGTGCTCTTCATTGTACTTTTCCAACTGCTTAGCCGTTGAAGTACCTTGAACAACTTCAGTAGACTTGCCTCCGATATCGTCCAGCGACTTGATATTCACTCCTTTACGAACCACCAAGACGGTTGGGTTTTTAGCGTAAGGGTTGGTATAGAGGTATTTACCAGCACGGTCTTCTGAATAACTGATGTTATTGGCACCGATTTGGTAGCGGTCACTGTCCAAGCCAGAGAAAACAGAAGCCCATTTGGTTTTGTTGAAGTTGACCTCGTACTTATCTGAACCTTTAAAGATTTCACGAAGCACTTCAATTTCGTAACCAGTTAGGTTTCCTTCCTTGTCCTCATAAGAGAAAGGCTTAGTCGTTCCAACTGTTCCAATTTCAACTGTCGTTTTCTTTGAAGTAGTGTCCTTACTTGATGAAGACGAGCAGGCCACTAGCAATCCAACTGCAAGACTTCCTACCACAGCAGTGGCAGTGTATTTCAATATTTTTTTAATATCCATATCCCTATCTCCTCCTAAAGAGCATGTTTCTATCATACCAAAAGTCGAAAATCCTGACCATTATATATTTTTTATCAAGGTGATAGATTTTCTTTATCACTGATTCGATTATTCAAACTATTTGAAAATATCGAAATCTTGTTTTTCTATGATAACAAAAGAAGAAGAGCTTGCCTAGTTCTTATTTTCTATGGAAGACCATAGTTATTTCTTATAGTGCTTGAAGAGGAAGAGGGCGTTTTCGACATAGTAAGGCACAGAGACCTGAAAGGCTGCATCGTCAATCGTCATGCTATCATGGTGCAGGTCAGGCGCATCTGCTGCACCATTTGAGCCGATAAAAGCAAAGACACCAGGGATTCTTTCTTGGTAAAAGGCAAAGTCTTCGCCAGCTGAAGATGGCTGGGCAGGCACTAGCTCCCCGATGTTCTGGGAGTTTTCAAAAATAAGCTCGGCCAATTCTGGATCATTGTAGGTCACTGGCGGAGTCTGATCCCAGACAATAGCGACCTTAGCACCGAAATTCTCCGCCGTATGCTCCACAATACGGATAAAATCCGCCTTCAAACGCTTTTGCAAATTAGAGTTAAAACAACGAATGGTGCCTTCAAAAAAGCCATTTTGCGGCAGAACATTCCAAGTCGCCCCAGCCTCAATGTGGGTCACAGACAAAACAACTGGCTCAAAGGGCGAGACAGTCCGAGAAACCAGAGCTTGAAGATTTTGAATCATGCTGGTCAGAGTCAGCACCGTATCCACTCCCAAATCTGGCCTAGCCGCATGGCTACTGACTCCCTCCACAGTCACCTGAAACTTTTCCACGCCTGCCATCATGGCTCCCGGCTTTAAGGCCATTTGCCCAGCTTTTAACTGGGGCATATTGTGAAAACCGATAATCGCAACCACATCATCCAGCAAACCCGTAGCCAGAACTTGACTGGCTCCCTGAGATGTTTCCTCAGCTGGCTGAAAAATCAGGCGAATAGTCCCCTGTAAATCTTCTTCCATAGCCTTGAGCAACTCCGCTGCCCCTAAAAGACTGGTCTGATGAAAATCATGACCGCAGGCATGCATGACACCAGGATTTTGGCTAGCATAAGGCAGACCTGTCTTCTCTAAAATAGGCAGGGCATCAATATCTGCCCTCAAGGCGATCGCCGGCTCTCCTTGACCAATTTCGGCAATCAAGCCCGTCTCTAAGCCAGAGTCCAAAATTTTAATTCCTAAGTCTTGCAAATAGCGGCTTAGAAAGGCTGTCGTTTCATACTCTTGGCCAGACAGCTCTGGATGCTGATGAAGATAATGACGCGTTCTTACTAATTTATCATAGAATTGTTTCATGGCAGGCTCCTTTACTCTACATATCTATCCTCCAGTATAGCACAAAGCTAGACTAGGAAACAAAAATAGAGAGCAGAATGAAGCATCCGCCCTCTCATCTTGCTATTAGGATATATCGCCTTCAAAAGCTCTGACGATGGATTCATAAGAATAATCACGCTCTAGAACCCATTTCCCATCTGTTTTGACAAATTTCAACTGATAATCTCGCTCTGGCGTAAGAAGAGGACGTGAATCCATTCCAGCCATCATGTCATTGGCATAACTCTTATCGGTAGCTTTATAGAGGTCACTCAGACTTCCATATTCAGAACGATGCTTATCATAAAAATCTTGACGGTAGGTATACATGGTTTTATTTAGACTGACCGTTCTCGGTTTGATCTTGATAACGATTGAATTTGGCATGTACTGGGCTACTGTGTAAGAAATTTCTGAGCGTTTCGCGTTACTTTTCACATAGGCATCAATGAAAGCATTGATTTCATCATCACTAAAGGGATAATCATGCAATTTACGTGTAAAATCTGCTGCAAAAGCTGCTCTATAATCTTTTTTATCTTGCTCCAAATCGCCGCCTAAAACCAAATCGCCTTTGTCTTTGGAGGATTTTGTCTTGGCTTCTCCTCCCAAGAAAACAGCATTGAGATAATCAGAAGCTAATTTCTTTGATTCGTCAACATGATTCGGATATTTCGCAGGATCAACTTTTAGTTTGATGGGTTCTGCTTTTTCATCGGAGCCGTAGGTTTTCTTCTCATAGTGAAGTTCATATTTCTTGCCATCTTCAACCTTAAAGACCAGATTACCAGAAAGAGTTTTTCCTTCCGCTAAATCTTCATAGCTCAGTGTTTTGAAGTTTTCTTTGTCATCATAGACTCCGACTGGCTGGATTTTTTCGCCTTCTGAATCATAAAAAGCAATATCTGAGGAGGAAATCATGATTTTATCATTTGTTTTATTTTTAATTTCCAAAGACAAGGCCAAGTATTTTGCATCAGCTGATCCGTTGCTTGGCATAATGAACTGACCTTCCTTAATCTGGATATCAACCTGCCCATTGCTGGCTGATTTTTTGACAGTCTTCTCCTGACTCGGCTTATCAGAATGTTTTTTATTTGGACTTGGAAGCAAGGCACAGGCTGTTAAGCTCACACCTGCCACAAGCAAGGCTGTGTATTTAAATATTTTTTTCATCATTGTCTCCTTAATTTCTTAATACTGTGACTTTTCTATTTTATCATACTTGGCTAAACTGGTAAATAGCGTTTGAAATCACCAATATATAAATGCATCTTTGCAATCGCTAGAATGACTAAGCAGATCAAATCTCTACTCCATAATAATATTTCTATGGAAAGAGCCACTTGATATGCGGAGCAAGTTGGAAAATCTCCTGATGAAGTTCATTGAAGCTAATATTTTTCACATCATCCAAGTCCAAAGAGACCGCACTCTCCTCTTGATTTTTAGGATAGAAATATAAAATTCGACTATATCGATAGATAGCGTACTCAATTTGCTCAATCTCCTGCCACAAGAAGTACTTCTCTCTTTTAGCAGATAATCCTCTCAGTCTTATTCCCATCTCATCCATCTCTAAAATCGGTGGTTTATGATTCGAAATATAGCCTAGAACGATCATAAAAATAGCGGTTATGCCCATTCCCCAATAGACTGGATTGAAGATATTGTTACTTTCTTCAGTAGTCTGCCTGCTTCTTTGGTCTTCTTTGCTGATAGAAGTCCTATGAACCAGCTGATTAGCACTATTTTGACTTGTTGACTCAAGGGAGGCCTTATCCATAGATGCAAAAGCCATGATAAAGCAAAGAGTAAGAAAAAGCCTATGGCATAAAATTTTGCTCCATCGCGCTTGTATACTTTCATTCTATTCCTATCCTTTCCAGATATATTTCCTATATGAGAATGCCTTCCAAATGATCCAATTCGTGCTGGCAGATTTGCGCTGGAAAATCCTCTAACGTGATGGTCCTTTTCAGCCAATTCTGATCTAGATATTCGACCGTGATTTTCTGATAGCGAATGGTTGGTCGACTTCCAGCCAAAGACAGACAGCTTTCTTCCGTCTCATAAGCTCCTGATTTCTGAAGGAGAACTGGATTAAACATGACCATGGGCAGCATGCCATACATAAAAATAATCACCCGCTTTTGAGAACCAATCATATTTGCAGCAAGGCCGACACAAGACTCTCTATGAGCCAGCAAGGTATCCTGTAAGTCTTGGGCTAAAAATAGATCCGACTTTGTAGCAGGAACTGATTTTTGCTGTAAAAAGAAAGTATCTTTCACAATTGCTTGTTGCATACTTCACCTCAAATGGAAGAGGCTGGATTTCCCTATCTCAGCCTCCTTCGTTTATTTGAAAACTCTCAACGTCTTGTTTACTTATTTTGCATAGCGTTCGCTAATATCTTTTGCGAGGACAAAATTTCCTAGTGTAGCCGAGCCATTTCCTGCGACAGCCGGTGTAACAATGTAATCACGCACATCTGGCACTGGCAGGTAACCGTTGAGCAGAACAGTGAATTTTTCACGGACACGGTCCAGCATGTGCTGCTGTGCCATCACGCCACCGCCAAAGACAATGACATCTGGACGGAACGTCACCGTCGCTTGAATAGCTGCCTGCGCAATATAGTAAGCCTGAATATCCCAAACAGAGTTATTGAGCTCAATGTTTTCACCACGCACACCCGTCCGCGCTTCTAAGCTAGGACCAGCTGCTAAGCCTTCCAAACAGCCCTTGTGGAAAGGACAGACGCCGTTAAAGCCTTTTTCCACATCCATTGGGTGCTGAGCCACATAGTAGTGTCCCATCTCTGGATGGCCTGTACCCCCAACAAATTCACCACGTTGGATAGCACCAGCGCCAATCCCTGTTCCAATCGTATAATAAACCAAATTTTCAATGCGACCACCAGCATTGTTACGGGCTACAACTTCACCATAAGCCGAGCTGTTGACATCTGTCGTAAAGTAGATTGGCACATTTAAAGCACGACGAAGCGCTCCCACGATATCTACATTGGCCCAATGTGGTTTTGGAGTTGTCGTAATGTAGCCATATGTTTTTGAATTAGGATCAATATCAATTGGACCAAAAGAACCGACTGCCAGACCTGCTAAATTGTCAAAACGAGAGAAAAACTCAATCGTTTTATCTAGCGTCTCAATCGGCGTGGTCGTAGGAAACTGTGTTTTTTCTACAACATTAAAATTTTCATCGCCCACAGCACAGATAAACTTCGTTCCACCGGCTTCTAAACTTCCGTACAATTTTGTCATTTCAAACACCTCTTGTATTCTTTATACTCCATTATAGCATATTTCCCTATTGGAAATGGCTCTATATTTTAGATTTTCCTCTGTAAATCTTAGCACTCAAGTAAAAAACGAACAAACATAAGTTGTTCGTTTTCCTTTGTTGACTTTCTATAGCCAAGATTAAGCTTTCACTTCAATAATCGCATCGCCTTTAGCAACAGTTCCTTCTGCTACTGGAGTCACAGATGCGTAGTCAGCTGTGTTAGTCACGATAACCATAGTCGTGTCATCCAGACCAGCTGCTGCGATTTTAGCTGAATCAAAAGTTCCAATAATATCGCCAGCTTTGACTTTAGAACCTTGAGAAACTTTTTGATCAAATCCTTCGCCATTCATAGACACTGTGTCAATACCAACGTGGATCAGGATTTCAGCACCATTAGCTGTCTTCAAACCATAAGCATGGCCTGTCGCAAAAGCAATTGTCACTTCTGCATCAGCTGGGGCGTAAACGACACCTTCAGTTGGTTTGATCGCAATCCCTTGACCCATAGCTCCGCTTGAGAAAACAGGATCATTTACATCGCTCAAAGCTACTGCACTACCAACGATTGGAGAAATGATTGTTTCATTTTGGAGAGCCGCTGGAACATTACCAGTTGTTTCTTCTTCGACAAGTTTTTCAGTTTCAGCTTTTTCTTCAGCAGTTTCTTCGTCTTTGTATCCGAACATATAAGTCAGAACAAAACTCAAACCAGTTGTCAGAACAACCATAAAGATATATTGCAACAATTGACCATTCAGGTAAAGGAGTGTACCTGGAATAATTGTGATACCGAAACTTGTACCTGCAAGCCCCATAATAGAAGCTAACCAACCACCAACAGCACCAGCACCCAGTCCAATTACAAACGGTTTAACAAAGCGCAAGTTAACCCCGAAGATAGCTGGCTCAGTAATACCCAATCCTGCAGAAAGTGCTGCTGGGAATGCAAGAGCCTTGAGTTTTTTAGATTTTGTCTTCACAGCTACAGCCAAAGTCGCACCAGCCTGAGCTGTCATAGCAGCAGTGATAATCGCATTAAATGGATCTTTCCCAGTCTGAGATACCAATTGAGATTCCAGTAAGTTGAAGATGTGATGAACACCAGTTACGACAATCAGTTGATGTACTGCACCAATAATCAAACCAGCAAGACCAAACGGAAGGCTAAGAAGGAACTCTGTACCATTCAAAACATATGACTCAACAATGTGGAAGACTGGACCAATCACAAAGAGTCCCAAAATAGACATTACAAGAAAAGTAAGGAATGGAACAAGAAGAAGGTCCAAGACATCTGGAATTTTCTTGTGCAGCCATTTTTCAAATTTCGCACCAAACAAACCTACAAAGAAGGCAGGAAGCACCGAGTTTTGGTAGCCAACCACCGGAATAAAACCAAAGAAGTAAATTGGATGAGCTTTTGTTGCTGTAACTTCGCTAGCAAATTTCAGACTTCCTAGAACATCCATATTAGCAATTTTGTCTAAAATATCCTTAGAAGGATCAACAGCAAATTTAGTAGCCTGACCAGCTACATCCCAAGCATTTGGAAGTGCTGAGTTAACCATCATTAGACCAAGAACCAAACCAATGATTGGGTTCCCGCCAAAGACTCTAAAAGCTGACCAGCAAATCAAAGCTGGGAAGAAAGCGAAGGCTGTATCAGTTAATACTACTGTATAAGTATAAAAGTCAGTCGATTTGAAAGCATCCGCTGTGGTACCAAATAAAGATAAAACTTGATCCTGAGCAATTGCTCCACGAACTCCCATGAAAAGACCTGTCGCAACAATAGCTGGGAGAATTGGTACAAAGACATCACCGAAAGTACGGATGGCACGTTGGAACCAATTCCCTTGCTTAGCAGCTTCAGCTTTCATGTCATCTTTTGATGAAGTTGGCAATCCAAGTGCTACAACCTCGTCATAAATCTTATTAACCGTACCAGTACCAAAAATGATTTGATATTGGCCTGAGTTAAAAAAAGCTCCCTGAACTTTTTCTAGGTTCTCGACAGTATTTTTGTCGATTTTACCTTCATCTTTAACCATGACACGCAAGCGAGTCGCACAGTGGGCTACACTGTTGACATTCTCACGTCCGCCAAGGGCTTCGATGACCTTTTTTGCAATTTCAGTATTATTCATTTGCAAAAATCTCCTTATAAAATATTGTAAAACTTTTTGAAAGCGATTTTAACGCCTCTACAACTATCATTCTATCATGATTTCAAAATATGTCAAGCGTTTTGCAGAAATTTTATTTTTTCGCTGTTAAAGGTTGATTTTTAAGCAGGAAACGTTTACTATAGTAATAAGAAATAATATGATTTGGAGGACAAAGGATTGGCTTGGACGACTGAAAAACGCTACAAACGTTATGAAGACTGGACTCAGGAAGAGATGCAGCAGATCAAAGAAAACATGGCTAAATCTCCTTGGCGGGCCAGCTATCACGTGGAGCCTCAAACTGGTCTGCTCAATGACCCCAATGGCTTTTCTTACTTTGACGGCAAGTGGGTGGTGTTTTATCAAAACTTTCCTTTCGGAGCAGCTCACGGTCTCAAGTGCTGGGTTCAGATGGAAAGCGATGACTTAGTCCACTTCACCGAAACTGGTCTTCGAGTGCTGCCAGATACTGCTCTGGACAGCCACGGTGCCTACTCTGGCTCTGCCATGCAGGTTGATGACAAACTCTTTCTCTTCTATACTGGTAATGTCCGTGATGAGAATTGGGTGCGTCACCCTTATCAAATCGGTGCCCTATTAGATAAAGCAGGCAATCTTGAAAAAATTGACAAGATCTTGATTGAGCAGCCTGCTGAAGCGACCGACCACTTCCGCGATCCACAGATTTTCAACTACAAAGGGCAATTCTATGCCATTGTCGGTGGGCAAAATCTAGACAAGCAAGGCTATGTCAAGCTTTACAAAGCTGTTGATAACGACTATACCAACTGGGAAGCCGTTGGTGATTTAGACTTCGCCAATGACAAGACAGCCTACATGATGGAGTGTCCAAACCTTGTCTTTATCAATGACCAGCCAGTCCTGCTCTACTGCCCTCAAGGCTTGTCCAAGGAGGTGCTGGACTATGACAACATTTATCCAAATATGTATAAAATAGGTCAATCGTTTGACACAAACAAAGCTGCTATGATTGATCCTAGCCCTATCCAAAATCTGGACTACGGCTTCGACTGCTACGCCACCCAAGCCTTTAAAGCACCTGACGGCCGTGCACTCGCTGTCAGCTGGCTAGGCTTGCCTGATGTGGAATACCCATCTGACCGCTTCGACCATCAAGGGGCCTTCTCCCTCGTCAAGGAATTAACCCTGAAAGACGGCAAGCTCTACCAGTACCCAGTGCCTGCTATCAAGAATTTACGAGCAGAAGAACAGCCTTTCGTTGCTTTGGCAGAAAGCAAGAACAGCTACGAACTAGAACTGAATTTCGCTGCAGACACCGAGCATGAAATCGTCCTCTTTGCGGACAAGGAAGGCAAAGGCCTGCGAATCAACTTTGACCTCAAGGCAGGTCAAGTGACCGTTGACCGCAGTCAGGCAGGGGAACAATATGCCCTAGACTTTGGAAGCAGCCGCAGTACCACCCTTGACACCAAAGATACAACTGTCAATATCTTCATCGATAAATCAATTTTTGAAATTTTCATCAATAAAGGAGAGAAAGTA
>NZ_CALHWC010000005.1 GCF_938036805.1 uncultured Streptococcus sp.
GAGAATATAGCAGTTCAAGTGTCTGGGACTACCCTTATCAAGAGGACATAGTTTTTGGCTTGGAGGCTTTTCTAAAATCAGGCTATGAGCTTGTGTATCAAGAGGGTATTCGGAGAACGCTTGCCCTGAGTCCACATCTGGTGGAAGGTTTCTTGAAGGCAGATAATCCTGCTCAGAGTTATAGCGATTTTTTCACCACTCGACAGTATAGTGGTGCCTATGACGCTCAAAGTAAATTTTATGGAAGTGAGCAGAGTGAAAAAATTTTAGGTACCTATACGCTAACTGCTGGTGTTGATACAATCCTGCCTCTCGTACCTACCCTCGCACCAGAAGATACTGAATATATTGATGAATTAAAACTTAGCTGGTGCTGTAATCTGGTCGGATGTGATGATGCAGACCCAGATAATCTTGAGAAATTCTTTATTTACAATAGAATTGCATATTCAGATTTTTTGGACAAGCTTCCTGAAAATATGACACAATTATTTGATGCTGAGAAAGTTCTTGTTTCTGCTATGACTTTTGCCCAAATGAAAGCTCTCTTTGAAGATTGCCAAGAGTTTGTTTTGTAGTCTTTGTTCGTGTCAAGACTGGACTCAGCCAGTTTAGCTTCCATTTATGGATGAATAATCTTTTTAATGTGCAAACTCTCATTCAGATTGACTGCCCTCCGATAGCTAGATTAATATCTAGCTATCGGAGGGCAGTTACTTTATCCCAATCTTTTTTGTTTTGAAATGCGCTTGAACCTGTCCTTGCTATAGAGTCTGCCTATATCCTTGGCTAGCTAGAAAATATGCTGGTGATAGTCAGTAGACAGCCTTTTTATGATACAATAGTAGGATAGAGTCAGTGGAGATTAACTGGCTATTTCATGCTAACGAAAGGGACAAAATAAGCCAATGATTCTTGAAGAATTTGATCAAAATCGTAAGGCCATCATTAATCCAGAGGATTTGATAGAGCCTATTGAAGGATTTCCGGAGACGGCAGTGTCCTGCTTTGCTCGGGAGACCTTTGCCCGAATGCTGGCGGATTTTGATCATGAGTTGATTACGACGACATCCATGGCCAACATTGAAATTCCTATCTATCGGGTCTTTGCGGATGGGCAGGAGCTAGCTCTTTTTAATGCACCAGTTGGAGCTTCTGCTTGTGTGGCTATTCTGGAGGATTTGATTGCTTTTGGTATGAAAAGACTGGTTCTCTTTGGGACTTGTGGTGTGCTGGACGAGGATATCAAAGAAACATCCGTCATTATTCCTACAGCAGCCTTGCGTGATGAGGGGACTAGCTATCATTACCAGCCGGCTAGTTCGGAGATAGCAGTCAATGTCGGCTCGCAGGATTTTCTGGTAAATTTCCTTGAGCGACGAGGGATTTCCCATAGCTTGGGCAAGGTTTGGACGACCGATGGCATTTTCCGAGAGACTGCGGACAAGCTGCGCAGGCGAAAAGAGGCGGGAGCTATCTGTGTGGATATGGAGTGCTCGGCTGTAGCGGCTTTGGCGGCTTTTCGTGACATTCAGGTTTGCCAGTTCTTTTATGCGGCGGATCATCTGTCTGAGGAGGCTTGGGACATGCGCAATCTGGCTAATCATGCGGACTTAGACGAGAAAGACAAGGTGGCCAATCTGGCGATTCAGATCGCTCTGGCCTTATAGAAAAACATGAAAAAACCAATTATTCAATTTGAAGATTTTAGTTTTCAATACCAGGCTCAGTCGGAGCCGACGTTGAAGCATATTAATCTGACCATTTATGAGGGGGAAAAGGTGCTGCTTATTGGGCCGTCTGGCTCTGGCAAGTCAACCCTGGGTCAGTGTCTCAACGGCATTATTCCCAATATTTACAAGGGACAGGCCAGTGGCCAACTCTTGATTAAGGGGCAGCCAGCCTTTGATAGTAGTATTTATGACAAGTCAAATCTTGTCAGCACGGTTTTGCAGGATACGGATGGTCAGTTTATCGGGCTCAGTGTAGCAGAGGATCTGGCCTTTGCTCTGGAAAATGACATGGTGGATTTGCCCTTGATGCGGGAGAAAGTTATCCGTTGGGCGAAGCAGCTAGACCTAGAGCAGCTTTTGGATCATCGTCCTCAAGACTTGTCTGGCGGGCAGAAGCAGCGGGTCAGTCTGGCAGGTGTCTTGATCGATGAGAGTCCAATTTTGCTGTTTGATGAGCCTTTGGCCAACCTCGATCCCAAGTCTGGTCAGGACACGATTGACTTGATTGATCAGATTCATAGAGAAGCTGCAACCACGACCATCATCATTGAGCACCGCTTGGAAGATGTTCTTTATCGACCTGTTGACCGAGTTGTCCTCGTCAATGATGGTCAGATTCTCTTTAACGGTGCGCCGGATGATCTGCTTAAGACAGACCTCTTAGCGGAAAATGGGATCCGAGAACCTCTCTATATTACGGCCTTGCGGCAGCTTGGTTTTGATGTGGCAAGCGCGACTCATCTGATTGATTTGACCAAGCTGGAACTTGCAGAACTTTCGCAGAGTCTGACCGAGCAAAAAGCAGAGCCGGATGACAGTCGTCACGAAGCCCTTTTAGAACTTGACCATGTTTCCTTTGCCTATCAGAGCAATCAACCTATTTTGCGGAATATCAGTCTGAAGATGTTCAAGGGTGAGCGGATAGCCATCGTTGGGAAAAATGGAGCTGGCAAGTCTACGCTAGCCAAGGCTCTCTGTCGTTTTGTTGACACAGAGGGGGAGTATCGTTGGCAGGGACAGGATATCAAGGGAGACTCTATCAAGGAGCGAGCGGAGCGGATTGGCTATGTCCTGCAAAATCCCAATCAGATGATTTCGACCACAATGATTTTTGATGAAGTGGCTCTGGGACTACGGTTGCGTGGTTTGGCCGAAGCAGAGATTGAAGAAAGAGTTCATGCTGTTCTCAAAACTTGCGGTCTCTATGAATTCCGCAGTTGGCCAATTTCAGCCCTGTCTTTTGGTCAGAAGAAGCGGGTGACCATTGCTTCTATCTTGGTGCTAAATCCAGAGATTATCCTTTTGGATGAGCCGACAGCTGGTCAGGATCAGCGCCATTATACAGAGATGATGGACTTTCTCGATGAGCTAAACCAGCAGGGACACACGATTATTATGATTACCCATGATATGCAGCTCATGTTGGATTATTCGGATCGGGCAATCGTGGTGGTGGACGGTCAGATTTTAGCAGACCAGTCGCCTGCTCAGGTTTTGTCCAATCATGAGTTGATTGCAGCGGCCAATCTAAAGGAAACATCGATTTTTAGCTTAGCTGAGAAGCTGGGAGTGGATCCGCTAGCTCTGACTCAATTTTACATGCGAAAAAAGGAGGAAAGTCATGTTTAATCAACAAAAATTGATTGGCTACCATGCCGGAAAGACTTTTCTCCATGCTCTTTCTGGTGCCAGCAAATTGATCTTTTTTATCCTGGTTTCGGTGGCGGCCATGATGAGCTACGATACGCGATTCCTCCTTCTTGTGGCTCTGGCATCCCTGGTGTTATTTCGATTGTCTGAGATTCGGCTGAAGGATATTTCTTTCGTTTTAGCTTTTGCGGGAACTTTTGCAGCGCTGAATATTCTCATGGTCTATCTCTTTGCACCACAGTATGGGGTGGAGATTTATGGAGCCAAGAATCTGCTCTGGACAGGATGGGGAGCTTATAATCTCACGCTTCAGGAGCTCTTTTATCTCTTGAATCTTTTGCTCAAGTATTTCTCAACGATTCCCCTAGCGGTGATCTTTCTTATGACCACCCACCCCAGTCAATTTGCTTCTAGTCTGAATCAAATCGGCCTTTCTTATAAGATTGCCTATGCGGTCAGTCTGACCCTGCGTTATATTCCAGATTTACAGGAAGAATTTTACCTCATCAAGATGTCTCAAGAGGCGCGTGGACAAGAATTATCCAAAAAGGCTCCCCTTAGCAAGCGGGTCAAGGGCAATCTGCAAATCGTCATTCCCCTAATTTTCAGCTCGCTCGAGCGAATCAATACGATCGCGACGGCAATGGAGCTACGCCGCTTTGGGAAAAATAAAAAGCGGACCTGGTACACCCAGCAAGCCTTCGGAAAACTAGACAAACTTGTAATCCTGGTGTCCGTCCTTTTACTAGCCCTCAGCCTTCTTCTTTTCCTTGTCAATCAAGGACGCTTTTATAATCCTTGGGCATAGGCTAAAGGTGGAAAACTAGCCATGTTTGGATTGAGAGGATCAATTGGTGCAAGAAAAAATAAATGTTAAATTTTATAAGGAGTTAATTTTTCCTGTTTTTTGTGGTCTAGGGGCTTTCATTTTGCTCTTGGCTTTGTCACAGACAGATGAAGTCGGGGGGAGAATGACCCTGATTTTAATCATCCTGCTAATGGCGATGAGTGGTCTCTTTACTTGCCTTGCTATAGTCAATAGAGAAAAGAGTTTGCGACGCTGTCAAGAACTTTATTCTCACTTTCCAGAGCTTGAAAAGGATTTTCAACTGATTTATAGCGATTCTCGTTATGTGCGTGAAAGCCTATCTCTCTATCTCTACAAGGATGCCATCATACGGGTTGATGCTTATTTCCAATTTCTCATGCTTTCTGACTTAGCTGATGTGACCATTAAGATTGAGGAAGTGGAAGAAACAAAGTATGCAAAAGTTCATCACCTGTATCTGTATTACAATCCAATGAGTTCTAACAAAGATATTCGTCTGGCTTTTGGGCCTTATACGGATCAAAAATATATTGACTTATTACAGTTTTTAGATGTGATGAATCAAGTTGCTCCTTGGATTCGAATCTATAATGAAGCTATGGAAAAATAGTATGCTTTAACAAATATAAAAAACAGGTAAATTTAACAGGCCTTCCAGAGAGTTAGACACAAAAATCTAACCTTTCGGGAGGCCTGTTAAAGTAGAATGCTTTTTGCTTGATTCAATGGACTTTACTCGTTTTCAGTTGTTACAAAATTTTGTTGGTAATTTTGCTGCTCTTGATAGGGATTTTGGCTAAATTGCTGATCTTGGTAGTCTGTATTATTATAGGAATCATTGCTAAGGAGTTCATATTTTGTAGGCTGACAATAAAAAATAAACAGAATAAAATAGCCAAAAAGTGGGACCAAGTACAAAAAGAGAAGAGCCCAATGATAGCCACCATCTCGCAATCGTCGAACTTTAATGGCGAGAGAGGGAAGCAGAATTGCAATGTAATAGACAAGCATCAGGCCAGAAAATAAGGATCCTCCAATCTCAGAGTTCAAAACCGTCTCAATCAGAAGAGCAGTACAAAGTATTAGTATTATTACTAAAAAATGGCAGAGAATGGGCCACCAATATTCTGGGCGAGTTGAGCGACCAGTGAAATCCACATAGCCCTTCCAAAATTTTTTATATGCATCAATCATGTAGTAATCTCCTTAAATATTTTTTATATATTCTACTATATTTAGCAAGAATTGGCAAGTTTTGGAGAAATAGCGATCTTTGGCTAGAATAAAATAGGTGGCTAAATCAAGCTGTTTTATTATAGCCCTAGAGAAAAATTATGAACAAACTAAGAAGCTTGTTTCTCAACTGATTTGATGAATAGAGCTGTTATTTACTATTACTATTGTCGAAAGAAACTATGGAATAAAACCTATCGTCCTTATTTATTTGAAGAGAAGAACGCCTAAAATCAATGTCAGTTATCCTCTTTCAATCGCTTGGAAATATGATATAATGAAGTGTTATCAAAAAAGGTTTCATTAGCCTTGAAAGGATTAAAAAATGACTACAAAACAACCGTTTTATATTACGACACCTATTTACTACCCGTCTGGCAAGCTCCACATTGGGTCTGCCTATACGACCATTGCCTGTGATGTTTTGGCTCGCTACAAGCGCCTCATGGGCCATGATGTTTTCTATCTGACTGGTCTTGACGAGCACGGTCAAAAAATCCAGCAAAAAGCTGAGGAAGCTGGGATCAGCCCACAAGCCTATGTCGATGGCATGGCGGTTGGAGTGAAAGAACTCTGGGGATTGCTTGATATTTCTTATGACAAATTTATCCGGACGACCGATGACTACCATGAAAAGGTTGTGGCTGATGTTTTTGAAAAACTCTTGGCCCAAGATGATATCTACTTGGGAGAATATTCAGGCTGGTATTCTGTATCTGATGAGGAATTCTTTACTGAAAGCCAGTTGGCTGAAGTCTTCCGTGACGAAGCTGGAAATGTAACTGGCGGAATCGCGCCGTCTGGACATGAAGTGGAGTGGGTATCAGAAGAGTCTTACTTCCTCCGTCTAAGCAAGTACCAAGATCGTTTGGTAGAATTCTTCAAATCTCAGCCAGACTTTATCACACCTGATGGTCGACTCAATGAAATGCTGAAAAACTTCATCGAGCCAGGTTTGGAAGATTTGGCAGTTTCTCGTACAACCTTTACATGGGGAGTACCAGTCCCATCAAATCCTAAACACGTTGTCTATGTTTGGTTTGATGCCCTGCTCAACTATGTGACAGCTCTTGGCTACGGTCAAGATGAGCACGGGAACTTTGACAAATTCTGGAACGGAACAGTCTTCCACATGGTGGGCAAGGACATTCTGCGTTTCCACTCCATCTACTGGCCAATCCTTCTGATGATGTTGGATATCAAATTGCCTGAACGTTTGATTGGTCATGGCTGGTTTGTCATGAAAGATGGCAAGATGTCTAAGTCTAAGGGCAATGTAGTCTATCCGGAAATGCTGGTAGAACGCTACGGTTTGGATGCTCTGCGTTATTACCTTATGCGCAGTCTTCCGGTGGGATCTGATGGGACATTCACACCTGAGGACTATGTAG
>NZ_CALHWC010000006.1 GCF_938036805.1 uncultured Streptococcus sp.
GACGCCAAAGAGAGAAAATCCAGAAAAGGCAGAAACCGGAGAAATATTTGGCAACTGACGGTCAAACTATCATCCTAGTCGGCCGCAACAACCTCCAAAATGACGAACTGACGTTTAAGATGGCTAAGAAGGACGAGCTTTGGTTCCACGCCAAGGATATTCCGGGTAGCCATGTGGTCATCACAGGCAATCTTCAGCCCAGCGATGAGGTAAAGACAGACGCTGCTGAGCTAGCGGCCTACTTCTCCAAGGCCAGACTCTCTAATCTGGTCCAAGTGGACATGATTGAAGTCAGAAAACTCAACAAACCAACTGGCGGCAAGCCCGGATTTGTCACCTATACGGGCCAGAAAACCCTGCGCGTCACACCAGATGAAGAAAAGATTAAAAGCATGAAAATGTAAACTAATCAGTTTCTAAAATATCGATTTGGCGGATATTAAAAACAAAAGAGGAGCCTCGGCTCCTCAAACTTACTGAATTTAAAAATCTAGTTATCTTTCAGAGGTTGGGACGGCAGATTCCTAGCCTCTTTTTTTATCAAAAGTAAACAATTGTCACAGTAATTGACTACTCAACCTTGTCCATGTCCGATCTTACTTCATCGACATTGAATTTTGCAAAGAGGAACTTACGGTCTTGAACTGGGAAACGTTGATCCAACTGATCGACAGCACCTAGCTCCACAATACCTTCCTTGATAACAAAGTCCATAACGTGACCACCAAAGGTATGGTCGTCTGAAATAAAGTGAAGATGATAGCCGGCTACACTGACACCGTGGAAAATTTCGGGTGTCCAAAAGCCAACAATAGTTCCAGAAACATTGTCCGCATGGTACTCTGGCTGACTCACGGCCACCTCAGCAAACTTCTTCTCTGAAGTCGATTTTGGAATCATTCGCACATGCATGTGGGAAAATTCTCCATGAATCTTGATGGAGCGAAATAAATTTTCCCCATCGTAATAGGATTCAATTCGCTGTTCCAGCTCTTCATCTGTCATTTCGAAGCGTTGGCGGAAAATAACCTCTGCTTGGTGGGGAACAACCGCAGCGTAAGGCACTGTCACATCATCTGAAACTTCAACGACTTCAGGCACATTGCCAGATCCCTTAGCCTGATAGGCCTTACCATCAAGAACGATCAATTCCCCATCGATGGAATCCAGTGTACCAATCCCCAAATCGCCGTATTTCAGGAGCTCCCCAATCGTCATGCTCCCACCATAAAGTCCAGCCATCAAAGCTCCTAAGGTGTTATACTGAAATAATTTCACTGGCTCTGCCATTTTTTCTCCTATATCAATAAACTTCTGTATTTTCTAAGATAATTAAGTATATCATATTCTGGTCAAAATTCAAAAAATGCGTTTAATGGACAATGAGAATCCGCACGGGATGCCTTAAATCAGCCGGCTTTCCTCAATACCGACATCAGCGAGGATTTGAGCCACTTGGTCAAACTTCAAGCGAAAATGTTCCAGCTTGTGGCCGTCTGATCCCACTGAAAAGCGCTGACCACCAAGCTCCTTGACAAGACCAAGAGCGTAGAGATAGAGATCTTCATGACCGTAGAGATACATAGACTTGCAGTTGAGTTCAAAGGCCAGATCATGATCAATCATCTTTTGAAAAAGCTGTCGCAGCTGCGGTTCAAAAGTTTTTAACTCCTCTACAGTAAGCTCAAATTTGCGGAAACCATAGTCAAAGTGAGCTAGGACATCCGCCGGAACAGCCTCAATAGCCTCTTCTAGCTCTCTCAAGTAACGAGGAATTAACTCCATCTTGTCCAGCTGCAAGACTGGCTCTTCCAGATAGTCAAAACTGCCATTGTGGTGGACAGATAGGAGTTTCAGGTCGTATTTCTTATCGGCTAGGAATGCTAAAATATCAGCCTTACGCGGAGCATAGTAACCAATTTCAATCCCCTTTTTGATGCGGTTGCCATATTGCTGGTTCAGCTCTGCAATTTTTGCCGAATAGGCCGCATAGTCAGGCACATCATCATGGGGCGAGGCAGCTTGGTGAGGGTAGGGATTGGACAGGTCATAGTGCTCGGTGGTGATAATCTCGCCCTCATAATGGTCCAGATAGTCAGAAAAATCCGCCTCAGAATCATAGGAAAAATAGGTATGAAGATGGTTGTCGCGCATGCTGGTCCGCCTTTCTGCAAATCTTGTGTTCCTTTAATAATGTCAACGGTTGGTCGGCCCTTGTTTTATATTTCCCACATTTCCAATCCTTTCGTTGACGTTGTCCATGCTCTAGACTTTCGATAGAAGCCATTTTATTTCAAAAATCCTCCTAGGCCTTTACCTTTCTTTCAGCATGGCACTGGATAGGTCTAGCAGCTGCAGCGCTGTCTCAAAGTGCTCTCCCATCAGGTCATAAACAGCATCTTCGCTCAAAACGCCGCAGGCCACATTCTCAGGAAAGTCTGGTCGATTGGAAAATTCCAAATCGTCAAAGAAAACTTGGCTAGTGTAATAATCTCGGAGCTGAATATAATTCTTCTGGCTAGCCTCCAGCTCAGCCAAAGCAGATTGAGCTGCAGCCAGCGTCTGAGCGTATTTATTCAAATGCTCTTCCATTTCTTGGATTCGTTTCAGTTGGGACAATATCTCTACTCCTTCTTTAATCAAACTATCGTGTCAGCAAAAACAAGCCTCTTCCTAATATAATCGAAAACTAGCAAGACAAGAGATTTTTCAAGAGAACTTTACAAACTTTCGTACAAATCTGCCATAGCAGTGTCATCTGGAACCAAACGCAGATATTTGCCAGCCTGTATTTTCGCTTCTTCCACATGCCCTAGTTCACGCAATAAATAAACATATTCTTCCAAAAATTCAGGATTTTCCTGCAAGTCAACTGCCAGTTCCTGATACAGCTCCTCAGCTTTTTCCAGATTTTCCAAGGCTTGATAAGCACGCGCCAGATTCCAGCGAGTCAAGACATTGTCTAGCTCTTGTTCCTCAAAAGCTAAGACCTCGTCGTAGCGTTCCTGCTCCAGATAGAGATTGGTAAGGCGTAGAGCAATTTCCTCCAAATCATCTGCATTTTCCTGAGCTGCCAGCAAGTAGTTTTCAGATTTTTCCACATCATGCAGTTCGTAAGACAGTTGGGAAGCGAGGAGCAAAAGGCGAGTCTCGAAAGGATTTTTGGTCAAACCTTGCTCTGCAATTGCCAAAGCTTCCTCCGTCTTATGCTCCGCATGGAGAGACTGCGCGTAGGCATACTCATAGCCTTCAAAATCTGGCGAAATCGTATCCAGCTGCTTGAAGTACAAATTAGCTTTTTGGTACTCCTCTTGCTCATACAAGATAGCTGCCAATTCATAGACCGTCTCTTCGTCGTACTCCAGCTCCACAGCTTTTTCCAAAAATTCAATGGCAGCTTCAATTTTCCCCAGACTGGCATAGCAAAGACCGATGCGCTGATAGGTGGACACACCTGTCTGCTCGTAGATAGAGCGATTATCTAGCTGGGCATATTCCCTGATGGCTTGGGAAAAATTTTCCAATTCAAACTCAATTTCTGCTAAACCAAAAGTCACCAAAGGTTCGTCCGACAGTTTGGCAGCTTCCAGCAATTTCTCCCGCGCCACATCTGGCAATCCCTCTAGCTGATAGAGGTCAGCCTTTGCCAAGAGAGCAGCCACATACCATTCACTTTCTGAGTCAATTTCCTCTAAATAGGCAAAAGCTTCTTCCAAGTCACCATCGTCAGCAGCAATCGTTGCCAGACTGATATAGGATTCCGGAAAGAGCGGAGCCAATTTTTCATAAATTCGCTTGGCTTGAGGGAAAAAGCCGATACTTTCTAAGTAATCGGCTAATTCTAACAACTCTTGATCGGTATCTTGGCTCAAAGCCTCTTCAAAATACTTCTCAGCCTGCGCTAAATCCTGATTTTGCAGGGCTGTTAACATTTGTTCACTCTTACTCACTGCCTTCTCCTAATTCTTGAACACTTTCTTCATACAAACCGCTGACCTTCTTGTACCACTTAAAGAGCGCTGTGATGGCAACCTTGGCTGACGCATAAGCTGGAATTCCCAGCAAGACGCCCCAGATACCAAACATGGTTCCTGAAGTCAGCAAAACAAATAAAATCGTAATAGGATGGATGCTTAATTGACTTCCCAAAATCAAAGGAGACACAAAGCGTCCCTCAATAGTCTGCTCCACGATAAAGACGATAATGACTTTCAACAGCATGATAGGACCAGCAATCAAACCAAGAACCAAGGCTGGCAACATGGCAAGGAAGCTTCCCAAATAAGGCACCAAGTTCAAAACTCCTGCTACAACGGCTAGAGTTACACCGTAACGCAAGCCGATGATCTTGAAAAGAATCATAAACATAAAGGCCACAATAATCGCTACGGTCACCTGACCACGAACATAATTGGCTAGCTGGGCATTGACATCCGTCATGACCTGACCAAATGACTCGCGGAATTTCGTTGGCAAGAACTGAACCACATAGCCTTTGAGATTTTTCCCATCGCGCAGCAAATAGAAAAGAATAAAAGGCATGATGATGATAGCCACAATGATTTGTGAAGCCGTACTAATCAAATTGCTGGCCCAATTGACTGCCTTAGATGAAAAATTACTAGCCCATGAAGTAATCTGAGTCGAAAGCTTATTCGTAACTTGCTCGATTTGTGGCTTCAAATCATCTGAAATATGATTGGTCAAAACATCATCAATCATTTTATTAGCTTGCTTAAGATAGGCAGGAACATTTTTTGAAAAACTCACTATCTGATGCTGCAAGCTAGGAATAGCAACCGCCAAGCCCCACACAATCAAGATACCAATCAAGACAAAGACAATCGTAATTCCAGCCACACGGCTAATCTTGCGCTTTTCCATCCAGTCGACAATGGGATTGAGCAGATAGTAAAGCAGCCCAGCCAAAATCACTGGCAGCATGATAACACCAATAAACTCAATCACCGGCGTAAAAATAAAACTAATTTTACTGAGAATAAAAATGTTCAAACCGATGAGCAAGGTCACCAAAAATACGGTAATGGCCTTATTATCCAAGAACCATCTAAAAAACCAGGACAAACTAAAATCTTTTTCTTTGTGTTCCATATTCAACTCCTTTGGATATTCCTTTTCATTGTAACATTTTTCAGAAAAAATATCTTCAAGCAACCATGATGAAATGGCCTATTTATCAGACTTTTTCACTGATTGTAACTAAAGGCCTATTTTTCTGCGAAAATAAAGAAAAAAGAGGCTGGGACAAAAGTCCTAGCCTCTCAATTGGCTTTGGATTGTCGAGCAAGACGCAGTGGTTGAGTGGCCTCTACTACGCTGATTTCATCAGCTTTTACAGCCCTACTCAACTGTGCGGAGGTGGGACGACGAAATCGAATTCTAACGAATTACCGATTTCGGTCCCACTCTCATTTGTTTTTTCACTATGGATGGCTGACAATCAGTTGTAAGTTGCCAGACAAGATCCACTCTGTGACATCACTCGGCAGGATGAAATGAGTGCCTTTTTCGATTGGATACACTAGTCCATCTACTGTCAACTCGCCAGCACCTTCCAAAACGCTGAACAGACTGTAAGCTGCTGTCTTTTTAAACTCAACAGAACCAGCAATGTCCCACTTGTAAACAGCAAAGAAGTTATTGGCCACCAAAAGAGCAGAAGTCAAATCATCTGCCTGAATGGTAACGGGACGGCTATTAGCAGGCTCGCCGATAGTCAAAACATCAATCGATTGCTCCAAATGCAACTCACGCAGATTGCCAGCATCGTCCTTACGATCAAAGTCATAGACCCGATAAGTGGTATCGCTAGATTGCTGAGTCTCCAAAATCAGAATCCCTGAGCCAATAGCATGCATGGTGCCACTTGGGACATAGAAGAAATCACCAGCCTTGACTGGAATTTTGGTCAAAAGATGATCCCAGTCCTTGCTCTCGATTTGCTGGCGCAGCTCTTCCTTGCTCTGGGCATTGTGACCGTAGATAATCTCCGCTCCTTCGTCTGCAGCAATAACATACCAGCACTCAGTCTTGCCAAGTTCGCCTTCGTGCTCTAGTCCATAGGCATCATCTGGATGGACCTGAACACTGAGCCAGTCATTGGCATCTAAAATCTTGGTCAAAAGCGGAAAGACAGGCTCTGGACGATTGCCAAAGAGCTCACGGTGCTCGGCATAGAGCGCATCTAGCTTCTGACCTGCAAAACGGCCATTCTTGACGGTTGAGACACCGTTGGGATGAGCCGAAATCGCCCAATACTCGCCCACATGGTCGCTGGGAATTTCATAGCCAAAGACATCGCGCAGCTTGGTGCCGCCCCAAATTTTCTCCTGCATCACAGACTGTAGAAATAACGGTTCTGACATAATAGTCTCCTTACATATTTTTCATCTTCCAAAATCCCATATTCCTTGGAGATGAAAGTTTGGTACTGCTTACATTATAATATAGACTCGGGCCCTTTGTCTACTCCTACCTTACTTTACATAAAAAATCTAGCTCTGGCCAGACCTTTATAATAAAAAGAGTAAAGCTCCCCAGCAAATGCCACAAAGATAGCCAACCAGCACATCCTTTGGATAGTGCACCCCACCAATCACGCGCACCGCAGCCAGCCCTGCTGAAAGCAAGAGGCAGAGAAGCCCCAGCAGCCAGAAAAAGTAGAGTAGGCACATGGAAATCACTGTCGCCGAAAAGACATGGCGGCTGGGCATGGACTTGCCTGATGTATCCTTGGCCAGCAAGGGTTGAATAGCCCATTTTTCGTAAGGGCGTGCTTGATTCAGCCGTTTACGAATCGCTGACAAGAGACCAAATCCGATAGCTGGCAGGAGAAAAAAAGCAAGCAGCCCTTTCCAACCCTCTATCAGAAAGGCATCAATCAAGACCAATCCATACACTAGAGGCATAAAAACAGTCATCCCCCTATTAAAATAGGCCATCCCTTTCACTATCCTAGGGCAACTGAGAAAAGGAGCTGTTAATTGTTGATAAAAAATTGTGTAGTCTTTCATGCTTGCTTACCCTGCTTTTCAAAAAGTCGAATTCTCTTACTTTCTCTACTATAGCATATTTCTCAACAAGATGGTAGATGGATAGCAAAAGAGACCGAGACCCAAGCCCCAATCTCTTATTGTTCATGTTTTCTAAAGAGTATTATTTCTCCAAATTCCAGATTTCCATTCTTACGAATCAACTTCCTTTCTTTTAGGGAAAAGCATCAGTCTGGATAAGATATCAACATAAGAAAGACCACTTACCTGACAAATCCTCTCTTGTCAAGACAAGAGAGGACTGCTGTTCTAATGCAACATACTAGAATAATGACTCATATAAATCACTATATGCTCGACTAGCTGTATCCCAAGAGAAATCTCTTTCCATAGCCTGAGTTTGCAGACTGCGCCAAGCTTCTCGGTCATGCCAGTAAAGATTGAGGGCTTCTTTGAAAGTCCATGTTAGCCAATAACCAGAGAAGTTATTGAAGCTAAAACCTGTTCCCTGTCCACTATAAACGTTGTAAGGTTCGACTGTATCCCGCAGGCCACCAACCTCGTGAACCAGTGGCAGTGTCCCGTAACGCATGGACATCATCTGAGACAGACCACAAGGTTCAAAGCGGCTCGGCATGAGGAAAATATCACTAGCCGCATAGATTTCCTGAGCCAAAGTAACATCAAAAAGGATATTAGCAGATAATTTTTCAGGATAAGCCTGGCCAAACCAAGCGAAGGCTCGCTCAAATGCAGGATCACCTGTTCCAAGTAGCACAATTTGCACATCTTCCTGAAGCAGATTATGCAGCTCTTCCACCACCAAATCAAAACCTTTTTGACGTGTCAAACGAGAGACGACACCAACGACAGGAACATCGTCCCGAACTGGCAAGCCTACTTTTGCTTGAAGAGCTCGTTTGTTTTCCAATTTCCCAGTCAAATCATCTTTGTTAAAGTGGTAAGCCAGCAATTTATCGGTTTCTGGATTGTAGATATCTGTATCGATACCATTGACAATGCCGACCAGCTTGCCTGACTCCATCCGAAGAACCTGATCCAGACCGCATCCAAACTCAGCCGTCCGAATTTCGTTAGCATAGCTCGGTGAAACAGTTGTCACGCGATCTGCATAGAGAATGCCCGCCTTCATCCAGTTGAGGCAGTCATTCCAACGGAGAGTGCCATCCGCATAACGTTCATAGCCGACACCAAAGAGTTCCCAAAGCATGCTATCCGGAAATTGTCCCTGAAACTCTAAATTATGAATAGTCAGTACTGTCTTGATGTTGTTATAGGCCTGAATCCAGCGGTATTTTTCCTTGACCAAGAAAGGAATCATGGCCGTATGGTAGTCGTGCGCATGGAGAACATCTGGAATAAAGTCAATGCGCTCCATCAGTTCGATAGCTGCTAATTGGAAATAAGCAAAGCGTTCACCGTCATCAAAATCACCATAGACATGTCCACGGAAGAAATAATGCTGATTATCTATAAAGTAGAAGTTCACACCTTCCAACTCAATCTTTTTGACACCGACATACTCCCGACGCCAGCCGACACTGACTTCAAAGAAGAAGAGGTCTTCAACTTGATCACCAAATTTAGCATCCGTCATATCATAATAGGGCAGAATGACTCCAACTTCATGACCAGCTTTGACCAAGGATTTGGGGAGAGCGCCGATAACGTCTCCCAAGCCACCCGTCTTGGAAAAAGGTGCCCCTTCTGCTGCTACAAATAAAATTTTCATGAAACGATGTCCTCTGTAACTTTTTGACCTTTCTTCAGTACAACTGGATGTTCAGCTGTCCCTCGAACGACTACTCCTTCAGCAATCTCAACGCCCTTGTCCACAATTGCATATTCTACCACTGCATTTTTTCCAACGACAACGCGTGGGAAGAGGAGACTATCTTTGACACTGCTACCCGCTAAGATTCTTGTATTCCGCGAGATAACAGAGTTTACAACTTCACCTTCTACAATACTACCTGACGCAAACTGAGAGCGATTTACTTTTGATGTAGTTGCATAGTATGTCGGCTCTTCGTTTTTCACCTTTGTATAAATCTTTTGATTTGGTGAGAAGAGAGAGTAGAATTTCTGCCGATCAAGCATATCTTTATTGGCCTTATAGTATGATTCAACAGAGTAAATATTTGCCAGATAACCTGTATACTCGTAAGCAAAAGCTCCAACTTCAGCTGCCAAGTCCCGAAGAACATAGCGCAGTTTTTGTGGGAATTCTTTTTGGGCTTCTTCTTCCAATTTTTCAATCAACCAAGGCGTATCTACTACAAAAATATCTGTAGACATATTGAAGAGCTCGCCCTCGTCTCTATCACTATGCAGCTTATGCCCTAGGACATGGTCTGTTTCACTGACTTGCAGAACTGCATTGACATCTGAAATATCTTTAGAAGGCAATTTCTTGTAAACCACCGTCATCGGTTGCTGGGTTGTGTTATGTAAGTGGAAGACTTGATTAAGGTCAATGTTGATCAACACATCACAGTTCAGGGCTACAGTTTGGTTAGAGCCTGAGCGCTTCAGATAAGTCAGTAACTGTTCATAATATTCCTTACCAACTGTGCTACTTTCTACACGGGTATTGTAAATTCCTAGATAGTAGTGACTCAAAAGTGTAGACAAGCCCCACTCACGACCTGAACGAATATGGTCAAAGACAGAGCCGATATTGTCTTGTTGGAAGATACCAAAGACGCTACGAACACCAGCATTAGCAAGACTAGACAGTGGGAAGTCAATCAAACGGTATTTCCCACCAAATGGCAAACTAGCAACTGGACGATGGTCTGTCAAGGTTGACATGTCGTGGAAACCGACCGTATTTCCTAAAATCGCTGAATATTTATCAATCTTCATCTGTTGGTACCCCCACTTTTTCATTATATCCGACTACTTGCACTTCATCTGTTCCGTCAATCTCTACACCATCAGAAATAACAGCGCCCTCACCAATGATCGCACGTTTAATCTTAGCTCCCTGGCCAATAATAGCGCCGCTCATAATGACAGAATCAGTGACTTCTGCACCCTCACGAACTTGAGCGCCTGTTGAAAGAATAGAATGCTTAACAGTTCCATCCACAAAACAGCCGTCAACTACCAAAGAATCTCCAACATGAGCATTTTCACCAAGGTAGTTTGGTGGTGAAATCAAGTTACGTGAGTAAATTTTCCACTGACGATCACGACTGTCTAAAGCATTTTCTGGACTAATGTATTCCATGTTCGCTTCCCAAAGTGACTCAATCGTACCAACGTCTTTCCAGTAGCCGTTAAATTCGTAAGCATAAACACTTTCGCCAGATTCAAGATAGTTAGGGATAACATTTTTACCAAAGTCGGACATATCGACATTGCTCTTTTCAGCAGCAATCAGCATATTACGGAGACGTTGCCAGTCAAAGATATAGATTCCCATAGAAGCTTTGGTAGATTTAGGATTTTCTGGTTTTTCTTCAAATTCAACGATCCGGTTATTGGCATCGGTATTCATAATACCAAAACGGCTAGCCTCCTTGAGAGGCACATCCAAGACTGCAACCGTCAAACTAGCGCTGTTATCCTTATGGGATTGGAGCATATCATCATAGTCCATCTTGTAGATATGATCTCCAGATAGGATTAAGACATATTCAGGATTGATACTGTCAATATAGTCAATATTTTGGAAAATAGCGTGGCTAGTTCCCTCAAACCAACGATTTCCTTCACTGGCGGAGTATGGCTGAAGAATGGATACACCTGTATTGATACCATCCAAGCCCCAGCTTGAACCGTTCCCGATGTGGCTGTTCAAAGCAAGTGGTTGGTACTGTGTAATCACACCGACATTGTTAATCCCAGAGTTGGCACAGTTTGACAGCGCGAAATCAATAATGCGATAACGACCACCAAACTGTACTGCTGGTTTCGCAATACTTTGTGTGAGCTTTCCAAGACGAGTTCCTTGCCCACCGGCAAGAATCAAAGCTAGCATTTCATTCTTCATATCCTACTCCTTTGTGGAATCTTTTTTAGCATTTTTACGAACATTCACACGACGCTTGATTTTCCAAATACTTGCTCCCAAAGCTGGTAGCGTAAAGGTCAAGGTCTGCGGATAATCTTTCCATAGTCCCTCTTGAGACTGAACTGTTTCGTTGTGTTCTTTCCAAACACCTCCCCATTTCTCTAATTCAGTATTCCATACTTCTTCATAAACGGCTGCCACTGGCACACCAATGGTAAAGTTTTTGCGCTCTACTGGCACCATATTGAACACACAGACCAACATATCTCCTTTTTCCGTCTTACGGATAAAGGAAAGGACACTCTGATCGGTATTGTCGGCATCGATGATTTCGATACCATCATAGCTCAAATCAATCTCCCAAAGCGGACGATTGTCTTTATAGAAGGCATTGAGCTCAGAAGTGAATGTTTGCATCTTCTTATTCATATGATCGTCCAGATTTGACCATTCCAACTGCTCTTCTGACTTCCACTCTAGGAATTGACCAAATTCTGAACCCATAAAGAGCAATTTCTTGCCTGGATGGCAGATTTGATAGGTCAAGAGGTTTCGTAGACCAGCAAATTGATTATAGCGATCACCCCACATCTTATGCATCATGCTCTTCTTACCGTGAACAACTTCGTCGTGAGAGAAAGGTAAGAGGAAATTTTCAGAAAATGAATACATGAAGCTGAAGGTCACCAGATTGAAATCGTACTTGCGGTAAATCGGGTCTTCTTCATAGAAACGCAGAATATCATTCATCCATCCCATATTCCACTTGAAGTCAAAGCCCAAACCGCCCATCTCTCTCATGCCCGTAATCTTGGTTTCGGATGAGCTCTCTTCAGCAATCATCATAACATCTGGATGAAATAGCTTGATGACTGTGTTCAAACGCTGCAAGAAATAATAACCTTCATAGTTACGATTACCGCCGTCCTTATTTGGCTGCCAAGGACCACTATCGTAGTCTAGATAGAGCATATTGCTAACCGCATCCACACGAACCCCATCTAGATGGTAGAAATCAATCCAGAACTTGATGCTAGAGATCAAGAAGGATTGCACTTCATTTTTCCCTAGGTCAAAATTCAAGGCACCCCAGCCATAGTTATGAGCTCGGTCATGATCCTGGTACTCAAAGGTTGGTGTTCCATCATAGTAAGCCAAGGCATCGTCATTGATGGTAAAGTGACCTGGAACCCAGTCCACAATAACACCAATATTATTCAAGTGACATTCTTCGACGAAGTCCTGAAATTCCTCAGGTGTGCCATAGGTATGTTCAAAGGCAAAGTAACCCATGAGCTGGTAGCCCCAGCTGAGTCCCAAAGGATGCGCCATGAGCGGCATGAACTCAACGTGTGTATAGTTCATTTCTACTAGATAAGGAATCAACTCCTCCTTAAGCTGAGCCATAGAATATGGACTACCGTCAGGATTTCGTTTCCAAGATCCAGCGTGTACTTCATAGATATTGACCGGTCTTGAGAAAAAGCCCCAACGCTTTCTCCGAGCCAGCCAAAGTCCATCTTGCCACTTCTTCTCTGGAATAGTCCGAACAATAGCTCCCGTACCTGGGCGCTCTTCAAAATAGATAGCCAGCGGATCAATTTTCAAGATTTCCTGACCACTACTGCGTTTGATATTGTACTTGTAAATATCTCCTTCCTTAGGCAAATCCGTGAAGACTTCCCAGACACCGACTTCATTGCGAGTCATAGGAATCTGCTCTCCATACCAATTGGTGAAATCTCCAATCAGATGTACATTCTGCGCATTTGGAGCCCAGACTCTAAAAGTGTAGCCAGCTTTGCCATCCACCACATCCTGATGCACTCCTAAATAATGCTGCAAATGAAAGTTTTCACCTGTTGTAAAGGTTCTTAATGCTTCTTTTTTGTCCATTTAGTCACCTTTCTATTTGTAAGCGTTTTCTATGTTTCTATTTTACCCCATTTTCTTATATTTTTCAAGTAAATTTCCAAAAACAGTCTCAAAAATTTCAAAGCCCAATTTCTTCAAAAGAATGAGTTGCTATATCAACGTTTTTGTGGAAAATATCTGATAAAATACTGATTTCAAAGAGTTTGAGGCTAATACCTGTACCTAGAAATCAATCCCTGTACTAGGATTCCTAAAATAATTTATCTAGACCAATATGTAAATTTACATTTTAAAATGATAAGTAATCAAAAATATAAACGCTTGCTTATTTTTATATTGTTCGAACACTTGTTAGATTTACAAGTTCATCAAGGTAAGAAAAAGGCCGCACAAAGCCGCCTTTCTCATTATTTCACATCAAACACGATGGATT
>NZ_CALHWC010000007.1 GCF_938036805.1 uncultured Streptococcus sp.
CCATAGTAACCTTTAGCTAATTTTAAAATACGTTTACGACGTTTGCGTGATACAACGCCACCTTTAACACGTGCCATGTTTTATTTCCTCCAAATATTTCCTAGATAATTGTCACAAAATCTCTTATTTAAGACCTGTAAGCATTGCTTTGATACGTTTGAAATCTCCTGAATGCACCATAGATGCTTTACGAAGATGACGACGTTGTTTCTTAGTTTTTCCGTGGAAACGGTGAGAAGTGTAAGCACGGAAACGTTTAAGTCCACCAGAACCTGTACGTTTGAAACGTTTAGCTGATGCGCGGTGTGTTTTTTGTTTTGGCATGATAAAATCTCCTTTTTCTAACTTTCTGACAGTTTATTTTTTGTCACTAATCGGTGCCATTTGCATGAACATTTGACGTCCATCCATCTTAGGCTTTTGCTCAATAATTGCAACATCTTGAGTTGCTTCAGCAAAGTCTGCCAAGACCTTAGCCCCGATTTCTTTGTGGGTAATCATCCGGCCTTTAAAGCGAATGGATACCTTAACTTTATTTCCTTTTTCAAGGAACTTGCGTGCGTTACGAAGTTTTGTATCAAAGTCCCCTTTATCAATGGTAGGACTGAGACGTACTTCTTTCACAGTGACAACGCTTTGTTTTTTACGTTGTTCTTTCTGCTTTTTCTGATACTCAAACTTGAACTTGCCATAGTCCATAATTTTCGCAACAGGTGGTTTAGCTTGTGGCTGAATCAGGACCAAATCGACATTCGCTTCATCCGCAAGAGATTGCGCTTCGCTAAGCGGTTTAATACCTAATTGTTCGCCGTCAAGACCGATCAACCGAACTTCACGCACACGAATTTCATCATTGATGAATAAGTCTTGTTTTGCTATGGTTTTCACCTCTTTTTTTATTTTTAGAGAAAAACAAGTGCGGACCTGCTAACGCAAACCCGCACTACATGATAGTATTTCATCACTGAAACTGAATCCTGTAGAGCCAGACAACGTTAGTCGCAAGGCGAGAAGTTCTCACTTCTGCTTTTCTCAACTCCACTATCATACCAAGTTTCTTTTTATTTGTCAATAATTTTTTTCGCTTTTTCTTCAATAAATTTGACAACTTCTGCAATTCCAATGCCTGTCGTATCAAAATGAATGGAGTCAGCCGCTGGCTTCAAGGGTGATGCTTCGCGATGACTATCCTTGTAGTCCCGCTCCGCTATTTCTTTTTTAAGAGTTTCCAAATCAGCTGGAATCCCCTTTTCGAGATTCTCTTTGTAGCGGCGCTCTGCCCTTTCCTCAACTGAAGCCACTAGAAAAATTTTCAATTCTGCATCTGGCAAGACTACTGTCCCAATATCACGACCATCCATGACGATGCCGCCCTGTGCAGCAATTAACTGCTGCAAATGAACCAATTTTTCACGCACTTCCGGGATAGCTGATACCCACGACGCATTATTGGTCACTTCATTTTCTCGAATCGGATGAGTAACATCAACATCTCCTACAAACACTAGCTGCTCACCATTTTCAGAACGACCAAAACTAATCGAATAAGTCTCGAGCAAGGCTACGATCTCATCTACATCATTTTCAGTCAAATGATTTTGTAAAGCTAGGTAAGTGGCTGCACGGTACATGGCACCCGTATCCAAATAGGTATAATTAAAATCTTTGGCAATAATCTTTGCAACAGTGGATTTTCCACTTGAAGCAGGTCCATCAATCGCAATCTGAATCTGTTTCATAACCCGCTCCTACTGAATCTTAACAATATCACCTGGGTTGGCATACCAAGAACCAGTAGACATGTGCGACGGATTTAATTGCTCCAATTTTGCAATAGAGATACCTGCACGCGCTGCAATCGCAGCTTCTCCTTCACCAGGCTGAACAGTCAAAGTACCTTCTGAAGACTGAGTTGGCTTTTCTTCTGATTCACTTGGTTGCTCTGATGGAGCTGGTTGCTCCGCACTGCTACTTGAAGATGCAGCTGCATTAGAAGTACCATAAAATCCATCCATAACGGTTTTTTTATTACTTCCGCCAGTAGAGAGGTAGGCGAAAAATAGTGCCATAGCAATGACCATCACTAGAAAAATAGCTGCTAATATGGTCAGCCAGCGGTCAACTTTACTCGCCTGACTTTTCTTTCTGCGATTCAATTTCTCTGCTCCATTATCATATACATCTGCTTCCCATGGTTCTTTTTCCATGACTTCCTCCTTGAGTTTTTCTAAAAATCTTATTACAATATGAGTATGAAAGTTACACTCATTCCCGAACGTTGCATTGCTTGCGGACTCTGCCAGACCTACTCAGATCTCTTTGATTATCACGATAATGGCATTGTCAAATTTTATCAAGACGACCAGCTCTTAGAAAAAGAGGTTGAGAGTCAGCCTGAGATTCTCGAGGCTATTAAAAACTGTCCAACCCGAGCTCTGCTAAAAGACTAATTTTTCTTAGATTGGTCACCATAGTAGACCTCAAAATAATCTAGAAGAGTCAGATTGTCTACTAGTTCAACCTCGCCTTTAAAATGTTCATTTAAAGCTAGGGCGTTGACAAAATATTTTTTTGGCCACTTCCGCATACAGAAGGTCCTGCTACGACTCTTCCCTGTAAAATGAAGGGTGATAGACGTTTTTGTAACTTCTAGCTTCTCAATCGTTGAAATATCAATCTTGATTGGCGTAAAAGGATTTGCCGTAATAATGCGCAAAATACCGTCATCATAAATCGTGAAATATCTATGCACACCGATAGCCAGTAAGACCATAAACAAAAAGAATGAAAAGAGAACAAGAGTCGGAACACTGGAGCTTTCGTACATCAAGGCCAGTCCTATAAAAATCGGAATGACTGACAAAGACCAATAAATCACCAACACCGACATTTCTGGTTGCCAATGATAGCGTACTTTCCCAAAAATCTTTATCATATCTTCACCCCCGTACTACTAGTTTAGCATAAAATAATAAAAAATAGAATTGGTAAACCTATTCTATTTTTTATTTTGCTGGTACAGCAAAGAAATCCTTCGAAAGATATCCTTTCCCACCAACCATATCATATTCGATCAATTTCAAATCATCTGCAATTTCCTGAGCTGATGAATCCAGTGCCTTCTTGTCCACACTAGCCTTATGGAGAACCTCTGTCAATAAAGCGTAGTAAGGAGATACTTTCGAATTGGTCTGCTCAAGTAGCAAGGCTGAAAAATCACTAGAATTGACCAAAGGATAGTTCAACTTAGGTGTCTCATAATTGCTCCAGATAAAGTAATCGGTCAAGTATTGATTTTCAGGATGATCCTTAAAAGCTGACTGAGGGTACAGACCTGGCAAGTGATCACCATAAAAGACTACTGTTATCTTTTTATCAATTTTAGAAAGCTTGTCTAGAAACTCCTTGGTCGCATTGTCTGTGTGGTAGAGCAAGCGAGTATAGTTTACTAACTTGTTATTTTCATCAGCTGTAAAACCCTCTCCTTGTGCCATAAGATTCGATGGTTCACTTTCTGACCAAGGTGCATGATTCTGCATTGTTATGACAGAAAAAAACTGATTTTGCTCTTTCTTTAAGTTATCTAATACTAGTTGATAAGAAGAAGCATCGCTATAATTTTCTCCCTGCCTATAAACAGATAATCCACTAGTTCCTAAAGAAATAAATTTATCATACCCTAATGTCTTATAAATAATATCTCTAGAATAATTCGTTGGAGAAGCTAAATGTATGGCAATACGATTTTTCGATCCAAATTGATCACTGATTGCAGGAAATGCATTCATTCTAGGAACAATTTCTGTATAGAGAACCGATATACTTGGTGAAAGATTATAGTATGGAAGTCCTGAAAGTGTTTGAAACTCCATATTTGCAGTTCCGCCACCATAACCGTCTGATTGCATCAAACCACTTGTCGTTCGTGATTTGACATCATGAATATTTGGAATCGGAGTTGTAGTAATTGATATACCTGAGAGCCTTTCAGGATCAGAAAAACTTTCACTCAAAACATAAACTACAGTTTGCTCGCTTATTAGGTTTGATCTAGTAGTATTTATTGAATCTGCTAATTGTTTATACTTTTCTTCCAAAGAACGAATCTTAGACTGACTATAGCCATTCGGCTGTGTCATCACAGTTTCTGACATCTGCGAGAACCATACGAATGACAACGATCGTAATTGAGAATTAATCGTATTACCATACCAAGTCAAATCATGGTAATTATTCAAAATAGAAATCACAGGAATATTTTCTGCAACTCTTCCATCTTTTTTAGACGAAAAGATTCCTGTAACTGTAGCAAAAAAACTGCAGATTAGTAAAATTAAAGCCAGTCTATGTTTGAAATTCTGGATTAATTTATTTGGTAAAATATATTTTCTAACAGCAAGATAGAATATTGTTACTATAGAAACGCTAAGTAAAATATACATTCCATAATGTCCATCTGCATAGCTTAGCAAGGTTCTCGGTGTCTTCAACCAAGCTAAGTCACTAGGAAGAATTGGCTCCTGCCTAAATTGAAATTTCAAACTATTTGCAATAGTTGTAACAACTCCCAAAAATATACAAATGATTGTCGGGAATAAAAAACTATTACAAATTAAATAAATTAATAAAAATAAAGCAAAAAAGATAATAATCTGAAAAAGTGTTGCTCCTGTAAATAAGCGTAAATCTAATATGATTACATCAGCTTTGAGACTATCTTGAATTGTGTAATTGAAGATAAACGCAAAAAGTGCACTAAATGTAAATGCTACTGAAAAACTAGAACGATTGTTAATAACATCTCTCATACCTTTCACAAGTACGAAGCTTGGAATTGTAGAGACTAGCACAATATAGATAACAAAAACAATTAATCGAAAAATATATTGCTCACTATTTGTATTCGTAAATTCTAAAAATAATGAAAGTCTATCCATTACCGCTGGCAATTTAGAATCTGTTATACACATTATAATAAATAACTGGGAAACGACTAATGTCTCCATAAAACTTAAGTTCTGATAATTAATATTAAAAGTTTTAAATGGTTCCTGCTTACCTTTTTTCAGAATATATTTGTTAATAATTCCAAAAGCTAGTATGGGAATTATTAAATATAAACTATTAGTTTGCCATAAATGATTCTTGTCAATATCCCATATTTTATAAGAAAAATCGTTCAAGTTTCTTGTGATTTCTAACAGATAAGAAAACAGTATGTAGATAAAAAAGACAACTACAATAGCGATAAATGTTTCTTTTCGTAGAAATTTTGAAATATAGCGTCCTAATAACCAGCATACAATTCCACTAATAATCATTGCAAAAATTAGGAACGGGGAATTAATAGTAGATATTTTAAAAGCTGAGGAGACATTAATATTAACAGCTGTCACATCTAAGATTAAACAACTAATTAAAATAAAGCAAATCTGTTCATAATAGTCACCTAAAGATTTCAGTTCTTTTTTCAACTAACTTCTTCCCTCTTTATCTGATAAATTATTTCTTGTCCCATTTATCTTTATTAATATTTTTTTTATAATATACTTTATCGCACTACCTGGCCCTCGATAAATATATTTTAAGGCGCCTTTGATTCCCCCGATATTATCAAAATTAATATAAGTATTAGGTAAAGTATCTGGACGAATATTTAAAACAGTATTATCTACAAATGGTGTGATATAGATATCATTTTTAGAAATAGCATAGTCAAATCTTTGTGACCAAGCTAAATAAACAAGAATTCTCTCGATAGAATGTAAAATAGTATGTTGCGGAAGAGGTTCCGAAGGAATATCCTCATCTTGTAGATTTAAATCAAAGAGTGGTTTCAAGGCATCATACTTGAACCAAATGAATGTTCCATAACTCATAATAAAGGTATTTAATTTATTAAAGTCAATGGAACGATTAATGTTCATTCTCTCCCAAAGAATATTCATATCGTCAGCAAATTTATTTTCATTCCACGGATCCACAATCTTAGTATATCGGAAAAAAGTCGGGATATCTGCAATTACTAATCCCAAACGATCATCATTTTCCAACTTAGCCATAATTAAATCAGCCGGTTTTAGTAACATATCAAATAGCTCATTTCTCCATGAATCTCCTACCCAATATGGATATTCTGGAGATTTTTTAGTATGGAAATGCCCGATATAATCATAGGTACTCAATTCTTCTCTCAATTTAAGCATTGGGATAATATCTCGACCTTTATTTCCAGTAATATATATCTTCCCTGGTTGATTATGTTTTAATAAAACAGCTTCAATTTCTAATTTTTTCTTTTCTGAATCCGTAGTTAGGAAGAGGTCATAAGTAAAGTGAAAATTTTCAAATTGCTTTAAAAAGTCTTCTAGTAAGTCAACATAGTAGGTATGAAGATGTACAGCAATTTTTTTAGTGTCTGAATATGTCTGTGAACTTTCCTCAATAACTTTGCGATCAAGTAAATAAGGTGGAGTTGGTAAACTCATATCTGACATGTGAGATAAGATAAATTCTACTGGATAGTTCGTTCTTTTCTCGATTTCCTTAAGCAAATAAGGAGCTAGATGCTGAGTTAAATCAAATGTTTTAACCTTGATGAACGGCACTCCTGCATCAAGCAAAACATGGGGATAATGAATAGTGAAATTGCTATGGAAAAACTTGTCATTTAATGGAATCGTATTGAGAATAGATTCATAGTTAAATCCAGCATCCATGAATTTCTTGGTATAAAGAGTTTCATAATTATCAATTACCTTTTGAACATTTTCGAAACTCTCAACTGATTTCCAGAACTTTTGGAAAACACTAGATTCAACTAAGCGTTTTTTAAATGAAATAAAGTAAGATTGCAAATGTTCATGAATATAAATATCACCGGCTTTGATTCCTTGATGATTAGTCATACCCCAAAAATCTACATTTGGGTTTGATTCATAGTTATCATAGATCGGTGCCATGTCCCAGAGTGGACCAAAACAAGTGTCATTCATAACAGTGACAGAATCATACTGTTTCAAGTTATCAAATCCAACAAATTTCATACCATCATGCCAAGCAGCAAAATCGTAACCTTTATTCTCACGTTGGATAAAATCATCAATCAGGTGTTTATCACGAAGTTTTTGTACTTCACTTTCACTAAGACGACTATTTGAAATAAAAACTAATTTATCAAACAATGGTCTCATATGTTCAAGTTGATAAAATACATGCCGACTAATATGATCATATTTATTAAAATGAACATAAAGCAATAGACGTTTCATTTACTTCTCCTAAAGAAATTAATAATTTTAGTTGGTATTGTCCATCTTCTCGAAGTAACAACACTGTTATATTGGTTTTGTAAGTCATCATATAAAATCTGTAAACGATTCAACTCATTTTGAAACTCTTGACTCTCTTTCTTCAAAACTTCAATATACTCATTTTGATCATGAGAAATTCGCGACACCTGATTCAGTCTTAAATCTAAGTCTTTTATCTGACGATCTTTTTTAAAAACTAAGACATCCAAATCACGATCCTTAACAAGCGCTAAGTGTGAGATTCTTTGAATATCCTGATCTGGATACTTGTTGAGATATTTAATTTGAGAATCCAAGATACCTGTGAACCGCTTTTCAGCAGTCTCCAATGTCATAGGTTTTGAATCGGACCCTAAATTCATACGATACACAGTGGTGGAATCACTCAAAAAAGAAATTTTAGTGCGTTTGAATAATTCAAGTTGTAACTCAAATGTATCGTCTGCGGCTGTATCGCTAATTTGAGCAGATACGTCTTGCATAAGTGCGGTATCAACCAACCAGGTTGAAGCCATCGTCATACCTTTCATAACAAGCATCTCTTCATAGGAATCAATCAAAGGAAGCGCCTTATTAGCAAAGGCATTTTTTTGGATAAGATTCCCGTCTAAGTCTATCATATCAAATTCAGTATTTGACCAAAGTGAATCAATTGAAGCATCCAACAAATCAACTTGCTTTTGAAGTTTTAATGGGTCAATCCAAAAATCATCACTATCACATCTTGCGATATATTGACCTTTAGCTTCTCGGCAAATTTTTTTCCAAGTTTTAGTAATGCCAAGGTTCACTTCATTACGAAAAGTTCTAACTTTTTCAGAAAACTTATTTTGATATTCTTGAATAATCTCATACGAATGATCTGTTGAAGCATCATCAATGATAATAATCTCGAAATCAAAATTTGTTTTCTGATTGAGAAAGCTATCTATAGCCTCTCGTACCCAATCCCCCTTATTATAATTGGTACAAATAATTGATACTTTCATTCAAACTTCCCTTTTTCTCTTAAGAAAAACTCCACTTCCCATTTCTTTGAATAATACCAGTTGAAGAATCTTTAGCTGACTCATCATCTTCATCAATATCATCCCTATTTAGAACAATAACTGGAATCTCATCAGTCGGAAGAAAGGCTAAAACTTGATTATTCTCATCCCTCACAGTAATTTCAAGTTTTAACTTAATATCGTTTAGTCCTGCTAGTGAACACTGATAGTTTACCTTAACATCACCCTTGCCACTTGTTAAATTATCCATCGTATTATCATTATAAATCCAAATATTACGATCAATATCTGTAAATGAGATAGCAATATAAGTCGGCACAGCTTCTAGCAAGGTATACGTCAAATCAAATGAAATTGGTTCATTTGGTGTAGCTCTTTTAGAAGACAATAGTGATAACTTCAAATTTTCAACAACTGAACCACTTCTTTCAATTCCCGGTTGATCTGAAGTGATTACTTGTTCTGTATTGTCAAAGCTATATTGATTGGCAACATCTCTAGGCTCACCCTTGGCTTTAATGTAACCATCTTCAATTAAAATAGCCTTATTACAATATTTCTTAACTGCTCCCATATCATGGGTAACCAGAATAGTTGTTTTACCAGAATTCTTTCTTTCTAAGAAATAATCATTACATTTGCGCTGAAAGGCTTCGTCCCCCACAGCCAGAACCTCATCCAAAATCAGAATGTCCCCTTGAGCCTTGATTGCAACTGAAAAGGCCAAGCGAACCTGCATCCCGCTAGAATAATTTTTGAGTTTTTGATTCATAAACTCACCTAGCTCAGCAAACTCCACGATATCATCGTACATGGCATCTACTTCTTCAGTTGAGAAGCCCAGCATAGCGCCATTCATATAGACATTTTCCCGGCCGGTCAGCTCTGGATTGAATCCGACACCTAGCTCGATAAAGGAAACCAGCTTACCATCAATGGTCACTGTGCCCTTTTCGGGAATATAAATCTCTGAGATAATTTTAAGAAGAGTGGACTTGCCCGAACCATTTCGCCCGACAATCCCGTAAAAATCTCCCTTTTCCACTTCAAAGGAAATATCCTTTAGGACATGTTGTTCTTTGTAACCTTTGATTCCTCGAAATCGGTTAACTAGGCTTGTTCTTAAACTTTGTGTTGACTCTGTTGGCAGTTTAAAAAACTTACTGACATGGTCAACTTTTACTGCAATATTATTTGACATTATAGAATCTCCGCAAATCTCTTAGCATTTTTATTAAAGATATAATATCCAAGTCCAAATATCACTACTGGCAACAAATAAGGAATCAGAGCAATCCATGGATTTTCAATCAAATCCCATCCTCGCATGCTCCCTGAATAAATTGCAAAGTGGCGTAAATCTTGAATAATTTGTGCAATTGGATTTAGCATCATTAATTTTGCAAAAGTAACTTGTCCTCTCTGAAGAATAAAAGTCAGTGAATAAATGATTGGTGTCGCATATAAGCCTGCCTGCAGCACTACTTCCCAAATTGGACCAATATCGCGATATTTTACAAAGAGAGTAGAGAGCATAAAGGCAAAACCAGCCGACATTAAAACCAGCTCTAAAAACAAAGGAATGATGACTAACCATCCAAAACTAAATGAGACACCATTAATCAACGCAAAAACAAAAACCACCAATAGATTAATTGCATAGTTTATTGCCGCACCTGCAATAGCAGAATAGACAATAATCGACTTAGAGAAATTCAACTTTCGTAACAAGTCCCCTCTAGACACAATAGACATCATGCCCATATTGGTTGCTTCTGAGAAAAAGTTCCACGTCACCATTCCTAAGAGAAGCGATACTGCGTAATGAGGGGTACCATCATCGAAACGTAAAAAACGTACAAAAACTAAATACATGACCGTAAATAGTAGTAGAGGTTTCAAAATAGACCATAAGTGGCCAATAAGAGAGCCTTGATAACGTAATTTAAAATCTGTTTTAATCATCTCTCTCAAGAGAATCCAGTTTTTTTGGCTAAAATAATCTAGCATGTATATTACTCCTTATAAGCAAATTTTGTGAGAATGAGCGTCGTGAAAACCAAAGTATGAAAGGCACGATTTTTTCTGTAGCCATACTTTCGAATCCGTCGCAGTCGCTCTGCAAAAGGGGCTTCCATGATTGTCACAAAATGTTCAATAATTTCTCTATTTTCAGTTGTCAGAGGCTGGCTGAGAAGGTTGCGAGCCTGAGTCTGACTGTCTTTTATCAATTTCCAATATTTAGCAAATAGACGGCTAGGATGAATCCAGTTCTTCACTCGCTTGCGTAAGGTTCGGGCTCCTAACACATTATTCGAATGTTGGCGGTAGAGTTCACCTGGCTGATCCAGATAAACGAGCTGTCCGAAAGCTGAAGCCAACAAGCCCAGATACCAATCGTGCATGAGCAGTTCGTGCTCCTCCTGCCCTGTCCACAAATCAGCCAGAGCACGGTTAATCATCGAAACGCCACCTGTCACCGTATTTTCCGTCAATTCTTGAATCAATTCTGTATTGGCATGGTCAGACTGCGTCCGAATCATACTTTCGTGAACAACATTTAGGTCCTGATCCACTACTTTTAAATCCATATAAACCAACAAAGGTAAGGAAGCATCGTATTTCTCTGCTGCTGCTAACTGAATCGCCAACTTATCCGGCAACCAGACATCATCCTGATCGCTAAAAAAGTAAACATCCGAATCCTGATATTTAAGCAGACTATGAAAACTCTTAATGACACCCAAATTTTGAGCTTCTTCCGGATTGATAAAGAAAATCCGGCTATCTTGACGACAAAAGTCCTCAATCATCGCTCGTGTCCCATCACTAGAGCCGTCATCTCGAATCAAGAGCTGCCAATCCCTATAGGTTTGGGCTTGAATACTTTCAATCTGCTCTGCCAGAAACTGCTCCCCATTATAGGTAGACAGAAGAATAGTCACTTTCATGATAAAAATAGCTCCTCGTATTCACCTACAATTTTTTCCCAGGTGTAGTTTTCTTTCATATTTTCTTTGGCCGCCTGACCTAGCTCAGAAAAGGCTGTTTGAGCATCTACTCGGTCAATCAGCTGGGCCAACTGCCCCTCTTCTTTTTGCCAATACAAAGCTGTTTCTTGGGCTACTTGATGGTTGAAGTCCACGTCCAAAACCAAATTAGCATCAGTCTGAGCCAGAGCTTCCAGAAGCCCGGGATTAGTTCCACCGACTTCGTGTCCATGCAAATAGGCAAAGGCTTGATTGCGGATATATTTGAGCAGTTCCTGATCATAAACAGTCCCGACAAACTTAATCCGAGAATCCTTATCAAAACCCGTTTTTTGCTTGAGCTCTTCAAAATAAGGATTTCCCTCATGATTGCAGATAATCAGCAAGTCACGTTGGGTTTTGGATTTTATAAATTCCCGAATGATGGTCTCGTAGTTGTTTTCTGGCACAAAACGTCCAACAATCAAATAATATTCCTTTTCTCTGCTCTGCCATTTCTCAAAAAAATCACGCACGCAAGCATCCTGAGAGTCAAGAGAAGATAGCTGGAGATCTGTCCCATAAGCAATGAAAGCCTTCTTAGACCAAGGATAGGATTGTTTTATATAACTTTCAATTCCTTGGTTGTCCGCAATGACCAGATCAGCATGCTTGGTCATAAGCTTCTCAGAATATTTAAGATAGGCTTGAACCGGCTTAGGCCACTTAGCTCTCTTCCATTCCAGACCATCTGGATTAATAAAGAAAGTCCCGCCTGCTTTATGAATTTTATGTGCAAAAGGTGCCACAAAGGCTCCGATCGTATTACCCAAAATATAAAAAATTGGACGCTTAATCTGCTGCTCTTGCACTAGCTTTAAAGAATAATTGATGGACATCATATCATAGGCGATCACCCGAGCCGGCCCTAATTTAGGAGCCTTAATGGTGAAGCAATCCACTCCCTTGTAATCAAAATGATGAAAAGCTTCATCATCCGACAAACAAGCTACATGATACTGGATTTTGGAAGAAACCTTATTTTCTACTAATTTTTCAACAAAGGTTTCAAATCCGCCATATTTAGCAGGAAGTCCGCGACTCCCGATGATGAAGACATGTCTCATGCTTTTCCTCTATTCAAAGATTTACAATCTATTCTATTATATCATTTTCTTGGTGATTTGTGGAACTTTCAACAAGGTTCATTAAGTTGTTTCACCCATAAAATAGACTAGTTCATAGTGAACTAGTCTATCAACGCTTTATCTTCTTACTTCCTGCTTGTAAAACTCTTTCAAAGCATCTTGCCAAGTCGGAATGACAAAGCCTGTAGCCTTAGCTTTGGCCAGGCTCATAGTTGAGTTGAAAGGTCGCTTAGCCTTAGCCGGGAATTTGCTGGAATCAACAGGCTGGACTTCCACATCTGTATCTTTGAGAATTTCCACTGCAAAATCATACCAAGTGGTGTCCTCAGCCGCATCATTAGACAGATGGTAATAACCAAATTCCTTTTGATTTTCAGCCAGATAGGTCATAAATTCAGCCAGCGTACGAGTCCAAGTTGGACGGCCATGTTGGTCATTGACTACTGTCAGAGTTTTATGTGTCTTAGCAAGATTTTGCATGGTAAAGACAAAGTTTTTGCCGTAGTTACCAAAGACCCAAGCAGTACGGATAATGTAGAAACGGCTAGAATATTTTTCAACCAGCTCTTCACCCATGCGCTTGGTACGGCCATACTCCGTCTGCGGATCTGGCCGATCATCTACTTCCCACTCCTCACCGACAGGCTTTTGGCCGTCAAAGACATAGTCTGTTGAGATGTAGACCAAGGTTGCTCCATGTGCTTCTGCTGCTTTTGCAACATTTTCGGTTCCAGTCACATTGATGGCATAGTCCAGCTCTTTACCTTCGTCTTCAGCCGCATCAACAGCTGTATAGGCTGCACAGTGATAGACCAAGCTTGGCTTGACTTCAGCAAAGACCTTGTCCACCATTTGGGCATTGGTAATATCCATTTCTGCCACATCAACAGCCACATACTCCTCATTGCGCTCATCCAAAAGATAGCGGAGCT
>NZ_CALHWC010000008.1 GCF_938036805.1 uncultured Streptococcus sp.
AGGAATCCTGTGAAGGCCTTGTCTGCGTTGCGTTTGCCTGACTTGAAGTCGGCAACGGCAGCTTCGTTATCCGCAAAGACTTGGTGGATGATTGGAATCAGAACATCTGGATCTGAGATTTGCACCAAGCCTGCTTTTTCCACGTATTCACGCGCGCCACCGCCATTTTTAGCCAGGTGGACAAAGACTTTTTTGGCAATCTTAGAAGAAATAGTGCCGTCTTCGATGATGGCAATCATTTCTACCAAGTTTTCTGGTGTCAATTCGATTTGTTCCAGTGTCTTGCCTTCAGCATTCAAGAATTGAGCGACTTCGCCTTGGAGCCAGTTAGAGACTTGTTTGGCATCGCCACCGAGGGCAACAGCTTTTTCAAAGAAGTCAGAAGTAACTTTGTTTGCAGTCAACTGACTAGCATCGTAGTCTGACAAGCCAAGGTCAGCAACGTAGCGAGCACGGCGTTCTTTTGGAAACTCTGGCAACTCTGTACGCATTTCTTCGATCCACTCATCAGAGATTTCAAAGAGGGGTAGGTCTGGTTCTGGGAAGTAGCGGTAGTCTGCAGCCCCTTCCTTGACACGCATGAGGATGGTTGCTTTGTTAGCTTCGTCGTAACGGCGTGTTTCTTGGCGAATTTGACCACCTGAGCGAAGGATTTCAGCTTGACGTTGGACTTCGTATTCAAGACCCTTGCGAACATTTGAGAAGGAATTCAAGTTCTTCAACTCAGTCTTGGTACCGAATTTCTCTTGACCATAAGGACGAAGGGAGATGTTGGCATCCACGCGCATGGAACCTTCTTCCATCTTAACGTCAGAAATGCCAGCGTACTGGATAACTTCCTTGAGGGCAGTCAGATAAGCATAGGCTTCTTCAGGAGAACGCATGTCGGCTTCAGATACAATCTCAATCAATGGCACCCCTTGACGATTGAGGTCAACATAAGAGTAGCCATCTGTACCGTGGGTGTTCTTACCAGCATCTTCTTCTAGGTGAGCACGTTCGATACCGATTTTCTTAGTCGTACCGTCTTCTAGCTCCACTTCAATCCAGCCGTTGAAACCGATTGGCTCATCAAACTGAGAAATTTGATAGGCTTTTGGATTATCAGGGTAGAAGTAATTCTTGCGGTCGAAGTGCATCTTTTTGTGGATGTCCATGTTAAGAGCAAGAGCTGCCTTGATACCAGCATCGACAACCCCTTTATTGAGAACTGGCAGTACTCCTGGGAAAGACCAGTCAATCACGTTGGTATTAGCATTTTGGTCATTTCCGAAGTGGGCAGAAGTAGGTGAGAAGATTTTTGAATTGGTGTTGAGCTCTACGTGGACTTCAAGTCCAATGACTGTTTCAAAGTTCATTAGTTGTCACCTCCAAAAATCACGGGTTGTTGTTTGTGGTAGTCTGTTGTTGCTTCAAAGGCAGCAGCAACTTGGTAAATGGTTTCCTCAGAGTATTTAGGACCGATCAATTGGAGACCGACTGGGAGACCTTGAGCAAATCCAGCAGGAATCGAAATTCCTGGGAGACCTGCCAAGTTGACAGGGATGGTCAAAAGGTCAGCCAAGTACATGGCAACTGGGTCGTGGTTGAGTGAGTCCAAGTCATAGGCAACGCTTGGAGCAGTTGGTCCCAAAATCAAGTCGTAATCCGCAAAGACGTTTTCGAAATCTTGGATGATGAGGGTACGGACTTGCCCAGCTTTCTTATAGTAGGCATCGTAATAACCTGATGACAGGCTGAAAGTTCCCAGCATGATACGGCGTTTCACTTCTTCACCAAAACCTTGGCTACGGCTGTTTACATAGATGTCATCAAGGTTGCTTGCATCTTCTGCGCGGTAGCCGTAACGGATACCGTCAAAGCGTTGCAAGTTTGATGAAGCTTCTGATGAAGCGATGATGTAGTAAACTGCGACACCGTATTTAGAGTGAGGAAGGCTGACTTCTTCAACGATAGCACCAAGTTTTTCAAAGTGTTTAGCGGCGTTCAGGATTCTTTCCTTAACCTCTGGGTCAATCCCTTCACCGAGATATTCTTTAGGCAAAGCAATTTTCATGCCCTTGATATCTTGCCCGATTTTTGAAGTAAAGTCGGCAATGCGGACAGGAGCAGAAGTAGAGTCTTTAGCATCTTCGCTGGCAATCGCGTTGAGCAAGAGGGCATTTTCTTTAACAGTTGGTGCAAAAGGTCCAATCTGGTCTAATGAGCTACCGAAGGCAATGAGACCGAAACGTGAAACTGTTCCGTAGGTTGGTTTGAGACCAACAATCCCGTTGAAGGCAGCAGGTTGGCGGATAGAACCACCAGTATCAGAACCAAGTGACAAACGGACTTGTCCTGAAGCTACAGAAGCCGCAGAACCACTTGATGAACCACCAGGAACCTTGCTGTGGTCCCAAGCATTTTTAGTCGCACCGTAGTGGGAAGTCTCACCTGAACCACCCATGGCAAACTCGTCCATGTTGGTTTTTCCGACAACAATCATACCCTTAGCTTTGGCATTGGAAACGGCTGTCGCATCAAAGATAGGCTCGTAGTTGTAGAGCATTTTTGAGGCAGCAGTTGTAAGGATACCGTCGGTAGAGATATTATCCTTAACAGCCAGTGGAATTCCAGAAAGGACATTGTCAGCGTCAATTCCAGCTTCATCAATGGCTTTAGCTTGAGCAAGGGCTTGCTCTTCTGCGATAGTGACAAAAGCGTTGATAGCTGTCTCGCGAGACTTGATATCTTCAAGCGTTGCTTGGGTCAATTCAGTTGCTGAAATTTCCTTAGAGACAAGGAGGTTGTGCAAGTCTTCAATAGTTTTGTTATTAAAAGTCATTAGGCATCTCCTCCATC
>NZ_CALHWC010000009.1 GCF_938036805.1 uncultured Streptococcus sp.
TGGTGACCGGTCTGTCTGGTTCGGGCAAGTCCAGTCTGGCTTTTGACACCCTCTACGCTGAGGGTCAGCGCCGCTATGTGGAGAGTTTGTCGGCCTATGCTCGGCAGTTTTTGGGCAATATGGAAAAGCCGGATGTGGATTCAATCGATGGTCTCAGCCCGGCTATTTCCATCGATCAGAAGACAACCAGTAAAAATCCCCGCTCAACAGTGGGAACAGCTACCGAAATCAATGACTACTTGCGCCTGCTCTATGCTCGTGTCGGAACGCCCTACTGTGTCAATGGCCACGGGGCTATCAAGGCTTCGTCTGTTGAGCAGATTGTCGACAAGGTCTTGGAATTGCCAGAGCGTCAGCGGCTGCAGATTTTAGCGCCAGTCATTCGCAAGAAAAAGGGCCAGCATAAGACCGTTTTTGACAAGATTCAGAAAGATGGTTATGTCCGAGTGCGCGTGGATGGGGATGTCTACGATGTAACGGAAGTGCCAGAGCTATCCAAGAGTAAGCAGCATGATATTGAGGTCGTGGTGGACAGAATTGTTATCAAGGAAGGGGTGCGCAGCCGTCTTTTTGACTCGGTCGAAGCAGCTCTGCGGATTGCTGAGGGCTATGTAGTGATTGACACTATGGATGGTCAAGAGCTGCTCTTTTCTGAACACTATGCCTGTCCAGTTTGTGGCTTTACGGTGCCAGAGCTAGAGCCGCGACTCTTTTCTTTCAATGCGCCTTTTGGCTCCTGTCCGGACTGTGATGGTCTGGGGGTTAAGCTGGAGGTGGATCTAGATGTGGTTGTGCCAGAAGCTGGCAAGACCTTGCGCGAAGGAGCGCTAGCGCCTTGGAATCCCATCTCCTCCAACTATTATCCGCAGATGCTGGAGCAGGCGATGGCAGCCTTTGGCATTGATATGGACAAGCCTTTTGAGGATCTGACTGAGGAAGAAAAGCAGCTGATTTTCTTTGGCTCAGATGGGCGGGAGTTCCATTTCCACTATGAAAATGAATTTGGTGGCGTGCGCGATATTGACATTCCTTTTGAGGGAGTTGTCACTAATATCAATCGTCGCTACCATGAGACCAATAGTGATTTTACTCGGACGCAGATGCGGGCTTATATGAATGAGCTGACTTGCGTGGCTTGCCACGGATATCGACTCAGTCCTCAGGCCTTGTCGGTCAAGGTTGGCGGCGAAGATGGCCTGCATATCGGTGAGATTTCAGACTTGTCCGTTGCAGATCATTTGCTTCAGTTGGACAAGCTTAGCTTGACTGACAATGAAGCTACAATCGCGCGGCCGATTCTCAAGGAAATTCATGACCGCCTGACCTTCCTCAATAACGTTGGTCTCAATTATCTAACCTTGTCTCGCTCGGCTGGGACTTTATCAGGGGGTGAGAGCCAGCGGATTCGCTTGGCGACCCAGATCGGCTCGAACTTGAGTGGTGTCCTCTATATTCTAGACGAGCCTTCTATTGGCTTGCACCAGCGTGACAATGACCGCCTAATTGCCAGCCTCAAGAAGATGCGTGACTTGGGCAATACCCTCATCGTGGTTGAGCACGATGAGGACACCATGCGGGAGGCTGACTGGCTGATTGATGTGGGACCAGGAGCCGGTGTTTTTGGTGGAGAAATCGTCGCAGCTGGCACTCCTGAGCAAGTAGCTAGGAGCAAGAAATCTATCACAGGCCAATACCTGTCAGGTAAGCGCGAAATCCCAGTACCATTGGAACGCCGAGTAGGCAATGGCCGCTTTATCGAAGTGACTGGTGCTCAGGAAAATAACTTGCAGAATATCACGGCTAGATTCCCCTTGGGTAAATTCATCGCTGTGACAGGAGTTTCTGGGTCTGGTAAGTCAACGCTGGTCAATTCTATCCTTAAAAAGGCCATTGCTCAGAAACTCAACCGCAATTCTACTAAACCAGGTAAGTTCAAGAAAATCAGCGGCATTGAGCATGTGGACAGGTTAATTGATATTGACCAAAGTCCGATTGGTCGGACACCGCGCTCTAATCCGGCCACCTATACTGGAGTTTTTGACGACATTCGCGATCTGTTTGCCAAGACCAATGAAGCCAAGATTCGCGGCTACAAGAAGGGCCGTTTCAGCTTTAACGTCAAGGGTGGCCGTTGTGAGGCTTGCTCGGGTGATGGGATTATCAAGATTGAGATGCACTTCCTGCCTGACGTCTATGTGGCCTGCGAGGTCTGTCACGGCACCCGCTATAATAGCGAGACTTTGGAAGTCCACTACAAGGAAAAGAATATCGCTCAGGTTCTGGACATGACGGTCAATGATGCAGTGGAATTCTTCCAGCATATTCCCAAGATTGCCCGCAAACTCCAGACCATCAAGGATGTGGGACTAGGCTATGTGACTCTAGGGCAGCCAGCCACGACCTTGTCAGGTGGTGAAGCCCAGCGGATGAAGCTGGCTAGCGAGCTTCACAAGCGCTCGACTGGTAAGTCCTTCTATATCTTGGATGAGCCGACGACAGGGCTTCATACAGAGGACATTGCGCGTTTGCTCAAGGTTTTAGCTCGCTTCGTGGACGATGGCAATACAGTCCTCGTCATTGAGCACAATTTGGACGTTATCAAGACAGCTGATCATATCATCGACCTAGGACCAGAAGGCGGTGTCGGTGGTGGAACCATCATTGCCACGGGGACACCGGAAGAAGTCGCTGCTAATTCAGCCAGCTATACCGGCCAGTACTTGAAAGGCAAGCTGAAATAATATTGTTATCGTTTTAAAACACAAATCCCTCACGAGGCTAGCCTAATGAGGGATTTTAACTTGCATTTATGGGTGAAGCAGGGCATTAAAACTGCTTACCTGGTGGGTTTAGAATGTTTTTTCTTTGTCACGAACGACTAGTAAGTCCACTTTCGCGTGGCGGAGGATATATTCGGATGATGATCCGACTAGGAGGCGTTCAAAGGCGTTGAGACCAGTAGCCCCGACCATAATCAAGTCGACCTTGTGTTCGTCAGGGATGTCAGTCGCAAGGAGGGTTTTGGGATTGCCCAATTCAATGACGATATCAACGTATTTAATCCCTGCTTTTTGCGCCTTTTCCTTGTACTCTGTCATCAACTTTTGTGCTTCTTCTTGGAGGTCTTCGTAGACCTCAGCATCGAAGGTTGAAACGCTTTGAAGAGCCCGTGTATCAATTACATGAGCAATCGTCAGGCGAGAAGCATTTCTCAGCGCCACATTGACACCTTTCTCAAAAGCGAGTTCTGCTTCGCGAGAGCCGTCAACAGCGACCATGATATTTTCATATTTTTGTTGAGTCATAAAGCTACCTCCATCTTTTGTCGAATCTTAGATTCGAGTTCTTATGTCTTTACCTATATTGTAAACCTTTTCAGAAAAAAAGTAAAGCTGCAAATGAAATTCAGAAATCAAGTGAAATTATTGTGATGGATACGTGTATTTTCCTAAGTTATAAGATATATTTTAATTCAAACGAGCTTTCCCAAATTCTTCCTGATTGTCAATCTTTTTTTCTGGTGGTATAATAAAATCATTCAGATGAATTGAGGAAAATAGGATGAAAGAATTTAATAAGTCCAGCAAACTGGAGCATGTAGCCTATGATATTCGTGGACCGGTGTTGGATGAAGCGATGCGGATGCGGACCAACGGAGAAAAAATTCTCCGCCTGAACACGGGAAATCCAGCTGAATTTGGCTTTACCGCTCCAGACGAGGTCATTCATGATTTGATTATGAATGCGCGTGATAGTGAGGGTTACTCTGATTCTAAGGGGATTTTCTCAGCCCGTAAGGCCATTATGCAGTATTGCCAGCTCAGAAATTTCCCTAATGTTGATATCGATGACATTTATCTGGGAAATGGAGTCAGCGAGCTAATTGTCATGTCCATGCAGGGCTTACTTGATGACGGGGACGAGGTGCTGGTGCCGATGCCAGATTACCCGCTCTGGACGGCGGCAGTCAGTCTAGCTGGTGGGAATGCTGTTCACTATGTCTGTGATGAGCAGGCAGAATGGTATCCAGATATTGACGACATCAAGTCAAAAATTACCTCTAATACCAAGGCTATCATTATCATTAACCCTAACAACCCAACAGGAGCACTTTATCCTGACGACCTTTTGTTAGAGATTGTGGAAATTGCGCGCCAAAATAATCTCATTATCTTCGCGGACGAAATCTATGACCGCATGGTCATGGATGGGCATGTCCATACGCCAGTTGCTAGTCTGGCTCCTGACCTCTTCTGTGTCAGCATGAATGGTCTTTCCAAGTCCCACCGAATCGCTGGTTTCCGTGTCGGTTGGATGGTGCTATCTGGTCCTAAGAATCATGTTAAGGGTTATATCGAAGGACTAAATATGCTCTCCAATATGCGCTTGTGCTCCAACGTCTTGGCCCAGCAGGTTGTGCAAACATCGCTTGGAGGTCACCAGTCGGTGGACGAATTACTTCTGCCGGGTGGTCGGATTTATGAGCAAAGGAATTTCATCTATCAAGCTATTCAGGAGATTCCGGGTCTGTCAGCTGTGAAGCCTAAAGCTGGCCTTTACATCTTCCCGAAAATCGATCGGAACATGTACCGCATCGATGATGATGAGCAGTTTGTCTTGGATTTTCTCAAGCAGGAAAAAGTCCTCCTTGTCCATGGCCGAGGCTTTAACTGGCAAGAACCAGATCATTTCCGGATTGTCTATCTGCCACGGGTGGATGAGCTAGCTCAAATCCAAGAAAAAATGACGCGCTTCCTGCATCAATACCGCAGATAAGCATAAAATACAAGTCATAAACCGTTTAAAACAAATTCATCTTAGAATTGTTTTAAATGGTTTTTTTGATGAAGTGATTTTTTTCGCTATCATTAAATTCTGAATCTTTCAGAATTGTAGCGAATTTTTTTTCAATACACAATTTTCAGATAATTATTGAAAATTTCGGTCGATTATGATACAATCAAGGAGACTAAATACGAGGTAAATGTATGGCAAAACTATTAGAAAAAACAAGGAAGATTACTTCTATCTTGAAACGTTCAGAAGAGCAACTTCAGGAGGAACTTCCTTACAATGCGATCACTCGCCAGCTTGCTGATATTATTCATTGCAATGCCTGCATCATCAACAGCAAGGGCCGTCTTTTGGGTTATTTCATGCGCTACAAGACAAATAATGATCGTGTAGAAGCCTTTTTCCAAGACAAGACATTCCCCAAAGAATATGTCCAAGAAGCAAACATGGTGTATGAGACGGAGGCTAATCTGCCTGTAACTCACGATTTGACCATTTTTCCAGTGGAAACCAAGGATGAATTTCCAGATGGTTTGACTACTATCGCACCGATTCATGTTTCAGGAATTCGCTTGGGCTCGCTGATTATCTGGCGCAATGATAAAGAATTTTTGGATGACGATTTGATTTTGGTCGAGATTGCCAGCACAGTGGTCGGTATTCAGCTGCTTAACTTCCAGCGGGAAGAAGATGAGAAGAACATCCGCCGCCGGACAGCTGTGACTATGGCGGTCAATACTCTGTCTTACTCAGAGCTAAGAGCTGTTTCAGCTATTCTGGGAGAGCTCAATGGCAATGAAGGGCAACTGACGGCTTCTGTCATTGCCGACCGCATCGGGATTACCCGCTCAGTTATTGTCAATGCTTTGCGTAAGCTGGAAAGTGCGGGAATTATTGAAAGCCGCTCGCTGGGAATGAAAGGGACTTATCTGAAAGTCCTGATTCCAGATGTTTTTGAGGAAATTAAAAAGAGGGACTACTAATGGCTAAAGCACTGATTTCCATTGATTATACAGTTGATTTTGTTGCAGATGAGGGTAAGTTAACAGCAGGAGCGCCGGCTCAGGCGATTTCTGAAGCTATTGCTCAAGTGACCGAGGCGGCATTTGATCGAGGCGACTATATCTTCTTTACTATTGATGCCCATGATGAAAATGACGCCTTTCACCCAGAAAGCAAGCTTTTTCCGCCCCACAATATCAAGGGAACGAGCGGGCGCAATCTTTACGGGCCTTTGGCTGATTTTTATGAGAAGCATCAAGCAGACTCTCGGGTCTTTTGGATGGATAAGCGTCATTATTCTGCTTTTTCTGGCACGGATTTAGATATTCGATTGCGAGAAAGAAAGGTGGATACGGTCATTTTGACTGGAGTCTTGACGGATATTTGCGTCCTGCATACGGCGATCGATGCCTATAATCTAGGTTATCAGATCCAAGTGATAGAGCCGGCTGTGGCTTCTTTGTCAGAGGAAAATCACAAATTTGCCTTAAACCACTTGCAAAATGTCCTGGGTTCGACTATAATAAATACAATTTAAAAGTAAAAGAGAAGCAGAGTAGGCTTGCTAACTTGCACAGAGAGTGCTGATAGCTGAGAGCAGCACCAAGGAAGCAAAAACCGAAGAACATGTTTCGTAATCTTTTGTGTGATCAAGCACAAACGT
>NZ_CALHWC010000010.1 GCF_938036805.1 uncultured Streptococcus sp.
TTCGTTATTTCACGATTGAAGGTCGTGCTGTGCTTTCAACGATTGAAGGTCGCTTGAGCAAGGTCTATTATAGCATGATTTAGCACGGAGAACAACGAATAACCTTTGGCCAATCTGAAGAGCTTTATAAGTTGTCAAGTAAATTTACAGTATTGTAAACATCTTGATAAAAAATATCATATTCCAAGCAAAAATGTACTAATAATTATAAAAAAGGGACTAGAATATAAACTCCAATCCCTGTAAATATAATTTTTCCTAAAGTTTTAATACCAGCCATTTGCTAACCAGAAATTTTTAACAGCCGACCATGAGCCATAGCGACCTGCTACATAAGCATCCGCTGTCTTCTCTTGATTTTCTGGTGATAAATCTCCATTTAGATAGGTGATGGTCAACTGATAGCGACCATAGTATTGCCCATTTTGCGCTGTATAACTGCCGCTGGATTCTTTTTGAGCAATCCACTCCTTAGCCTCTGCATCCTCAGCACTCAAGCCAGAACTTGGGTTTACAGTAGATTGCTCAGCCTTATCTGATTTTTCAACAGTCATTTGCTCAGATACATCATCGTCCAGTTCTAAAACCTGGCCAACACTAATCAGATTGATATTGCTAATCTTGTTTTTTTGCGCAATCTTGTCAACAGTCGTCTGATGAGAAGCAGCAATCGCGGACAAGGTGTCACCTGACTTGACAGTATAACTTTCTGCATTGGCTACAATCGGAAGCAAAGCAGTAGCTCCTGCCATCAAACTGAGCAAGCCTGCTTTCATCATTCTATTTTTAAAATACAAATTCATGTTTAGAATTCTCCTTTTCTGTGATATATCTATCCTAAAGCAAAAGTATTACAGAACTTTATTACTTTGATGAATTATATTACAGACTATTGAAGAACTTGTAAAAACAGACATATATTCTAAAGCTTTTTTGATGATGTAAAGGCTATGCTGAACTATCTCTTTGTTTTTTTCTCCATTTAAATCGAACCCTATCATAGAAGAAAAATAAAACTATTCCTAAAATGAAAGCTGCAGTTCCTTCCTTTAATCTCCTTGGAACAAATGATAAAGTAACTCTACCTGCTCCTCTGTTCACATCAAGTTTCATAAAACCATTCTGCGCACGTTTTAACGGAACCTTCTTGCCATCTACACTAGCTGTCCAGCCCTTATCGTAAGGAATGGTGAAAAAGAGAGAACTATCTCTATCCGCGTGATAATCAACCGTTACCGTATTGGATTTTGTCGTCACAGAAACTTCTTGTTCTTTCAATTTACTTATGAGTTGCTGATATTTGTTTACATCCACAGAGAAAAACTCTGGCTGGTTAAAAGAAACAGTTCGATTCTCTGGAAAAGAAAATTGGATAGAAACCGTTTGTGCTTCCTTAAAATAACCAATATTCAAAAATGGAAAAACATTATGAGTTGAATAACGATTCGTGATTCCATTTACAGTGATATTGACATCCGTTTGATTATCGTTTGAAAAATCAAGATCTGAAAGGTTGACATAGACTTGACTACCTGCAGCTACCTCAATTGTATAGGTGATGCTAGCATAACTTAATTGACTGTCATTTTCGATGCTTGCCGTTACTTTTCCTTCAGTCTCTTCCTCATTACCAACTATAGAAATCCTCTCATAATATTTATGATTCAAACCTGATAATTGATTTAAAAAGGCTGTTTGATTGTCAAGTGTTAAATTTGTAAACTTGACATCTTTGTAAACATCATTGGTTAAGAAAGCCAAACCCAAAGCATAATTATTTTCATACAATGTCATTGATCGCTCAGTCTTCTCAGCATAAAAACCAAATTTTTGCGGATCTGTCTCAGACAAGTTATACTTTACAGCAAAAAGGCTATCCATCAAAATGCTATTATTTTGATAGCGGAGATTAAGATTAGTTCCTGCCGATTTAAATCCTAATTTATCTAAAGTCGAGCTAGCTTGCGTATTTCTGACTGATGAAAATTGAGAAATTCCATTATAATTAAATTTCATACTGTCATTGCCAGTCTGAGGATCAAGCCTCTCTGTTCGAAAGAAATCTCTATTTTCCCTCTTACTATACTTGACAAGATTGTCAACTTCATCCATCTTTTTCGAATAGGAAGAACGACTTGCAAAGACCCATTCTTTAGCAATACCATCGACCTGATAATAGGAGTTTAAGGTGAGCTCAAAAACCACAAAAAACAGTAAAGATAGTGTAAACATACTCTGCCTAACGTGACAACGAATAAAAGCAAAGCTGATTAAGAGATAGGCAAAGAAAAACTCTAAAGTAAAAATGTAATTTTCAGGACCAAGAAAATCATAGTGTTTACTATAGTATAAGGTGGCTAGAAAACCAAAAGAGATGAGCAGAAAGCTAAGAAATACTTGCCACCATTTAACTTCCTCCAAACTATTGAGCGTTTCTGCAGCCATCAAAATGATAAGAAGAGAGAAAAGCCAAGAATAGCGATGTAAAAACATATTCGGCGCATGCATTCCCTGCCAGAGTAAATCCAAATACTGCAGTCGGAAGCTCACTATAAAAATGCCAATCAACAAAATGTAGGCCAGTTTCACGCGAAGCTTAATACTTTTTATCGTGAAAAACAAGATACTTAAAATAAGAGGAAATAGACCAACATAAATCATAGGAATAGAGCCATACTTAGTTGTGTCAAAACTTCCTATAAAATTTTTAGCAAAAATATCTAGATACCAACTTTTTTCAGTAAACAAACCTTCAACCTTTGTCAAGGTCTCACCATGTGAACTCAGATCTAGATAAGTCGGCAAAATCATAATTAGACTAGTAAGCCCTGCTAATATTGACACGATAGCAAAATCAGGGAAAGACCGAATCCTGGCCTTAAAGTCCCAAGAAAGCTGAACGAGATACCAAAGAACTAAAAACAGAGCCATCATGTAACCAAAATAATAATTCTGGATAAAGAGAATTGACAAGCTTGTAAAGTATAAAACTCTCCCTTGTCCATTCATCAACTTATGTAAACCAAAGATAATAAGGGGTACCAATATAAATACATCTAACCAAGTTTTAATTTCTAGTTGACTGACTGAGAAACTCATCAAGGCAAAGGAAGTTGACAGAATCAAGATTAGTGTTTCTGGAATTTTTTTAAAGATCCCTTTAATACTAATACAAGTTGTCAAGCCAATCAAGCCAAACTTTATAAGAGTAAACAAGTAGACCGCATCCGGCATTGATTTTAAATCGAAAAAGTAGACGAAGGGGGAAAGGAAACTTCCTAGATAATAGCTGGAGAGGGCATAGAAATTTTGTCCTAATCCACTTGAAAATGTGTAAAAAAGGCTATCCGTTCCATGAAGGATATTCCTCAAGGTCGTATCAAATACGACATACTGATGGAAACCGTCTCCAAGTAACGGCGAAGTATCACTTCTCCAGTAAATACCTTGACTCAGATAAACAAAACACATAATGAGAAAAGGTAAGATGAAGGAGGCAAAATAAAGCCAATTTTTCTTAAAAAAATATCTGATTTTTTCCATGTTTCTTATAGAGAAAGAGGCCGAAACGTTGTTTCATGCCTCTGTAAACCTGTGTCAACCCATATTGACAACTTATTAATCTTTCCAAAGTTCTTTGACTTTTGCCTGAACCTCTTGATTTTCCAAAAATTCATCATAAGTTTCGTCAATGCGGTCAATCACACCATTTTTTGAGAGAACGATGATATGGTTGGCCAAGGTTTGAATAAACTCATGGTCATGGCTAGCAAAAATGATCGACTCTTTAAAGTTCTTCAAACCATCATTAAGACTAGAAATAGATTCCAGATCCAAGTGATTAGTAGGATCGTCTAAGACCAAAACATTTGACTTGAGAAGCATGAGCTTAGATAGCATGACGCGAACTTTTTCTCCACCTGACAAGACGTTGACAGACTTGTTAACCTCATCGCCAGAGAAGAGCATCCGACCCAAGAAACCGCGAAGGAAGGTGTTATCATCCTCTTCCTTGCTCGCAAATTGACGGAGCCAATCAAGAATAGATTCACCACCAGCAAAGTCGCGAGAATTATCTTTTGGCAAATAAGAACGACTGGTTGTAACACCCCACTTGATAGTTCCTTCATAGTCAATATCTCCCATCAAGGCACGAATCAAGGCGGTTGTTTGAATATCATTTTGTCCAATCAAAGCTGTCTTATCGCCAGGACGAAGGATAAAGCTGATATTGTCAAGAATGGTTTCGCCGTCAATCTTGACAGAAAGATTTTCTACTGTCAAGAGATCGTTCCCGATTTCCCGTTCCGCTTTAAAGCTGATAAATGGATATTTTCGACTTGACGGAACAATTTCTTCCAATTCAATCTTATCCAGCATCTTTTTACGAGAGGTTGCCTGTTTAGACTTAGAAGCATTGGCTGAGAAGCGAGCAACAAACTCTTGCAATTGCTTGATTTTTTCTTCCGCCTTAGCATTTCGGTCAGCGAGCAACTTAGCTGCCAATTCACTTGATTCTTTCCAGAAATCATAGTTTCCGACATAAAGTTTGATCTTACCAAAATCAAGGTCAGCCATGTGGGTACAAACTTTATTTAAGAAGTGACGGTCGTGGGATACGACAATAACTGTATTGTCAAAGTCAATCAAGAAATCTTCCAACCAAGTAATGGATTGAATATCCAAACCATTGGTCGGCTCGTCTAGAAGCAAGACATCAGGCTTGCCAAAAAGAGCCTTGGCAAGAAGAACCTTGACCTTGTCGCCGTTTGTCAATTCACTCATATTTTGGTAATGCAAGTCTTCAGGAATGTTGAGATTTTGTAGCAATTGAGAAGCTTCACTTTCAGCTTCCCAGCCACCCAACTCAGCAAATTCACCTTCCAGCTCAGCCGCTCGAACCCCATCCTCGTCAGAAAAGTCAGGCTTCATATAGATGGCATCTTTTTCCTTCATGATATTGTAAAGGTGCTCATTCCCCATGATAACAACATCAATGACCCGCTCATCCTCATAGTCAAAGTGATTTTGACGCAAAACAGAAAGTCGCTCATCTGGCCCCAAAGAAACATGGCCTGTCGTCGGCTCAATATCTCCAGCTAAAATTTTCAAGAAGGTGGACTTACCCGCACCATTCGCCCCAATCAGGCCATAAGTGTTTCCTTCTGTAAATTTAATATTTACTTCATCAAATAATTTTCGATCACTGAAACGCAGTGACACATCAGATACTGTAAGCAATGATTTTCTCCTATATATGTAATCTCCTCCATTTTACTAGAAAATTCTTCTTTTTTCAAATTATTATAGGATAAAAAACTATTTTAAGAGATAAATATGCCATAAATCTTGTAAATATACTGTAAACATGTTGTCAATTAATTGTTTTTTGTGCTGCGTTTCTTCTTTTTTCTTCTAGCTTCTTCCGCATTTTCTTTGAAAATGATATAATGAGAGCAATACTAATTGAGGAGCAAGCAATGACAAAACCCATTATTTTAACCGGAGACCGTCCGACTGGAAAATTACATATTGGTCATTATGTAGGAAGCTTACGTAACCGTGTCCTTTTACAAAATCAAGACAAGTATGAGATGTTTGTTTTTCTAGCGGATCAACAAGCTCTGACAGACCATGCGAAAGATCCACAAACAATTGTAGAATCCATTGGCAATGTAGCCTTAGACTATCTGGCAGCTGGACTGGATCCAAAAAAAGTAACTATTTTCATCCAAAGTCAAATTCCAGAGTTGGCAGAACTGTCAATGTACTACATGAATTTGGTGTCTTTAGCTCGTTTAGAGCGCAATCCGACTGTCAAGACAGAAATTGCTCAGAAAGGATTTGGAGAAAGTATCCCAACTGGATTTTTGGTTTATCCTATCTCTCAAGCTGCGGACATTACAGCCTTTAAGGCCAATTATGTGCCTGTGGGAAATGACCAAAAACCGATGATTGAGCAGACACGAGAAATTGTTCGTTCCTTCAATCATGCTTATGACTGCGAAGTTTTGGTGGAGCCAGAAGGCATCTATCCAGAAAATGAAGCGGCTGGTCGTCTACCAGGGCTTGATGGCAATGCTAAAATGTCCAAATCATTGAACAATGGGATTTATCTAGCGGATGATATGGATACTCTCAAGAAAAAGGTCATGAGCATGTATACTGATCCCGACCACATCAAAGTTGAAGATCCAGGAAAAATCGAAGGTAATATGGTTTTCCATTATCTGGATGTTTTTGGTCGACCAGAAGATGCTGCTGAAATTGTGGCTATGAAAGAACACTACCAACGTGGTGGTCTGGGTGATGTCAAAACTAAACGCTATCTCTTAGAGATTTTAGAGCGGGAATTAGGACCAATCAGAGAGCGTCGACTTGAGTTTGCAAAAGACATGGGGCAAGTTTATGACATGCTGAAAGAAGGCAGTGATCGTGCTCGACAAGTTGCTGGACAAACCCTGTCAGAAGTCAAAAATGCAATGGGAATTAATTACTTTAAATAACGAACGATAAGATCTAATTGCGACAAAAACCATCGTCTTTTACCCAAAAAAGAGATGGTTTTTAATTTTTACACAATAATCATTGACAAATGCCTATAGAATGGTATGATAATAACAATAAAAAGACGAGCCCTGCTCAATATATAAGAAAAGAGGAAACTGTGGATGTCTAACTGGGACACTAAATTTTTGAAAAAAGGTTTTACCTTTGATGACGTATTGCTTATTCCAGCTGAAAGTCACGTGTTGCCAAATGATGCTGATTTAAGTACAAAACTTGCTGAGAATTTAAAATTAAATATCCCAATTATTACTGCGGCTATGGATACAGTTACCGAAAGTCAAATGGCGATTGCTATTGCCCGAGCCGGCGGTTTAGGTGTCATCCACAAAAATATGTCTATTGCGCAGCAGGCTGATGAGGTTCGTAAGGTAAAACGTTCTGAAAATGGTGTCATTATTGATCCATTCTTCCTGACTCCTAATCATACAATTGCTGAAGCGGATGAATTGATGGGACGCTACCGCATCAGTGGGGTACCAGTGGTTGAAACGATGGAAAATCGTAAATTGGTTGGTATCTTAACCAACCGCGATTTGCGCTTTATTTCAGATTACAATCAACCAATTTCTAATCACATGACTAGTGAAAATCTTGTTACAGCCCCAGTCGGAACTGATCTAACAACGGCTGAAAGAATCTTGCAAGAACACCGAATTGAAAAACTACCTTTAGTAGATGAAAACGGTCGCCTCTCTGGTCTTATCACCATTAAAGATATTGAAAAAGTCATTGAGTTTCCAAATGCAGCCAAGGATGAATTTGGTCGTCTACTAGTTGCGGGGGCCGTTGGTGTAACTTCAGATACTTTTGAGCGTGCAGAAGCCCTCTTCGAAGCGGGAGCAGATGCCATTGTTATTGATACAGCACACGGTCATTCTGCTGGCGTTCTACGTAAAATTGCTGAAATTCGTGCACACTTTCCAGACCGCACCTTGATTGCGGGTAATATCGCAACTGCTGAAGGGGCACGCGCTCTTTATGAAGCAGGTGTTGATGTGGTTAAGGTCGGAATCGGACCAGGTTCTATCTGTACAACTCGTGTCATTGCCGGTGTCGGTGTACCACAAGTCACAGCAATCTACGATGCAGCTGCAGTTGCGCGTGAGTATGGAAAGACCATCATTGCTGATGGAGGAATCAAGTACTCAGGTGATATCGTCAAGGCTCTTGCTGCAGGTGGAAATGCAGTTATGCTTGGATCCATGTTTGCTGGAACAGACGAAGCGCCAGGTGAAACTGAAATCTTCCAAGGACGTAAATTTAAAACTTACCGCGGAATGGGCTCTATCGCAGCTATGAAGAAAGGTTCCAGTGATCGCTACTTCCAAGGTTCTGTCAATGAAGCTAATAAGCTAGTTCCAGAAGGAATTGAAGGGCGTGTAGCTTATAAAGGAGCGGCTGCAGATATCGTCTTCCAAATGTTGGGCGGGATCCGTTCTGGTATGGGATATGTCGGTGCAGCTAACCTACAAGAACTTCATGAAAATGCTCAATTTATTGAGATGAGTGGTGCTGGTTTGAAAGAAAGTCACCCTCACGATGTACAAATCACAAATGAAGCTCCAAACTACTCTGTCCAATAAAATTATAAATAAAAACAACCTTGTCAACTCCTTGACAAGGTTGTTTTCTAGTTTACAAAGTTGTAAATTAAATTTACAATTATTTTACTTGTTTGTAAAACCAAGGTTCTCTTCTTTCTTAATTACGCCTTGACTTATCTGAAAAATATTAATATCGTCTGGTAGATTTTGTAGGTGATCAAGGCTGGTTGTTGTAATGAATGTCTGAATGTTTTGAGAGATGGTTTCTAGCAATTTTAATTGACGCATATTGTCAAGTTCACTCATTACATCGTCAAGCAATAATATTGGAGTATCTTTTGTAAGATTCTCGATGAGTTTAATTTCAGCTAACTTGAGAGATAGGACAAGGCTACGATGTTGGCCTTGGCTACCAAATCCAGCATCCATATTATTGATAAAAAAGTTGATATCGTCTCGGTGAGGTCCGACACCTGTATTCTTTTTGAAAAGATCGCGTCTACGGCTTTCTGATAAGGCTGCTCGAAAAGAAGCTTCCAATTCTTCGAGACACGAAAACGGAACAGAGGATACATACTTGATTGTCAACTTCTCTTTTCCTTGAGAAATATCGCCATGACTTTCCTGAGCAAAATCTTCTAGCTTTTCAATAAAGTCTAGGCGATGTTGCATAACACGACAACCAAAATCAATCAGTTGCTCATCTAAAACAGAGAGAAAGGTTTCATCGATCTTATCATTGGCCTTAAGATAAGCATTTCTTTGCTTGAGCACATGATTATAGCTAGATAAGTCAGCAAGGTAGATGGGCTTGATTTGCCCAAGCTCAATATCAATAAATTTTCGGCGCAAAGCAGGGGCGCCTTTAATGAGCTGTAAATCTTCTGGAGCAAACAAGACAACGTTGACAACCCCTATATAATCTGATAATTTCCCTTGTTTTAAATGATTTATTTTGGTGATTCTCCCCTTCGGTGTCAACTCAATGTCAAGTGGGATTTTACCCGCTGTTTTTTCAATAATTCCTGAAATTTGCAGATTTTTTTCTTGGAAATGAATCAAATCCTTATCAGTTCTGGTCCGGTGACTGCGAGTAAGAGCTAAAAAATAGATGGCTTCAAGAATATTGGTTTTCCCCTGTGCGTTTTGTCCCAGAAAGATATTAAGGCCAGGATCAAAATCAACCTCTGCAGACTGGTAATTACGAAAATGTTTAATTTTCAGCGTTTTTAACCACATGGCTTAGGTTCCTGGAAAGCGAACAGGACCTTTTTTATTTTTCTGCTCGGGCTTTCTTTTCTTCTGTTCTTTTTTTGCTGGTTGAGATTTTTTCAAGTCCTTATTCATGGCTTTAACTAAGTCTGCCACTCTTTTTTTCTCTGCTTGCTCCTCTTGGTGTTCAAGGATTTCCTCCTGACTTGGAGCAAGGAGGATGATCTCCAGCTCTTGGTCTGGGAGAGAAATGATATCTCCAATTCTAAGTTTTTTCCCTCGTCTATTTTCTAGTTCGCCGTTAAAAAAGACCTGATTATCTGCTAAAAAGGACTTGATTGCTCCTCCACTTTGAATAATGCCGACTTCTTTTAAGAGAGCCTGTAGAGTAATGTATTCGTCAAATAATTTATATTCCATATTTCACCTCAATCCTTGTCATTATATCATAATTTAAGCAGAAACTGTTCCGTGGTAGTCTCATTCAAGGACAAGTTTTACTAGAAAAACAGAAAACGCTTTAATCACTAAAATTGCCGATCCTTACAAAGCATTAAATAGCATTTCGTGTTATAATAGAAGTCTATATTATTCGGTATGAGGAGCGCAATGGAAATCATAAAAGGAGTACATCTTCACTTCATTCAGTCAGAAAAATTTAAAACCAATAAAATTAAAGTGCGATTTTCAGCTCCTATGTCTGAAAAAACAATAGCTGGGCGGGTTCTTACGGCCAGTATGCTGGAGACTTCAAATGCTCTTTATCCAACATCGCAAGCCTTTCGAGAAAAATTAGCGAATTTATACGGTGCTAATTACTCGACAAGCCTTTCACGACGGGGATTAGTGCATTATCTAGATATCAATCTTTCTTTCGTGCGGGATCAATTCTTGAGCCGAAAAAATATGTTGGCAGATGAAATACTAGATTTTTTGAAGGCTAGTCTCTTTTTTCCTCTGTCAAATGGACAGGCTTTTGATACCAAAACCTTTGAAATTGAAAAGAGAAATGTTTTAACAGACTTGGAAGCTGAAATTGAGAATCATTTCTACCATGCTCACAGAGAGTTAAATAATTTATTTTACGATTTACCAGAAATGCGGATTCCACGCGTGGCAACAATCGAGCTAGTAGAAAAAGAAACAGCTGAAACTAGTTTTGCTGCTTTTCAGCAAATGCTAAATCAGGATCAAATCGATTTTTTCTTCATCGGTGATTTCAATGAAATTGCTGTCCGTGAGAAAATCCAAAAATTCCATTTTTCTGAACGAGAGCAACCTTTACAGCTTAGCTACCAACAAAACTATTCAAATATAACCAAAGAAAAGCTGGAGCAGCGAGATGTGCATCAGTCTATTGTTGAACTGGCCTACCATTTTTCTAGTCAATATGGAGATAGAGGCCATCTGCCCCTGATTGTTTTGAACGGCTTATTGGGAGGATTTGCTCATTCCAAACTCTTTGTCAATGTTCGGGAAAAAGAGAGCCTAGCCTACACTATTTCTAGTAGTTTTGATATTTTTTCTGGTTTGATGCGAATCTATGCTGGAATTGACCAAGCAAATCGGACAAAGACCATCGCTTTAATCAACCGCCAAATTCTAGATTTGAAGCGGGGACATTTCACAGATGAAGAACTTGAGCAAACCAAGAACATGCTGAAAAATTCAATACTTCTGGCTCAGGATCGACAAAACACCTTGATTGAGCGTGCATACATGTCCTCTGTTCTAGGGAAAAAATTTCTATCACTAGAGGCTTGGCTGAAAGCATTAGAAAATGTCAGCAAAGCTGATCTTATAGAGGCAGCCCAGCAGTTAAAATTACAGGCGATTTACTTTATGGAAGGGAAATAATGCAGAATCCAGGTCTAGAAAAAATCAATTATATAGCCGTGGGAGAAAGCATCTATCGGGCAGTGCTAGCAAATGGATTGCAGGTTTACCTACTCCCTAAAAATGATTTTAATGAAACCTACGGCATCATCTCAACACATTTTGGCTCTGTTGATACTAAGGTTGTTTCACGTGAAACAAAGCAAGTTTCTCATTATCCAGCAGGGATTGCGCATTTTTTGGAGCACAAATTATTCGAGCGTGAAAACGGCGAGGATTTGCTGCAGGAATTTACCAAGTTTGGCGCAGAAAGTAATGCCTTTACAAGCTTTACACGGACCAGCTATCTGTTTTCTACGACAAACTGTGTAACAGAAAATCTGAAGATGTTGCAGGAACTCGTTTCCCAAGCTAATTTTTCAGAAGCATCTGTTCAGCGTGAGCAAGGAATTATCCAGCAAGAAATCGAAATGTACCAAGACGATCCAGATTATCGGCTCTTCTTTGGTGCTTTGAGCAATCTCTACCCTCAAACTCCACTAGCAGAAGATATCGCCGGAACGACAGAGTCCATCATGGATATTACTGTGGAAGATCTGACAGAGAACTTCGAGCTTTTCTACCGTCCGTCCAATATGACCTTATTTGTCATTGGAAATTTCGACTTGGAGTCCACTTTTGAAGACATTGTCCAAACACAAGAGACCTTATCGCCTCAATTATTAACTTCAGTAATTGAAAAAGAGCCTATCATCTTACAACCTGTGCTTCCAACCGCTACTAGTCGGATGGAAGTTGCTAGTCCTAAGTTGGCGATTGGTATTCGTGGGAAAGATGCGATACAGGATACGGAGCTTTATCGCTATAAAATTGCCCTGAAATTGCTTTTTGCCATGATGTTTGGTTGGACTTCCAAGCGTTTCCAGAACCTATATGAAAATGGAAAGATTGACAATTCGCTCACTCTTGAAGTAGAGGTGGAAAAGGATTTCCACTTTGTCATCCTAACCATGGACACGCAGGAACCAGTGGGAATTTCTCATCAATTCCGCTCAGCCATTCGGAAGTTTGCTCAGGATCCAGATGTCACAGAAACACATCTAGACACGATTAAAAGTGAAATGTTTGGAGATCTTCTGCATGGTTTGAATTCTCTTGAGTACATGGCAACCCAGTATGAACCGCATTTAAAAGGTGAAAATCTTTTTGATTTGCCTAAGATTTTACAGGATATCACTTTAAATGACGTCTTAAAAGTCGGACGTCTCTTTATCGACCAGTGTGATATGACAGATTTTACTATTTTTCCAAAATAGTTCCAAGTTTATTTCAAAATTTTGTTAGAATAATGTCTAAGAGAAAAGGACTATCCCTATGAGAAAAAAAACGATAGGAGAGGTACTCAGACTTGCTCGAGTAAATCAAAAACTTACTTTAGCAGATGCAGCCAAAAAAACAGATATAAAAACTGACTACCTAAAGGCTCTTGAAAACAATCAATACGAAAAATTTCCGAATGCCTTTTACGTCCGTAGCCTGCTACGAAAATATGCTTGGGCTCTGGATTTAGACGAGCAGATTCTATTGGAGGCATACGACACAGATAATACTGTCGTTTATGACGAAATTGAATTAGCTGAAAACGAAGAATTTCGAAGCAGAAAATATAAAAATCGTTCCTTTTCACTTCCGCTCTTTTATTTCCTAGTAGTTGCCCTGTCTATCATTATTTTTGTCACCTATTATGTTTGGCAATATGCAAATACAACTACTCCGCAGTTTACCAGCTCCGATAGTTACAGTCTCGTCTCTGGCTCAAGTCTCGAAGAACGTTCAACTCCACCTGATACCTCCACTACAGACTCTAGCTCAACAAAAGAAAAGCTGGAAGTCACTGGAGAAGGAAACTATTTAACTGCAAAATATCGCGGCGAGTCGCAAACTACTCAGTTAACAATCTCAGCGAACAACACCCAAAGCTGGATTAGTGTGACAAATACGGACTTGGCAGCAGGTATAACCCTTACTCCAACCCAATCAAGCCAAACAGTGACACTCTCTCCCAATACAATTTATACAATAACTCTAGGAGTCGTAAAAGGCGTCACTGTCACTGTCGGCAGTCAAAAAATAGACCTATCTACCTTGACCAGCGACAGTGTTATAATTACCCTTACAATTGAATCATAAAGGAAGAATGATGAAAAAAGAGAATATCCCCAACGCTTTAACCCTTGCCAGAATTGCCTTAATTCCAATCTTTATTTTGATTTTGACTTTTGGGCATTCGCCAGCCATGCATATCCTAGCTGGAATCATTTTCGCCCTTGCCAGCATCACAGACTACCTGGATGGCTATCTGGCGCGCAAGTGGCAGGTCGTGACCAATTTTGGGAAATTTGCCGATCCTATGGCCGATAAACTGCTGGTTATGTCCGCTTTTATCATGCTGATTGAAATGAAAATGGCTCCTGCTTGGGTAGTAGCTATCATCATTTGCCGAGAGCTGGCCGTCACTGGTTTGAGACTTCTCCTAGTCGAAACTGGCGGAACAGTTCTAGCGGCCGCTATGCCAGGCAAGATCAAGACTTTCACGCAGATGTTTGCCATCCTCTTTCTTTTGCTCCATTGGACGTTACTCGGTCAGATTCTCCTTTACATAGCCCTGATTTTCACTATTTATTCTGGATATGATTATTTCAAGGGCAGTGCCTATCTCTTTAAAGATACATTTAAATAATATGGAAAATATCATTGAAGTAAAAAATCTTAGTTATCACTATGACCATAAGTCTGAAGATTATATTTTAAAAGACGTCTCGTTTCACGTGAAACAAGGAGAATGGTTATCTATTGTCGGTCACAATGGCAGCGGAAAATCGACTACAGTTCGTTTGATTGACGGTCTTTTAGAGGCCGAGAGTGGTGATATCATCATTTCTGGAGATAAATTGACGGCTGGTAATGTCTGGGAAAAACGTCGCCAAATCGGCATGGTCTTTCAGAATCCTGATAATCAGTTTGTTGGGGCGACTGTTGAGGATGACGTTGCATTTGGTCTAGAAAATCAAGGCATGGATTATCCGATGATGGTGAAACGGGTCCACGAAGCTCTGGAGCTAGTCGGCATGCAGAATTTTAAAGAGAGGGAACCTGCTCGACTTTCTGGCGGACAGAAGCAAAGAGTCGCTATTGCTGGCGTAGTCGCGCTCCAGCCAGATATTATCATCTTGGATGAAGCAACCAGTATGTTAGACCCAGAAGGACGTCTGGAATTGATTCGGACTGTTAAGGAAATTAAAGATAAGAATCATTTAACAGTCATCTCCATTACTCACGATTTGGACGAGATTTCGCTGAGTGACCGTGTACTTGTTATGAAAAATGGTCAGGTTGAGTCCACTGCTACACCAAGAGAACTCTTTTCTAGACCTGATTTGGAAGACTTGGGCTTAGATCAACCCTTTGTCAACCAGGTCAAAGCTGCCTTGATTCAAACTGGGCTAACTCTACCAGAAACCTATTTAACTGAAAAAGAATTGCAGGAACAATTATGGGAATTACTCTAAATAAAGTCAGTTATACCTATCAGGCTGGAACTCCATTTGAGGGTCCAGCGCTTTTTGAAGTTGATTTGGAAATCAAAGATGGTAGCTATACGGCTTTGATTGGACACACTGGTAGCGGAAAATCAACCATTTTACAGCTCTTGAATGGCTTGCTGACTCCTAGTGAGGGCAGCGTGCAAGTCAACCATGTCACCATCACTTCAAATTCCGTCAACAAGGACATCAAACAAGTTCGTAAACAGGTCGGTTTGGTGTTTCAGTTTGCTGAAAGTCAAGTTTTTGATGAGACTGTTTTGAAAGACGTGGCCTTTGGCCCGCAAAATTTTGGTGTTTCTAAAGAAGAAGCCGAGGCTTTAGCGCGTGAAAAATTAAGCCTTGTCGGCATTTCCGAAGAATTATTTGGCCGCAGTCCTTTTGAACTTTCTGGCGGGCAGATGAGAAGGGTCGCCATTGCCGGAATCCTAGCAATGGACCCTGATATCTTAGTTCTGGATGAGCCAACGGCTGGACTTGATCCAGCAGGGCGAAAGGAATTGATGGAACTCTTTAAGAAACTGCATCAAGCTGGAATGACCATTGTTCTTGTAACCCATTTAATGGATGATGTAGCGAATTTTGCTGATACAGTCTATGTTTTAGAGAAGGGGCGCGTCGTCAAAAGCGGGCAGCCTGCTCAGGTTTTTCAAGATATTGATTTTATGGAAAAAATTCAGCTAGGAGTGCCTAAAATCACGAAATTTGCTCAAGAATTAGCTGAAAAAGGAATGAAATTTACTCATTATCCGATTACGATTGAGGAATTTAAGGAGATGATACATGGATAAATTGATTTTAGGACGGTATATCCCAGGAAATTCAGTCATCCATCGATTGGATCCGCGCAGTAAATTGTTGGCCATGTTCTGCTTTATTTTATTGATTTTCTGGGCCAACAATCTCATCACTAATTTGCTGCTATTTGTTTTCGTTTTTACTCTGATTTTTCTCTCAAAAGTTCCTTTGACATTCTTCCTAAAGGGAATTCAATCAATGGTTTTCATTATTGCCTTTACCACCCTCTTCCAGCTATTTCTAACGGCGGGAGGCAAGGTACTTTTCCAATTTGGTTTCATTAAAATTACGGAATTTGGGCTTTCACAAGCGGGGATTATCTTTAGCCGTTTTGTTTTGATTATCTTCTTTTCAACTCTGTTGACCTTAACCACGACACCGCTCAGCCTTTCAGATGCAGTAGAAGCCCTACTAAAGCCACTCAAAGTCTTTAAAGTTCCTACACATGAAATTGGCCTCATGCTCTCTATGAGTCTGCGTTTCGTGCCGACTTTAATGGACGATACCACGAGAATTATGAACGCTCAGAGGGCTCGCGGAGTTGATTTTGGTGAAGGAACGATTGTGCAAAAGGTTAAGTCAATCATTCCAATCTTAATTCCCTTATTTGCTTCTAGTTTCAAGCGGGCAGACGC
>NZ_CALHWC010000011.1 GCF_938036805.1 uncultured Streptococcus sp.
ACAAGACCGAGCGGCAGATGTTCCAAGAGATTTCCGATACTCTGACAGTTATGGCAAGTGAGGTGGAAGCTCATGCTTAGATTAACTAGTAAGCTTGCGCTTTCTAACTTAATCAAAAATCGTAAGCTTTATTATCCTTTCGCTCTGGCGACCTGTCTGGCTATCGCCATCTCCTACATCTTTTTCTCCCTGACTTTTAATCCTAATTTAGTAAAAATGACGGGGGCAAGCGCCGTTTCTCTGGTGCTATCTTTTGGGATGGTGATTGTCAGCATCACGACCAGCATTATCGTCTTTTATGCTAATAGCTTTGTTTTCAAGAATCGCTCCAAAGAGCTGGGGCTCTACAGTGTGTTAGGGCTCAATAAATTCCACCTCTTTGTCATGGTGGTAATTGAATTACTGGTATTTGGTCTGGTCACCCTTATCCTTGGACTAGGGATTGGACTCTTATTTGATCAGTTGATCTATGCTCTCTTGCTGAAAATCATGGCGATAAAGGTCGTCTTGGTGTCAACTTTTCAGCCTGCTGTAGTTATCGCGGTTGCCGTTTTCTACGCCTTTGTCTTTTTCTGCTTGATGATTAGCAATGGTCTGCGCCTGAGAAAGCTTGATGCGCTACAATTGGTCAAAGAGAAGAATAGTGGAGAAAAGAAAAGTCGCTTTTTATTCCTGCAGACACTACTTGGGCTTGCAGCCTTGGCATACGGTTATTTCCTTGCACTAGGAGTGACCAATCCCTTGTCAGCAGTCTTTACATTCTTTGTCGCGGTGCTCTTTGTGATTCTAGGCACCTATCTACTCTTTAATGCTGGAATTACAGTCTTTCTACAATTTTTGAAAAAGAGGAAGTCCTATTATTACCAACCTAATAACATGATTTCCGTTTCCAACCTGATTTTCCGCATGAAGAAAAATGCGGTGGGGCTAGCGACAATTGCTATCCTATCAACCATGGTCTTGGTAACCTTATCTGGCGGAGCTAATATCTATGCCGGCGGTGACTACATGCAAAAGGCTATGTTTCCTCATGACTTTAGCATTCAAGGAAAAGGAACCACGGGTGAGCAGATGGACCAAGTGCTGACAGAGTTTGTGAATGAGCAGCAGTTGCCAGTCACAAAGAAAGGTGTCTATCCATACTATACGATGGGAGTGACAAGTCGTGCTGACAACCAGCTCGATATCAATGCTGCCGCTCAAAAATTTGTCACACCGAAAACGTATATTTTGGCTATTTCAGAAGCGGATTATCAGAGTATGACGGGGAAAACTCTTGATCTTGGGGATGATGAAGTGGCACTTTATCAGCAAGGTGTGAAGTTAGATTCTAAGCAAGACTTGCAGCTGGCTGGTCAGACCTTTAGAATCAAAGAGGAACTCAAAGAAGACTTTATCTTTGGTCATTTACCCGATCAGATGAACATGATCGTCCCAGAGAAAATCTACATGGTTCTTAAAAATCCTGACCAAATCTTCTCTGCAATGACGGATAAATATGCTGTAAACCTTAATTATTATGGTTGGCTTGATACAAAGCTGTCAGCAGAAGAACAGCGCAATTTGAGGGATGCTTACCAAGAAAAATTGAGTCAGTTTAATCAGACCTTGCCTGAAAATCAGGCGGTCTATGGCTCGGTAACAGCTTTTGATAAGCAAGAAATCAAAGGCATGCTGGGTGGCATGTTCTTCATCGGTATCTTCCTATCAATCGTCTTTATGCTGGGAACTATTCTCATCATCTACTACAAGCAGATTTCAGAAGGGTACGAGGATCGGGATCGCTTTGTGATTCTACAAAAAGTCGGTCTGGATGAGAAACAAATTAGACAAACCATTCGGAAACAGATCTTGATTGTTTTCTTCCTGCCACTGGCCTTTGCCTTTATCCATCTGACCTTTGCCTATCATATGCTGAGCTTGATTTTGTCTGCTCTTGGTGTTCTTAACTCAGCTCTCATGCTGGCTGTGACACTGGGTGTCTGTGCGATCTTCTTTATCAGCTATGTGATCGTCTTCATGATTACTTCCCGCAGTTATCGTAAAATTGTTTCTATGTAAGAAGTTGGGATTTCCCAGCTTCTTCTTTTGCATTTCTTTGCCAAACGATAAAGTGGCATTTTAAAAGAGATTTTGGTAAATCCAATGATCTATGATATAATAAACCATCTATGCTTTGGAGGGAGATTTTATGAATATTTTTCGAAAAAAGGATGCCAGTAAAAACAGGACGGGAATGCGGCGGCACCTGAAACTGATGGATTTGATTCTTTTAGGGATCGGTGCCATGGTTGGTACAGGGATTTTCACGGTTACAGGAATTGGGGCGGCGACTTATGCTGGTCCAGCTCTGATTGTGTCGATCGTGATTTCTGCCCTATGTGTCAGCATCTCTGCTCTATTTTATGCGGAGTTTGCCTCTCGAGTTCCGGCTAATGGCGGAGCTTACAGCTATATTTACGCTGTTTTAGGAGAATTTCCGGCTTGGCTGGCTGGTTGGCTGACCATCATGGAATTTATGACAGCTATATCAGGTGTAGCTTCTGGCTGGGGTTCTTACTTGAAAGGGCTTTTGAGCGGCTCTCATATCCAGCTACCGACAGCCTTGAATGGTACATTCAATCCAAAAGCAGGGACTTATGTGGATTTGTTGCCTATTCTGGTTTTGGTCTTTGTGACAGGCGTAGTACTTCTAAACTCAAAAGCAGCCCTGCGCTTTAACTCAGCCTTGGTTGTCCTAAAATTCTCAGCCTTGGCTCTCTTTATTCTCGTTGGGCTTTTCCATCTTCGACCTGAGAATTGGTCTAACTTTGCGCCTTTTGGTTTTGGTCAGATTTATGGCGGTCAGACGGGGATTATGGCTGGAGCTTCTCTGATGTTCTTTGCTTTTCTGGGCTTTGAGTCGATTTCTATGTCTGTGGATGAGATCAAAGAGCCTCAAAAAAATGTGCCGCGCGGCATTGTCCTTTCCCTTGGGATTGTAACCATCCTCTATATCTTGGTAACCTTGGTCTTGACAGGCTTGCTCCACTATACCAAGCTAAATGTTCCAGATGCAGTAGCTTTCTCACTTCGCAGTATTGGACTAGATTGGGCTGCCAATTATGTTTCTATCGTAGCGATTTTGACCCTGATTACCGTCTGCATCTCCATGACCTATGCCTTGTCTCGGATGATTTACAGTATAGCGCGTGACGGACTTTTACCGCGGTCTTTCAAGGAATTAACTGCTACTAGCCGCGTGCCTCAAAATGCTACCATCTTAGTGGGGATTGCCTCAGCTATTTGTGCGGGTATCTTTCCTCTTGCTAGCATCGCCTCTTTCCTCAATATCTGTACATTGACCTATCTGATTATGCTGGCCTTTGCCATTTTGAAGTTGCGGAAGGAAAAGGGACAGCCTAAAGCTGGAGAATTCAAAACTCCGCTAGTGCCTCTAACTCCTATTTTATCTATTATCATCTGCCTTTCCTTTATGACTCAATACACCTGGGACACTTGGTTGGCCTTTGGCATCGCTCTGCTTTTGGGAATTTTGATTTACTTTGGCTATGGCTACCGCCATTCAGAAATAGAAGTGAAAGAAAAATAGTGTAAAAAAGTTGTTCTGAACAGAACGTAGAAAGAGAAAAGAATGAAGAGTTTTAACTTAACGAAAAAGAAGAAGGTTTGGCTGTCTGCGCTTGCCTTACTTGCCCTTATCTTACTAGCCATTGTGATCAATATCCAGCTGAATCAACCTGAACATATGAGCGCTGACTATGTTGGCCTTTGGAAGTCAAGATGGCATGAGGAAAATAAAGACTGGCTCTATCCCCTGAAAAATATCTGTCTTGTTATTTTGGCAGTCCTAGCTGGTTCGGGTCTCATGATTGCATTTTCCAAGAGTGAGAGATGGAAATAAGCTTCTGTAGATTTAAGCGAAATAATCTTACAAAAATGTAAGATTGACGATGGTAAATGTAAGGTAAAGACATGGAAAACGTGTCTCTATTTTGCTATAATCAGCTCAGGAATCCTCACAAGAAAGGTTGTGCAATTATGAAAAAAGTCCTTTTAGGCTGCTTGGGGACAGTAATGGTTTTGCTTGCTCTTTTAATGGGTTTTCTGGCCTACTTTGGTCCAGACTATGGCATTTTTCTTTTCCCACCTAGTCCGCAAGACTACGCTCGCTCGGTTGTGAAAAAGCTTGATTTCGGTCTTTATACGGACAAAGACTGGGAAAATGAGAAGAAGAAAGCCTTGGAGAAGCTTGAATCAGCTAAGACATATCAAGATACCTATCCTGTCTTGGAAAAATTAACCAAAGAGGCTGGCGGAAAACATTCTTATTTTTTAAATCCACAGGATAATCCCGAAAATAGTCCAGAAAGCAAAAACCAGCCTGAAGTGCAGAATCGAGAGGGAGTTCTCTATTTAAAAGTTCCTGCTTTCACTGGTGATGCACAGGCAGCGAAGGCTTATGCTGAGAAACTGTCAGCAGCTCTTAAAAAGGATGACTATCAGGCGGTTCTTGTGGATTTGAGAGACAATACCGGCGGGAATATGTATCCGATGATTGCTGGACTGTCCTCTCTTTTGCCTGATGAAGATCTCTTCCAATTCGTTTATAAAAATGGAAGCAAGAGCGCGGTTTCTCGGTCAGATGTTCTGAAGCAGCTTGGTTTGGAGCAGACTAATGAGAAAGCAAAGAAAGTACCAATAGCTGTCCTTACCAATGGGAAGACAGGTAGCTCAGGAGAGATGACTGTTTTAGCTTTTAAGGGATTGGAAAATGTTAAAATATTTGGTCAGCCAACGGCAAGCTATACTACGGGAAATAATTATTATCAACTATATGATGGAGCGGTTTTGCTCTTGACTACCTCGAGTATCCTAGATCGCACGGGCAAGCTTTATGAGAATGAGGCAATTCAGCCAGATGTCCTAACAGACCAGCCTTTAGAAGAGGCGGAGTCTTGGTTGAAAGGACAGATGGGAGAATAGTTTATTGAAAGAGGCTGGGACAAAAGTCCTAGCCTCTCAATTATCTTTGGATTGTCGAGCAAGACGCAGTGGTTGAGTGGGCTCTATTACGCTGATTTCATCAGCTTTTACAGCCCTACTCAACTGTGCGGAGGTGGGACGACGAAATCGAATTTTAACGAATTACCGATTTCCGTCCCACTCTCTTTCTGCTATAATAAAGAATAGAATGAGGTGACAGATGATTCGTAAAGTAAAACTAAGAGATGCCTCAGCCATTCAGCGGCTTAATGCTGAGTGCCTGGGCTATGACTTCGATAGGGAAGCGACGGAGGCTCAACTAAAAAGGTTACTAGAGAGTGACCAGCATTTGATTTTGGTAGCTGAAGAAGGCGGTCAGGTCATAGGTTACGCTCATGCGGCTAGCTACGACTGTCTCTATTTTCCGTCCTTGCTCAATCTCTTGGCTTTGGCCGTCGCTCAGGATTTTCAAGGTCAGGGGCATGGCAGAGCGCTGATGCAAGCTTTGCGTGAAGAGGCAAAAGCCGCAGGCTACACAGGGATTCGGATTAATTCAGGCATTTCCCGCTCATCAGCTCATGAATTTTATCGCAGCCTCGGCTGCAGTGAAAAAGCAGACCAGAAACGATTTTATTGGGAATTTTAAAGAAAAGAGGACTAGCTGATGATTGAACCACTAAGCCAGCAGCATGCTTTAGAAATTGCTAAGAACTGGCATTACGAGACGCCTTATGACTTTTATGATATGGAAAATGATCTGGAGGATTATGAAGAAATAGTCTCCCAAGAAGCGCGTGGAGATTGTTATTATCAAGTGGTACGAGAAGGGAATCTCTATGGATTTTTCTGCTTGGAGCAGAAAGGAGATCGAATTTTGGAGCTTGGTTTGGGGATGAAGCCGGAGCACTGCGGAAAAGGTCAGGGCGCTGTATTTTTGCAGGAAATTCTGGACTTTATTATGGAAAATTTTGCGCCCCAAGTCATCAGGTTATCCGTGGCTGACTTCAATCACCGGGCCCAGCAGCTTTATCTCAACATGGGCTTTGAAGTGGTGAGGCGCATTCCGCAGGAAAGTAATGGCGATATTCATCTCTTTGTGGAGATGGAGAAGAAGCTTTAACTTACCTATGACTGCTAACAGCAAATTCGTAAATGATTACCAATAAATAAAAGGAGAAAACCATGACATTTGAAGAGATTTTACCAGGCCTTAAGGCCAAGAAAAAATATGTGCGTACAGGCTGGGGTGGAGCGGAAAACTATGTCCAGCTCTTTGATACGATTGAGCAGAATGGGGTGGCTCTCGAAGTGACACCTTATTTCCTCATCAATGTTTCAGGCCAAGGGGAGGGCTTCTCCATGTGGAGTCCAACTCCTTGTGATGTGCTGGCTACAGATTGGGTGGAAGTAGATGACTAAGACGGTACTGGTGACGGGAGCTAGCTCTGGCATCGGCCGAGCTCAGGCTCTGACCTTTTTGGAAAATGGCTACCGCGTTTATGGGGTAGATAAGGGTGAAAATCCGGGTTTTCTAAATGAACTACGTTTTTTTAAAATGGATTTGACAGATGATTTGACACCACTTTTCACTAGCTTGCCTGAAGTGGACATTCTCTGTAATACGGCCGGTATTTTGGACGATTATCGTCCCTTGCACGAGACAAGTGACGAGGATTGGGAGCGAATTTTTGCGCTGAATCTGACCGCAACCATGAAAATCACTCGTTTTTACCTTCAGAAAATGCTGGAGAAAAAGTCTGGTATCATCATTAATATGTGCTCGATTGCTAGTTTTTTGGCTGGCGGAGGCGGTGCAGCCTATACAGCCTCTAAGCATGCTCTAGCTGGTTTGACCAAGCAGATAGCCTTGGACTATGCGGATCAAAATATCCAAGTTTTTGGCTTGGCGCCAGGCGCTGTCAAGACAGCCATGACTGCCGCAGATTTTGAGCCAGGCGGACTGGCAGACTGGGTTGCTGAGGAAACGCCGATCAAGCGCTGGCTGGATCCTCA
>NZ_CALHWC010000012.1 GCF_938036805.1 uncultured Streptococcus sp.
TAAAATAGAATGGTAGTAAAAAATCAAAAACTCTCTCCTGCAGCTCTCTACGCAGGACTAAAACAAAAATCTCAAACCTTTGCTCGGAATTTCCAGAATGTCTGTGCAGCAGCAAAAGAACAGGGCTTTAGCGGTATCGCTAAATTGCTCTGGCAGGATTTATTTGGCGGGCGTAGCTTGACTCAATGGCTCTACTTGATTGCTCTTTCCAGTCTGCCTTTCATTCTGGAGTTTACCAGTGAAATCCGCATCCTGCTGAGGATTTTCCCCGTAACGCTTTCCAGTCTGCCTTTCATTCTGGAGTTTACCAGTGGGCAGGAACAACATGACTGGCTGGGACTCTTTGCTTCCTGGACAGGCATCGTCTGCGTTATTCTAGTAGCCGAGGGGCGGGCCAGCAATTACCTCTTTGGAGCTGTTAATTCGGCGATTTATCTCATCTTGTCCTTCCAGGCTAGCTTTTATGGAGAAGTGCTGACTACGGTCTACTTCTTTATCATGCAGCCGATTGGCCTTTATACTTGGCTGTCCAACCGGGTCAATGAACAAGATAAGGAAGAGCCGTCTCATTTTGAAGCTAAGAAGTTAGACTGGCGTGGCTGGCTTAAATATTTGGCCTTGACCGCTCTGATTTGGATTGGAATGGGCTTTGCCTATAAGAGCATTCACAGTCACCGGCCTTTCCGCGATAGTGTGACAGATGCGACCAATGGTATCGGCCAGCTTCTCATGACGGGTCTCTACCGCGAGCAGTGGATTTTCTGGATTGCGACCAATCTCTTCAGTATCTACCTCTGGTGGGGCAGCAACCTTCACATTCAGGCTATGTACTGGGTTTATACCCTCAATAGTATTGTCGGCTGGTATCAGTGGACCAAGGCAGTGAAGAAAGCCTAGAGCAAGATTTGGAGGATTTTTGATAGAAAAGATAGCTTAGGAAAGGAAGAAAAATTCATGACCAAACAGGATATCCCAGTGGGAATGTCGGAAAAAGAGTATTACGAAACAATGGCGGATGAGTCCGCCTTTTTGGCATGGTACAAGACACAGGATTTGCCTAAGTATGAGACGCCCAGCGTAACAGCGGATATGGTGGCCTACTGCTTCGTAGAAGGCCAGTTGAAACTCTTGGTTATCAAGCGCAAGGCCCACCCCTATCAGAATAAATATGCTCTGGTCGGAGGCTTTGTGGACAAAAATGAGGATGCCTATCAAGCCTGCATTCGCGAGGTCAAGGAAGAAGTAGACCTCGAGATACCGCTAGAAAAGGTGGAGCAGCTGATGACGGTCTCCACTCCAGGACGTGATCCGCGCGGTTGGGTTATCACCATTGCCCATCTGGTCTATCTGCCGGCAATCGCTATCAACCAAGTCAAGGCTGGTGATGATGCCAAGGAGGTCACTTTTCTTGATGTGGACTTTAAGACAAGGAGCTTTAGAGACGGCGAGCGACTCCTGACAGCAGAGGACTTTGCCTTTGACCACTACCAAATCCTGCTGGAATCTATCAAGCGTATTCAAGGACGACTGGACTGGAATCCAACTTTTCTCCATTTACTGGAATCGCCCTTTACTGTCTATGAAGGGACTGAGTTGGTCAATCTCATCTCGCCTAGACGACCTATCGTCAGCAATAATTTTCTCGTAAAATTTGGAGAATACTTGGAAGAGGCTGGTGTCAAGCGCGTGCCTAAGAAGAAACCGAGAAAAGTGTATCGGCTGAAGACAGAAAAATCGGAATAAAAGAAAATTGATGCTTTATTTTACTTGCAGGACAAAAATGTTCTGCTTTTTTTATTTTCATTACGAATATAAAAGTAGCGACATATATGCTGAAGAAGAGAGGAGGCCTAAGTTCTGGATACTATTTGCTTCAAAATTTTTTGAAAAATTCCATTTATCTAGTTGACATACTTTATTACTAGTGTTACAATAATATTACAAAAAGATTTCCGAATGTTACAGAGGAGGAGAAAAAATGAAAACTAAGACTTATACAAAATTGATGGCTGCTACTGTTCTAGCTTCTAGCTTACTTTTAGGGGCTTGTGGTCACAAAGAAGAAACCAAGCCTAGCGCAAGTGCTAATAAAACAGTACAAACTTCTTCTAGCTCTAAAGTTGCTTCATCTAGCAAAACTAGCAGCGCTCCAAAAGCCAGCAGTAATGCTTCTTCAAACAAAACAGTAGGGCAAGCAGAACAAGTACAGAAAGCTGTGGAATCCGTTCAACCTTCACAAAATCAAACGCAACAAGGAGTGGATCAGCAGGTTCAAAGTCAACAAAATACACAGGCTCAACCAAGCCAATCTCAACAAGCTCCTAGTCAACAAACTACGCCGACTCAACCAACTAAACCAAATCAAGCGACTCAGCCAGCCCAACCGAGTCAACCAGCTCAAAATCCAGCCACTGATCGTCAGCTTCAAAACAAGCAGGCAGAAACAAATGCTCGCTATAAAGGCGTTTTGAATATAGTGGATGGAGATTTCTCTGCGGCTGCTGGTAATTGGACAGATGCAGGAGGCAGTACAGTGACTGTTTCAGCAGGCGGACAGTTCAGTGTCAAGTCAGCGAATGGAACTGTCAATACTTACCATGTCGCTTCATATGCTTATACTTTGGATGATGGACGCTATACAGCTCAGCTGGGTTCTGCTGAACCATCTGCTCCTAAACTGGGCATCCAAATCATCACTGGTGCTGATGGTAAAGTAGCTAGTGTTCAATTGATCAAATAAATTTGCAAAAAAAGGAGGCACCTTTGTAGATGCTTCCTTTTTTATTTCTTTAATGTTGGAGTTGCAAGAGTTCCTCGATCTCTGCTAATGTGCTGGCCTGTGAAATGGCGCCGCGAAGTTTAGCTGCACCAGATGTCCCACGAAGGTAGTGAGGTGCTAGACCGCGGAATTCACGAACGGCTATGTTTTCTCCTTTGAGGTTAATCAAACGTTTCAAATGTTCGTAGGCGATTTTCATCTTGTCCTCAAAAGTCAAATCAGGGAGGATTTCTCCTGTTTCAAAATAGTGATTGATTTGGTTGAAGAGGTAGGGATTTCCCATAGCTGCACGGCCAATCATGACAGCGTCAGCACCAACCTCTTCGATACGTTGTTTGGCTTCTTGCACGCTGCGGATATCGCCGTTAGCGATGAAGGGAATCTTGGTCAGGGCTTGGGCTACGTCATGCAAGGTTTCGAGGTCAGCATGCCCTGTGTACATTTGCTCACGGGTGCGACCGTGCATAGCAAGGGCAGAGACACCTGCAGCCTCGGCGGCGAGAGCATTTTCCACGGCCAGGGATGGATCAGACCAACCTGTCCGCATCTTGACTGTCAGAGGAATATCTAGAACGGACTGAACCTTGTTGATAATTTTATAGATTTTCTCAGGATCCTTGAGCCACATAGCGCCAGCTTCGTTTTTGACGATTTTGTTAACAGGGCAGCCCATGTTGATATCGACGATATCTGTCTTGGTGTTTTCTTGGATAAATTCCGCTGCGCGGGCTAAGCTGTCTTCGTCACTGCCGAAAAGCTGGATAGAAACGGGATTTTCACCCTCATCAATGTGAAGCATGTGAAGGGTTTTTTCGTTGTTATACTGGATGCCCTTGTCAGAGACCATTTCCATCACGACCAGGCCTGCTCCCAGCTCTTTGGCAATGGTTCGGAAAGCAGAGTTGGTTACGCCGGCCATAGGCGCCAGAACCGTACGGTTAGGAATTTCAACATTCCCAATCATAAAAGGGGTATTAAGATTTGTCACGAATCAGTTCCTCCAAGTCATTTTGGTCAAAGTGATAGGCTGTCTGGCAGAATTGGCAGATGATTTCAGCCCCGTGGTCTTGATCACGCATCTCTTCTAAGTCAGCCTTTGGCAGGGTAGCCAAGGCATTCATGAAGCGCTCTTTGCTACAGTCGCACTGGAAGCGGATTTCCTCTTCAGACAG
>NZ_CALHWC010000013.1 GCF_938036805.1 uncultured Streptococcus sp.
TTATCTATGCTACTTATGAATTCTTTGACAAGAATGGCTTTATGAAGTTTGACAGTCCAATCTTGTCAGGAAATGCGGCAGAGGACTCAACTGAACTCTTTGAAACCGACTACTTTGGAACTCCAGCTTACTTGAGCCAGTCTGGTCAGCTCTATCTAGAAGCAGGTGCTATGGCTTTGGGGCGTGTCTATGACTTTGGTCCAGTATTTCGTGCAGAAAAATCAAAAACTCGCCGCCACTTGACAGAGTTCTGGATGATGGATGCGGAGTATCCTTTTGTTACTCATGATGAGTCACTCGACTTGCAGGAAGCTTATGTCAAAGCCTTGATTCAAGGTGTATTGGACCGTGCTCCTCAAGCTTTGGAAACATTGGAACGTGATGTAGAACTCTTGAAACGCTATGTTGCTGAGCCGTTCAAGCGCGTTACCTACGATGAAGCGATTGACCTCTTGCAAGCCCATGAAAATGATGAAGATGCAGACTACGAGCATCTTGAGCATGGCGATGACTTTGGTTCACCGCATGAAACATGGATTTCAAACCACTTTGGCGTACCAACATTTGTTGTGAACTACCCAGCAGCTATCAAGGCTTTCTATATGAAACCAGTTCCTGGAAATCCAGATCGAGTCCTCTGTGCAGACTTGCTTGCTCCAGAAGGCTACGGTGAAATCATCGGTGGCTCTATGCGTGAGGAAGACTATGATGCCCTCGTTGCTAAGATGAATGATCTTGGTATGGACACGACAGAATATGAATTCTACTTGGATCTTCGTAAGTATGGATCTGTTCCACACGGTGGATTTGGTATCGGTATCGAGCGTATGGTAACCTTTGTAGCAGGAACTAAACATATCCGTGAAGCCATTCCATTTCCACGTATGCTGCACCGTATTAAACCATAAAACGAATCAAACGCCCATGTGGCGTTTTTTCAACAATGAACTATGAAATAATCCAAATATAGAATTTTAGAGAAAGAAGAGGTAGGAGTCATGTAAACAGCGGATTAACAAGTGACAAATAATAGCAATATAAAACACTTGTTAAAGGAGAAAATATGTTTAAAAGAAGTTATCGGAAAAATATCGGCCTGATGGCCGGAGTAGAATTTTTTGGCTTTCTAGGCATTACCAGTTTTTGGATTTTATTTCTAAGTCAAAATGGCATGTCCCTTTGGCAGATTGGCCTTTTGGAAAGTGTTTTTCATGCGACTAGCGTCATCTGTGAGATTCCTTCTGGGATGTTGGCGGACCGCTTTTCCTACAAAACCAATCTGTATCTGAGCCGGATAGCTGGAATTGTGTCTTCGATTCTTATGTTGGCGGGGCAGGGGAACTTTTGGGTCTATGCACTGGCTATGATGATCAGTGCTTGGTCCTATAATTTTGATTCGGGGACAAGCGCAGCTATGGTCTATGATTCGTCCGTAGAGGCTGGACTCAAGGAACGTTACTTATCCATCTCCAGCTTCATGTCTGGAGTGGCTGAAGCGACCCGGTCTTTGGGAACGGTCTGGGCTGGATTTTTTGTCCATGGACAATTGCATCTGACCTACTATATCATGATTGGCACCTCTATTATCGTTCTTTTCTTGACTTGGATGCTGAAGGAGCCGAGTGTCAAAGCAGAAAAAGCTGAGCGTTTGACTATGAAAAAGATTATTTGGGCTGTCAAAGAGGAGTTGCAGAGAAATCCCAGTCTTTTTATTTGGATGATTCTTTCCCAAATCATCGGAACCCTCATGTGTATGTTTTATTTTTACTACCAAAATCAATTGCCTGACTTAAAATCTTGGCAAATTTCGGCGGTCATGCTGATTGGCAGTGCATTGAATATCTTGGCAGTCTATCTGGCCAGCAAGGTCGGAAAAAAGTATTCAGCCTTGAAACTCTTTCCCTTATTGGTCCTTCTGAATGGAGTGACTTACCTGCTGTCCTATTTGGGCACGACAATCATCTACATCTTGGTTTATCTAATCAGCAATGCCTTGTATGCTCTCTTTCAGCCGATTTTTGACAACGATTTACAAAAGCAGCTGCCAAGTGAAGTGCGGGCGACCATGCTCAGTGTCTACTCTATGATGTTCAGCCTGAGCATGATTGTCATTTTCCCTCTGACTGGCTGGTTGATTGATAATCTTGGCTTCGACTGGACGTTTATAACTTTGGGCGGATTCTTATTAGCAGCGACACCGTTTTTGCATATGGGTCTAAAGAAAATAAGCCAGAACTTACAAGAAATCTAATATCAATGTTCTCTTTCTGCTGGTCAGAAGGAGAATATTTTTTACCCTTTGAAAATTATGGTAAAATAGAAACAGTTTAATGGAGAAGTAGGCAGTATGAAAGATTTATTGAAATATTTCAAGGGCTATATCAGGGAGTCTTTGTTGGGGCCCTTGTTCAAGCTTTTGGAAGCTAGTTTTGAACTCTTGGTCCCGATTCTGATTGCGGGGATTGTGGACGAAACTATTCCTCGAAAGGACAGCTCCCATCTCTACTGGATGGTTTTTCTTTTGATGGGCTTGGCTGCGCTGGGCGTGGTGGTAGCAGTGGTGGCCCAGTATTATTCGTCAAAGGCGGCAGTGGGCTTTACCCGCCAGATGACAAGTGACCTCTATCAAAAGATTCTGCGCCTGCCCAAGGCTAGTCGGGATGAGCTGACGACCTCTAGCTTGGTGACTCGACTGACGAGCGACACCTATCAGATTCAGACGGGAATCAATCAATTTCTTCGTCTCTTCCTGCGGGCGCCCATCATCGTTTTTGGCTCCATCATCATGGCCTTTACTATCAGTCCAGCTATCACCTTGTGGTTATTGCTCATGGTGGCAATTTTAACGGCTATTATTGTTTTCATGTCTCGTCTGATGAATCCCCTCTATGCTAAAATTCGCCAGCTGACAGACCAGCTGGTCAATCTGACGCGTGAGCAGCTACAGGGCATGCGGGTTATACGAGCTTTCGGTCAGACCCAGCGTGAGGTTCAGACCTTTCGCAATCGCAACGAGCTCTATAAAACCTGGCAAATCAGGACGGGAGCTCTGGCTAGTCTGATTAGTCCTCTGACCTTTCTTACAGTCAATGGTACCCTGATTGCTGTGATTTGGCAGGGGAATAGCTTTATCGGAAAGGGCTTGCTGACCCAAGGGATGCTAGTGGCTTTGGTCAATTATTTATTGCAAATTTTGGTGGAATTGCTCAAGCTGGCTATGCTGGTCAACTCACTCAATCAAAGCTACATCAGTGCAGGCCGCATCAGTCAGGTATTCGAGCAAGCAGAAGAAGATGTCCTGCAGGAATTAGTGCAGGAAACAGTTCTGCCGAATCAAGCTATTAAAGTCCAGCAGGTCAGCTTTTCTTATCCAAATGCAGCTAGTCCAGCCTTGACTGGTCTGACTTTTGATTTGAAAAGTGGTCAGACTTTGGGAGTTATTGGCGGGACAGGCTCAGGGAAGTCTACTCTGGTTCAGCTGCTGGCTCATCTTTATCCTGTGGCTGCTGGTCAGTTGACCATCTTTTCCCAAGGACGCAGTCCTAAAAATCTGAGCGAATGGAGGTCCTGGATCAGTCTGGTGCCTCAGAAGGCGGAGCTTTTCCAAGGAACCGTCCGTTCCAATCTGACTTTAGGATTGTCAACCAAGCCAACAGATGCAGACTTGTGGCAGGCTTTAGAGATTGCTCAGGCGGCGGACTTTGTCTCTCAGAAGGAAGGTGGCTTGGATGCGACTGTAGAGGCCTTTGGTCGGAATTTTTCTGGCGGTCAGCGTCAGCGTTTAACCATTGCCAGAGCTGTCTTGCGGAGAGCGCCTTTCTTGATTTTAGATGATGCGACCTCAGCTCTGGACTATCTGACAGAGTTTAGACTCCTGCAGGCTATTAAGAATGAATTGACTGAGACCAGTTTGGTCTTGATCTCTCAGCGGACCAATAGCTTGCGCTCAGCGGATCAAATTTTAGTCCTAGATAAGGGAGAACAGGTGGCTCTTGGTCGCCATGAGGAACTCTTAGTCAGCTCTGCCATTTACCGAGAAATTCATCACTCACAGCATAGTCAAGGAGAGGAGGAAAAGCATGAAGCATAAGACATCACCTAGCAGCTTGAGGCGTTTGACTCGAGATTTGCTGCAGGCGCGCTGGCTCTTTCTCCTAGCTAGTCTGGGAACGGTGGCTCAAGTGGCTCTGACTGTTCTTCTCCCAGTTTTAATCGGAAATGCGGTTGATAGCGTTCTTCTCACTCAAGCGGAGCAGCATTTGATGCCGATTTTGGGCCAGATGCTGCTGGTTATCTTAGCCAATACGCTGATTCAGTGGTTCAATCCCTTGCTCTATAATCAGCTGGTTTATCGTTACAGCCAGCAGCTCCGACAAGGCGTTATCAAGAAAGTTCATTATCTGCCTTTGGCCTATCTGGATCGGCAGGGCACTGGCGACTTGATCAGTCGGGTGACGACTGACTTGGAACAACTCAGCAATGGCCTACTGATGGTTTTTAATCAATTCTTTGTGGGGTTGCTGACAATCTTAGTGACCATCATTAGTATGGCCAGATTGGACTTTTTTCTCCTGCTTTTGGTTCTGCTTTTGACGCCCCTTTCTCTCTTCTTAGCTCGCTTTATTGCCAGAAAGAGTTTTAGCTTTTTCCAACGGCAGACGCAGGCGAGAGGAGCACAGACCCAGCTGATTGAGGAAAGTTTGACCCAGGAAAGTTTGATTCAGGCTTTTAATGCTCAGGAGCAGTTTGATACAGCTTTTACTTGCAGCAATCAAACTTATGCGGACTATTCTCAGGCGGCTATTTTCTATTCTTCGACAGTCAATCCTTCGACTCGTTTTATCAATGCCCTGATCTATGCTTTGATTGTGGGCTTTGGGGCTGTCCGAATCATTCAGGGAACAGGCTTTACGGTTGGGCAGCTGGTGACTTTCCTCAACTATGTCAACCAGTACACCAAGCCTTTTAATGATATATCGTCAGTCATGTCGGAATTGCAGAGCGCTTTAGCTTGTGCGGAGCGAATTTACAGCGTTTTAGACCAAGAAGAAATAGCAGAGCCTGGTCAGGAAATTCTTCGGTCTGAAGATATCAAAGGACAGATTAGTTTTGAGCATGTGGCTTTTGGCTATGAGTCTGGAAAAGAGCTGATTCAGGATTTGAATATAAGGATTCCAGCAGCTAGCAAGGTCGCCATTGTCGGGCCAACTGGTGCTGGCAAGTCAACCCTGATTAACCTCCTCATGCGCTTTTACAATGTTGATAGTGGTCTTATTTCTTTAGATGGTATTCCCATCACGCATTACACTAGAGCCTCTTATCGTCAGCAGTTTGGTATGGTACTGCAAGAGACTTGGCTTAAGACAGCGACCATTCACGACAACATAGCTTTTGGCCGGCCAGATGCCAGCCGAGAAGAGGTCATTGCAGCTGCCAAGGCGGCCAATGCTCATTTCTTTATCCAGCAACTGCCTCAGGGCTATGACACTTACTTGGCGGACGCTGGGGACTCCTTGTCTCAAGGTCAGCGGCAGCTCTTGACTATTGCGCGTGTCTTCTTGGCTGTTCCTAAAATCCTAATCTTGGACGAGGCGACTTCCTCCATCGATACCCGGACAGAAGTTTTGATTCAGGAGGCTTTCAGCAAGCTCATGGTGGGGCGTACTAGCTTTATCATCGCTCACCGCCTGTCTACTATTCAAAATGCTGACACCATCCTCGTTATGGTAGATGGTAATATCGTTGAGCATGGCAGTCACCGAGAGCTCATGGCAGCCAGAGGTGTTTATTACCAAATGCAGACGGCGCAGGAGTAGAAGGGGAGCTTTATTAAAGTTCAAAGATTGATGCTAAATGAAGCAAAAAGAGTTGGGAATCCAACTCTTTTTGCTTATAATTCAACTTCCTCCAACCCTGTCTCCGTCAATCGATAAATCTTTTGACAGACTTCTTTGAGAAAGATCCGATCGTGGGAGACAGCGATGATAGCGCCAGGATAGGTCTCCAAAAGCTGGCGAACCTGAGGCTGAGAGGTGGGAGAGAAGTTGCGGGTTGGTTCGTCCAGAAGGAGGACATTGGGACGATCTAGGACAAGTTTGAGCAGGAGGAGCTTGGCTTTTTGACCTCCGGAAAGCTGCCCAATCGGGTGGCGGGCCTCGTCGCGCGTGAACTGGAGACTGGCTAGATGGGTCAGAATTTTCTCCTCCTGAGCCTTGTCGCCAGAGGGAGCCAGAAAGTCCAAAGGGCTGCTCTTATCAGCCAGCAAGTCGCCGTAATGCTGGGGCATGTAGCCGACCCGCATATCTGTCCGCTCACGCAAGATTTTCCATATTTCTTTAAGCAGAGTAGATTTGCCTGCACCATTGGCGCCAATCAGTCCGATTTTCTCCTGACCGCAGACTTCCAGAGTCAGGTTCTGCGCCAGTTGTCGTTCGTCTGTTTCCAGTTTCATTCCTTCTAATTTGAGGATTCTTTTGGTCAATGGCAGAGCTTCTATGTTTGAGAAGTGAAGGATGATGGCTTCTTCCTGTGTCGGGATTTCGGTCATTTCAGCACCTGCCTTTTCAAATCGCTTGCCCTGCGAGAGAACGTTTTTCATCTTCTTAGCTAATAGTCGGCCTTGGACATCGTTTTTGGTATTTCTCAAGGCATTTTCGACATTTTGTTTGACTTGACGGTGTTTTTCCATGGTCTTGGCATGTTCTTCCCGCTCTTTCCGTGCTAGTTGTCCCTGTTTTTCAAAGGCTTCCTGACGTTGAGTGCGATAGTTTTCATAGTCCAGACTCTTCACGCTGGTTCGAGCCTCCTGTTTCTTTTTGATTCGCTCCAGATGGACAATCTTGGTCGCAGCTTGAGCGAGAAAGTGCTCGTCGTGAGAGACGAAAAGGACCGTTCTCTGGCTATGACTGATAAAGTTTTCCAGCCAAGTCAGAGTTTCAAGATCAAGGTCATTAGAGGGCTCGTCAAGAAAGAGAATATCCCAATCGCTGGCTAGTTTCTTGATGAGCTGAACTTTAAGCTTTTCTCCTCCAGATAGGCTAGCGAGCTGCTGCTGACTGGCAAAACGCTGGCTGTCAAAGTTGAGCTCCCCAGCATAGCGATAGAGCTTGGCATAGTCCGGCTCGGTCTCAAAATCAGCAAAGAAATAATCATTGAGCGTCAGTTGGGCATCCTCTGAAGGCAGCTGCTGAGGCAGGTAGGCGGCAGCAGTATAAGATTTATCAATCAGTCCGCTGTAGCTGACATAGGAGCTGACAAGTCGCTCGTCTAGGAGGAGCTTGAGTAGGGTGGACTTGCCATTGCCCTCCTCGCCGATAATAGCGACCTTGTCCCCTTGATTGACTGTCAGTGACAAATCTTTGACTAACTCTTTCAGATCTTTTAGGTGGGTGATGGTTAGATTTCTTATTTGCAGCATAGATGTCTCCTTCGTTTTATAACACAAAATACAGCCCTGCTTTATTTAGCAGAGCTGTTGAGATTGCACAAAGAAGACACAGGAGTGTCCAAATAGGATTATTCGTTTGTAGGCTTCCAGATGGAACTGCCATAGGAGCGACAGGATTAATCTAAAGATAAACCATAGGAGTTTGAAAGTACAAAAAAACGAAAGTCCCGCGGATATGCAGAAACATGACAAAATCTACTAAATAAAGTTTCCTTTAAAAAATAGACTTAATTTTTCATGTCTCCGTATACCTCCGAAATCATTCTATCTTTAGTCTAGCAAAAAGGGAAGCATAAGTCAATAAAAATCCTGAAAGATTACTTTCAGGATTCGTCAGGTTTATACGTTAAGCACCTTATCCAAGAAGTCCTTGAGACGTGGATGCTGAGGGTTATCGAAGATTTGGTCTGGTTTGCCGTCTTCTAGGAATTCACCGTCAGCAGTAAAGATGACGCGATTAGCGACCTGACGGGCAAAGCCCATTTCGTGAGTCACAATCAGCATGGTCATGCCCTGTTGAGCCAGATCCTTCATAACGTTGAGAACGTCACCAACCATTTCAGGGTCAAGGGCAGAAGTCGGTTCGTCAAAGAGCATAATGTCCGGGTTCATAGCCAATCCTCGAGCGATGGCCACCCGCTGTTTTTGTCCTCCTGACAAACTGTCTGGTTTGGCATCAGCCTTGTCTGCCAGCCCAACCTTCTCCAAGAGCTCCATACCAAGCTTGTCTGCATCAGCTTGGCTCATTCGCTTGTGCTCAACAGGAGCGAAGGTGATATTTTGCAGGACAGTCATGTGTGGGAAGAGGTTGAAGTGCTGGAACACCATTCCGATGTCTTCACGAACATGGTCCACGTTGGTAGCCTTATCTGTCAAATCATAACCGTTGACAGTAATGGTCCCACTGGTTACTTCTTCAAGCAGGTTTAGGCTGCGTAGGAAAGTTGATTTACCTGATCCAGAAGGACCAATGATACAAACAACATCTCCCTCATAAAACTTCGCACTAATCCCTTTTAGGACTTCATTTTCCCCATAGTATTTATGTAAATCATTAACATCAATTTTTAATTTAGCCATTAGTGAATCCTCTTTTCTAAGCGTTTAGCCAATCTTGTTAAGAGTGTGATGATGACCAAGTAAAGCACTGCTAGGATAGCATACATCTTGAAGCTCTGATAGTTACGGGCAATGATGATTTTACCTGTTTGGAAGAGCTCAACAAGTCCGATAGCTGATACGATAGTTGTATCCTTGAGAGCGATGACGAACTGGTTGACAAAGTTTGGTAGCATAATCTTGGTTGCTTGAGGCAGGATAATCTTGCGCATGGTCTTTCCGTACGAGATACCCAGACTTCGGCTAGCTTCCATCTGTCCGACTGGAACGGCTTGAATTCCTCCGCGAACAATCTCAGCGATATATGCACCAGCATTGAGGGACAGGGCAATGGTCCCTGCGACAAAGTCGTTAATCGGACTCTGTTGACCGGTCATAGATTCAAGGAAGTTTGGAATTCCCCAGAAAATGAAGGCTGCCAGAATCATGAGTGGAATACCACGAATAACGTCAACAAAAATTTCTGAAATAATGCGAAGCGCTTTGATTGGGCTGACGCTAAACATCCCAAAGATAATCCCGATGACCATGGCAATGGCAAAGGAGATCAGTGCTAAAGCAATGGTAATTCCAAGTCCGCTCAAAAGTTGTTTGTAGTTGTTTTGGAGAAGTCCCCAGATAGTTGTTTCGTCAACGGTTGTAGAATCATCTTGATTAGCTGAGAGATATTTATCAAGGATTTCTTGATATTTACCATTCGCTTTCAGATTAGCCAGGCCGTTATTGAACATCTCGATGAGTTCAGGGTTGGTTCCTTTTTTCACTGCAAAAGCAAGATTACCACTAGGGGTTCCCTCGATTGGTGTTTTCATTTTCTTGCCTTGGTTGATGGCATATTTGACAACGGGCTCATCATCCATAATAGCAGCGACAGAGCCAGAATTCAGACTATCATACATAGAAGAACCGTCTGAAAAAGTTTTGATTTTGTAGCCGTATTTGCTTTGATTTTCGACGAGGAAGGTTTGAGAGGATGTACCATTCTTAACTCCGACAGTCTTTCCTTTCAAGTCGTCATAAGAGGCAATATCGCTTGATTCTGTCACCGCAAGGATAGAGTTAGCAGTGTAGTATGGTTCAGAGAAATCAAAGGTTTCTTTGCGTGCCTCCGTCACAGACATCCCAGCAATCATCCCGTCAGCTTGGCCAGATTGAACGGCGTTGATGGCAGCGTCAAAACCAGGGTTAGAAATTTCAAGTGTAAAACCTTGGTCTTCGGCAATGGCTTTGATCAAGTCCATGTCAATACCAGTATATTGGTTGCTATCATTTTGGAAAACGAAAGGAGCAAAGGATGAGTCGCTGGCAATCGTATATTTAGCTTTGACTGGAGTGGCTTTTTGTCCAGACTTGGTTGTAGTCTCTGGTACTGCTGAATTTGTTGAAGTTTTGGAAGCAGCAGTCCACTTGTTGATGATGTCCTTCAAGGTACCATCTTTTTTCATCTGAGCCAAGGCTTCGTTAAACTCAGTGACTAGGTATTCGTATTTGCTGCCTTTTTTGACACCAAATGCGAAGCTACCAACAGCCTCACCCTTCATTGAGATTTTCAAATCTTGCCCTTGACTGATTGCATACTCGATAACGGGTTGGTCATCCATGGCTGCGTCAACCGCTCCGGCTGCTAGGCTGTTATACATGAGGTCGCCTGTATCAAATGTTTTGATAGTAAAACCGTACTTGTCCTTAATTTTTTCAAGGAAACGTTGCGCGGCAGTACCATTTTTGACACCGACTGTTTTTCCTTTAAGTTGATCGTAAGACCTTATTGTATTCGCCTTGGTCGTTGCAATGACAACTTTTGTGTCATAATATGTATCAGACATGGTAAAGACTTTTTCACGTTCAGCAGTCTTAGTCATACCTGCCATAATGGCATCGGCCTGTCCTGCTTGAACCGCATTAACAGCCGCATCAAAGCCAGGGAAGGACATTTCATATTCCCAACCTTTAATGTCAGCTACTTTATTGATAATATCAACATCAATTCCTTTATATGTCTGGTCTACGTCTTTAAATTCAAATGGGGCGTAAGCCGTGTCAGATACGATTTTGATAGTATCTGCATGAATAGTTGTCCCTAATGCAAAGATAGGGAACAATGCTAGCAGAAAAGCTATGATTTTTTTCTTCATACTTTCTCTCCTTTGTTAGAATATTGTCTGATTATATCAGAAAAATTTGAAAAAGGCAAATATTTTCCGTTTCATATGTTACATCTTCTGACATATGCTGTGACAATGATATTATTAAGCGTTGTTTTACTTTGCTTGGATAATATGCTAGAATTGAGACACAAATGTGGGTTTGAAGGAAATTTATATGAAACAAATTAAAAGTGATATTTTGATTGCCCAACAATTAGGGACCGCTTTGAAAACTGGGGCGGAAGCACTCATTAGTATTGCAGATGCTTATAAAGATGAGCAAACTAAGCTTTTGGGAAATGATTCTGTACATCATGCAATAGCGCTTTCTCAAAATAAGGCTAAGGATATTTCGGCTGCTATTCAATCAGTTTGCGTCAATATCCAAACCGTTGCAGAGGGATTTCAAGCTATTGATGAGGCTAGTGCCAGTAAATTTCAGCTGATGGAGGGCCGAAATCGTGAATAAAGAGCAGAAGCTCTATGAGCTGAGAAAAGAGGAAGAAAGGCTGCTTCGACAGGAGGAAAGCCTGCTGAAGGAAAAAAGGATGCTGGAGAATCAAATAGAGGATTTTGAAAGGTACTGTTCAGATGCACAAACCCAGATCTGGGATTCTTTCGAGACTTATCCTTATTCTAGAATCTTTTTTGAGCAGTTGCAGTCAGAGGCATCCCATGAGTCACGAATAATTTCTGAAAGCTTCTTTGATGATTTGGATAAAGTGAATCTTCAAAAGTGGAAGTTAGAAGATGATTTAAATGATGTCTATTACGAGCGTATCAGAATCAACCAACTGACGGATGAAGAAGATGGGAATTGAAGTTTATTGCGGAAGTTTAGATGCTCAGACCGAGGGTACAACAATTATGACTAGAAGCTAGTTGGAGAGCTATAAAGAATTGGGAAAGGCTCTGGAACAAGCGGAGAATTCCGCGTCCTACTTATCGGGTAAAGCTTATGATTCTTTTAGAGCTTTCATTAGCGATGTCATTGTTCCTTTAAAGGAAGCAGGAGTATCCTTATCTGAAGCGACTCAGACAGATGTGCAATCTCTTTCAAAAAGTATCGTACACAAGTTGCGGATGAGGATTTACAGGAGGATAAGTTGGTAGAGGATATTCAGCGTTATGACCAATTTATTGCAGCTAATCTGGAATTGATAGATGCCATTGTGACAAGTAAGTCCACCAGTCCTGGTAGTTTTCAACGGCTACAGGGGCTGCAGAAGCTGAGCGACACCTATACTGCAGCTCGAAAAGAGCTTCAGGAAAAGTTGGATAAACTCCGAGCTTTTAATGCCAGTTCGTCTGAAATATTCGGAGATATTGATGCTTTGGCGCAAGCGATTGATACTGGTGTGGGGCAGCTAGCCAGCTCTTGGGATGCTAATACAGGAACCTATGGTGTTCCTGCGGATTTGTCATGGACGATAGTGGCGAGTGAGATAAAAGCGAATCGTGCTTTTGCTAAGAAATATCAGATTGAGCGACCGCACAATCTGTCATGGAAGGAATACAATTCTTATATCACAGGACTGCGCCAACAGGCCGAAGAGTTGAAGAAAGTTGATGGCTGGGATGATGAGGCTGTAAAGAATTATATCAATCAGGTTAAATCAAGCACAGCAAAACTTCAGACAGGTCAAGAGTTTTATAATAAACGTGACGAACTATATGCTCAAACAAAGGAAGTAGGCTCTGACGTCTACACAGGCATGTATGCAGCAAGTAAGATGAGTTCCAGAGAAAAATTAGAATTAGTTCTCAAACATTTAGGAGCTGAAGTAGATGAACATAATTTCATGCATTTAACCAGTGCTACTCATAAATTTTCTGATAAAATGCCACCTCATGGAGATTTTTTAATGTATTTTAGAAAAGATGTAATTTTGACTTTTAAGGACAAATCGCTTAAGGAAGATAAATCTGGTTTAGGTCAACAAGTTCATCTTTTCCGCTATTATCTTGATCGTCAAGTAATTTATTATATTCGAAATAACTATGAGGGAGCTAGTGATTATGAAAAGCTTTTGGCGTACGGTGAAGAGCAAGGGCTTACCTTTGATTATACTACGGGAGCTAACTATCATAATCGTTATGATAAAGATACAGATGTTTTCAGACGTCCTTACAATATGAAAGTTCAAGTTCCTCAAGAAAGCACCTTTGTTCAAGAAAAAGGTTTCAATAATGCTCGAATGGTTGAGTTTATTGTAAATCTCGAAACAGGAGAATTTGAGACACAGTGGGATGCCTATGATCAGCATAAGCTGCCTGACGGTAGATATGATTCCAATCCAGAACATTATACTCATGATGAATTGCATGAAGTTGCTAATACAGAGTCCTTTAACTACGGTCCATCAAAAGGGAATAATGACGCAGTCACAGGAATTTATGCTGATCAACATAATAGATTGGATGTTACACAGCCAGCGGACTCTGAACTCAGGCAAAAAGCCAAGAGTATCTTCAAATCTGAAGACGATTTGGGTAAAAAGGGCGGTCAGTATGCAGATATTGCAAAAGGAGGAGGACATAAAGATTATGAAGCTTGGCAAGAAAGAACAAAGGGTATGTCCGAAGAAGAGAAGGTGGAGGAATATAATAAATATAAAGAATATGCTAGTAACTTTGATGATGTCCCTGGCTATAGCAACTATTCTAATAGTAATACCTAAGATTGGAACCCCTCATAATGCTCGAGATATTCTGGAGAAGAAACGCTTTGTATTTGTTCAGAATCCTAAGTTTATAGAGAGTAGGGGTGAGGATTATGGTAAGGGATTTGATTTAGGTGAAAATGCTTTTTTTAATCCCAATAACGTAGCAGTAAAAAAAGGAAAAAAGCATGGTGGATTTAGCACAGATGATTCTGAAAAAACTTTTAATAAAATCAAGAGAAACGAATTTTCCTCTGCACTCTTAAATTCGCATATCACAACTGATGAAATAAAGAAATCAAAATACCAAGTAGTATTAAGCACGGAATCGGTAGTAGATAAGTCCTTGTTTGAAAGTAAATTTGTTCCAGAATTAGAACTCAAGTATGCTTTAAAGGAACAAGAATTTTCCAAAATTCGCATCACATATAACAAAGAGTTTCTGCCAACCAAGATAGAGTGGTATTATAAAGGCGAGGAAGGTCTTAAATGGTACACTTGGCGGACTTATTCATATCCCTTCAAGAATAAGGCAGAGTTTGATAAACGGTTAGACGAAGAAATAGCCAACATTGAAGAGATTGCTAGAGAAAACGAAGGAGACTAATAGCTCTTTCTCACTTCATAGTATCAATGAAGCAGAAAGCGAAGAAGGTTAGATAATTGAGGATTGGCAAGAAAGAACAAAGGATATGTCCGAAGATGAAAAAATTGCAGAGTATAATAAATATAAAGAGTATGCGAATAAGCTTGGTGCTACTCCTGGTTATAGCGATTATTCTAATAGTAAGGACTATGGTTGGGACCACTAATAACGCTCTGGAAATTCTTGAGCAGAAACGCTTTGTATTAGTTCAAAATCCCGAGTCTATAAAAAGTAGAGGAAATCATTATGGCAAAGGTTTTGATCTATATGATAAAAAATTTTTCAATCCTAATCAGGCTGCTATAAAAGAAAATTCTATTTACGGAGGAGCTAATAACAGTAATGCAACAGAATTTTTTATAAGAATGAAAAACTTTGAGTTCTCTTCTGCACTCTTAAATTCGAATTTTACAACTGATGAAATAAAAAAATCAAACTATCAAATTACTCGCTCACCTGAATCGCTGGTGAATAAATCCTTATTGAAAGAAAAATATCCACCTGAATTTGAGTTGCAATACATCTGCAGGGAAGAAGATCAGTTTTCAAAAGTGCGCATCACATACAACAAAGAATTTCTGCCAACCAAGATAGAGTGGTATTACAAAGGTGAGGAAGGTCTTAAATGGTACACTTGGCGGACTTATTCTTATCCCTTCAAGAATAAGGCAGAATTTGATAAAAGGTTAGACGAAGAAATAGCCAACATTGAAGAGATTGCTAGAGAAAACGAAGGGGACTAATAGCTCTTTCTCACTTATTTTAATACTGTAGTATCAATGAAGCAGAAAGCGAGGAAGGTTAGAGAATTGAAGCTTGGCGAGAAAGAACAAAGGTATGTTCGAAGATGAAAAAGTGGCAGAGTATAATAGGTATAAATAGTATGCGAATAAGCTTGGTGCTACTCCTAGTTATAGCGACTATACTAATAGTGATGCCTATGCTTGGGACCACTAATAATGCTCTGGAAATTCTTGAACAGAAACGCTTTGTATTTGTTCAAAATCCCAAATATACAAAAATGTATAATAATGAATATGGTATAGGATTTGATTTACAGAAAAAATTATTCTTTATTCCCTTTCATACTGCTATAAGAAATAATACTGTATTTGGAGGATACACTAATCCAGCAAATGCAAAGCAGACCTTCAAAGAAATTCACTGGAATGAATTCTCGTCAGTTATCTTAAATTCAGGTATCACGACTGACGAAATAAAGAAATCAGATTACCAAGTAGTATTGAGCACGGAATCAGTAGTAGATAAGTCCTTGTTTGAAAATAAATTTGTTCCAGAATTAGAACTAAAGTATGCTCTAAAGGAACAAGAATTTTCCAAAATTCGCATCACATACAACAAAGATTTTCTGCCAATCAAGATAGAATGGTATTACAAAGGCGAAGAAGGGCTTAAATGGTACACTTGGCGGACTTATTCTTACCCCTTCAAGAATAAGGCGGAATTTGATAAACGGTTAGACGAAGAAATAGCAAACATTGAAGAGATTGCTAGAGAAAACGAAGGGGACTAATAGCTCTTTCTCACTTTATAGTATCAATGAATCAGAAAACAAAGAAGGTTAGAGAATTGAAGCTTGGCAAAAAGTTCCAGAAAAAGATAAACAAAAAGTATATGAAGATTATATTGAGTGGCTTGGCGATGATGATATTACTGGTGTTTTATCATTCTTTAAGGCAAAGAGACTTTATGGATACTGAACGACTGCAGATTGATTTGTTGAATGAAAAACGTTTTATCTCTGTTGAAAGACCCAATGATTATGAAAACGATTCGAAATTACATAAAGTTTCTTTTGACTTGAAAAATAAGGAATTTTATAGTCTTAACTATGCGGTTAGGAGTAAAAAGACTTATGGTCAGAACAGATGGACAGCAAAGGAAATTTACGTAAGCTGGATTAACAAAACTATTACTCCTATATTATTAAACTTGAAAGTTTCAAAAAAGAAGATATTGGAATCGAATTATGTAATAGAACTGGAGCCAGATTTACTTTTAGATAAAGAAAAACTTGAGAACCCGAAATCTGGAGATATTGAATCCTATTATGTCTATTTTAAGATGTCGAAAGTCCGTATCACATACAACAAAGAATTTTTGCCAATTAAGTTGGAGGGCTATTATGAGAAAAATGGAAAGATGTCTTGGAGTGTCTTAAGGGTTTACTCTTACCCTTTTAAAAGTAAAGAGGAGTTTGACAATGAGATGGATAAAGCAATAGAGAATATTCAAGAACATGAAGCAGAAGTTGAAGGAAACTAGGATTATAAAGCTTAGCGAGAAAAACATATGTCCGAAGATGAAAAAGTGGCAGAGTATAATAAATATAAAGAGTATGCTAGTGGTATCAAGCCTAGTAATCGTGGTTATTCTGGTTATGCTCATAGCAAACAATATCAAAAAGACCACGAGTGACGCATATTCAATTTTATCAAATAAGAGATTTATTTTTGTTAAAAGCATGTCAGATATTGAGGCAAACAATGATTTTGGAACAGGATTTGATTTAAAAGATAAAGAGTTTTACTATGCTCATGGAGCTGCGATTAGAGATAACAAACTGTTTGGGGGCAGTAGTAAATATGAAGCTAAGGAATATTATGAAAGAGCACTAAATAATGAAATATCCTCAATTCTTCTTAATTTAGATGTTAGTCCTGATGAAATAAAAAAATCAAACTATCAAATTACTCGCTCACCTGAATCGCTGGTGAATAAATCCTTATTGAAAGAAAAATATCCACCTGAATTTGAGTTGCAATACATCTGCAGGGAAGAAGATCAGTTTTCAAAAGTGCGCATCACATACAACAAAGAATTTCTGCCAACCAAGATAGAGTGGTATTACAAAGGTGAGGAAGGTCTTAAATGGTACACTTGGCGGACTTATTCTTATCCCTTCAAGAATAAAGCAGAATTTGATAAACGGTTGGACGAAGAAATAGCCAACATTGAAGAGATTGCTAGAGAAAACGAAGGAGACTAATAGCTCTTTCTCACTTCATAGTATCAATGAAGCAGTAGTTAAAAGGAATTAGGATTGCAAAGCTTGGCAAGAAACAACAAAGGGCATGTCCGATTGTGTTTGTTCAAAATCACAGATTTATAAAGAGTAGCGGTGAGAATTATGGCAAAGACTTTGATTTACAGGATAAAAAAATTTTAAATCCTAATCAGGCAGCTATAAAAGATACTTCGCTTTTTACGCATACTGTAGTAATATTTTATGATAATTAAAAAAAGGAAGGAACATGTTTATGTTTAAATCACGTATGTTAGATAATGTGAAGCTGTCGCGATACATTCCGCCGATTTGGTTGGCAGTTTTGATTTCTATTGGCTTTATCCAGCTAGGAGAAATCCTTGCATTCATTGGAATGATTCCGATTGGGATCATCATTGGAACTGTGCTTGCCACGGTAAATCCGACAGCTGACCGAGCAACGGTTATGGAAGTGTTCGGGCATTATAATATCTTTTTTCAGCTAGGTAGTTTTTTCTTTATGGCTTTACTTGTTTTTCTGTGGGTCAAGTTTCGAGAAAAGAGACCCTTCTCCAGTCTGGGCTTCTTTAAGGAAGGGTGGCTGAAAGAACTGGGTAAAGGATTTCTGATTGGTTCGATACAGTTTTCGCTTATCGTTGCCCTGCTCTTGCTGACAGGATCTGGGAGACTAGAATTGGCAGAGCTGAGTTTAGAGCCAGTTCTCTTTATTCTTGCCCTGATACCTTTTTGGATTCTGCAAGGTGGCACGGAGGAGCTAGTGACGCGTGGTTGGCTCTTTCCAGCAGTTAGTGCCAAATCAAATATTCTTGTCGGTGTCTTGGTTTCCAGCGCTCTATTTGGGGCAATGCACCTCCTCAATGCTGGTGTGACTGTCCTTTCTATTGTTACTATTATCTTGGATGGGATTTTTGCCTGCCTACTCATGATCAAGTATGATAATATGTGGGTCTTGGCTGGTATGCATGGCGCTTGGAATTTCGTCCAAGGAAATGTCTATGGCATCCAGGTCAGTGGGAACGGAGCTACTGCCTCTGTCTTTAATTACACTTCTCAGACTTCTATTGATTGGCTTTCAGGAGGAGCTTTCGGTGCTGAAGGGTCTATTTTTGCCAGTATCGTTCTGATTGGCTGTATTGCTTATCTTTACTGGTCGCTCAAGAAGGAAAATCGCCTGCCTCAGACATTGATGTTTAAGAAATAAAGAGATCGCTCAGCTTAGCTGGGCGATTTTTGATGTTAATGAATGATCAGAATGCAAGACTAGCCGCTCTTAGAGATTAGCTACTAAACCAGAGCCAAACCCAGAGAAAATGTATCAAATATGGTAAAATGATAGAAGCACAAGTTGAGGAATAAAAGATGATTAACAGAATAACAGATAATAAATTTGAATTGGTGTCTAAGTACGAGCCTTCTGGTGACCAACCTCAAGCTATCGAGCAGCTGGTGGACAATATCGAGGGAGGCGAGAAAGCCCAAATTCTCATGGGGGCAACTGGTACTGGTAAGACCTATACCATGAGTCAGGTGATTTCTAGAGTCAACAAGCCGACTCTGGTTATCGCCCATAATAAAACATTGGCCGGCCAGCTTTATGGTGAGTTCAAGGAGTTCTTCCCCAATAATGCGGTGGA
>NZ_CALHWC010000014.1 GCF_938036805.1 uncultured Streptococcus sp.
ACTGAGTCCACTTCTTGGATATAAGAAGCCAGACGCTCCAGACCATAAGTCACCTCAGCAGTCACCGGATGAGTTGGCAGACCTCCGACCTGCTGGAAGTAAGTGAACTGAGTGATTTCCATACCATCCAGCCAGACTTCCCAGCCCAGACCAGCCGAGCCGGTTGACGGATTTTCCCAGTTATCCTCGACAAAGCGGATGTCGTGCTCCAACGGATTGATGCCCAAGAGCTCCAAAGACTGCAAGTAAAGTTCTTGGATATTGCTTGGAGATGGCTTCATAACCACCTGAAATTGATGGTGCTGGTAAAGACGGTTGGGATTTTCCCCATAACGACCATCTGCTGGCCGACGAGACGGCTCTACATAGGCCGCATTCCATGGTTCAGGACCAATGGCACGCAGGAAAGTGTAGGGGCTCATCGTTCCCGCTCCCTTCTCATTATCATAAGCCTGCATGAGCATACAGCCCTGGTCATTCCAGAACTGCTGTAAAGTCAAGATAATTTCTTGAAAAGTCAATTTTTTAGACATTTGTTACTCCTTTTGTTTGTTTATATCTCTTTGTCTATTATTTTCTGTTCTATGAACCAATCCAACAAGGGAAGTGTCTTATCTGTATTTGCCCACCGATGATAAGAATCAAAGACTGCTTGCACACTTCCTAGATTTTCTACTAGCTTGTCAACTGTCAAAAAACTGCGCCAATATTCATAAAAAATACTAGCATAATGTCCTTGATAGGTCGAAGTGCCGAAATCATTCAATGAGTGCCAATCGTGCTTTTTTTGAAAGAGCTCAACAAGAGACTGATTACAAGCCTTTTCCGTTTGAAATTCCTCATCTGTAAAGAAATACTTGCGGCTAATATACTCAACCATACCTTCTTCAAACCAGATATAGGCACCGTATCCATCAAAGTCATCTAAAAAATGCTCCGACCAATGAGCCAACTCATGGCCCACAATCTGTAAGAGAGAATTTTCAGACAAAGACTGATAGTGGTTTGCTATTGCTTGAGTTTGGTGAGAGGACTCGTAATTCTCCAACTGAAGGAGATACAAATCTTTCCAAACCGTCAACTCGGGAGTCATAACCATCCGCTTATCATTTGTATAAGCCGGCACAGGAATTTCCCGAATGATCTGCGTAGCAGAATCAAAATCGGACCAAATGATGGCTTGCGGCAAGTCATAAACCGCAAACTCGTCTTTCAAAAAAGCTAGATAGTCCTGCAACTTTGCGGCATTCTTTGCGACGAAACCTCGAAAAGCTGCTAATTGGTTCTCGTCTTTTACAAGATAAAGGTTCTCCACGAATCTCCTTTCTTTCGAACAATAG
>NZ_CALHWC010000015.1 GCF_938036805.1 uncultured Streptococcus sp.
GGGACGACGAAATCGAATTCTAACGAATTACCGATTTCTGTCCCACTCTCTTTTGGAAATCATTTTCCTGCCTTGTCAAACGGGCCAAAATCTGCTATAGTAATTAGTAGATGAATTCCAAAGGAGAAGAGCAATGAATCCAACAATGATGATTATTTTTTTCGTTGTACTAGTGGGAATGATGTATTTCCAAGTACGGACACAGAAAAAGCAAGCTGAAAAACGGATGGAAAGCCTTAATAAACTGCAAAAAGGCTATGAAGTCATTACTATTGGTGGTCTTTACGGGACCGTTGATGAAGTTGATTCAGAGCGTAAGACAGTTGTCTTGGACGTAGACGGTGTTTTCTTGACATTTGAATTGGCAGCCATTAAGACTGTTTTGCCATTGACAGAAGGTATCCCAGCTGCCGCAGGAGTGGAAGGCGATATCGCTGTGTCTGATGAAGATACTGCAATTGAAGAATAGGATATAGGACAGTCGAGAGGCTGTCTTTTTTGTTTTAAGGACATTTTGTAAGCGCATCTTTTATAATATTATAGTTGAACAATACTAGCGAGACCTGCCTGCATACACTACCAGCTATTCATCATCAGCTCTGATAGACGAAAAATCAGCTCTCCTGCCCACATTTAAAGGATTTATGATATAATGAAATGATAAAACTTTAAATAGGATAAAAAATATGTTTAGTTTTAAGAAAAAAGAAAAGCTCGATGAGGCCTTGCTTGTTCCCAAGCATATAGGCATTATCATGGATGGCAATGGTCGTTGGGCTAAAAAACGTATGCAGCCGCGCGTCTTTGGACATAAGGCAGGTATGGAAGCCTTGCAAGAAGTGACGATTGCAGCTAAGGAGATGGGTGTGCAGGTCTTGACAGTCTATGCCTTTTCAACGGAAAACTGGACGCGACCAGAAAAAGAAGTGTCCTTCATTATGAATTTGCCGGTTGAGTTTTATGACCGCTATGTGCCAGAATTGCACAGAAACAATGTGAAAATTCAAATGATTGGCGACACGAAGCGACTTCCTAAAGCTACTTTTGAGGCCTTGGAGAAGGCTGAAGAGCTGACTCGCTTGAATACGGGGTTGATTTTGAATTTCGCCCTGAACTACGGCGGCCGAGCTGAAATCAATCAAGCGGTTCAGAAGCTTGCCCAAGATGTTTTAGATGCGAAAGTCCAACCAGCGGATATTACAGAGGAAATGCTTGGAGCTTATCTCTACACCAGCAGTCTGCCTGTAGGTTTACGGGATCCTGACTTGGTCATTCGTACAAGTGGCGAGCTGCGCCTTAGCAATTTTCTGCCTTGGCAGACAGCATATAGCGAGTTGTATTTTACAGATATCCTTTGGCCGGATTTCGATGAGAAGGCTTTGAAGGATGCGGTTGTAGAATATAATCGTCGCAATCGACGCTTTGGCGGTGTATAAAGGAGGATGAAAAAGATGAGTTTAGATTTACAAAGACGTCTTCTTTTTGGAGGAATTGCTCTAGCTATTTTTATTCCTTTAGTGAAGATGGGAGGGATTCCCTTCCAGATCAGCGTTGGCCTTCTAGCCATGCTGGCAGTACATGAATTGCTCAAGATGAAGGGGCTTCCGACAGCTACCTTAGAGGGTGGATTGGCTATGCTGGCAGCTTTTGTCTTAACCCTGCCACTTGAGAACTACCTGAAATTTTTACCTGTGGACGGCAATGTGATGGCTTATGGCTTGGTCGTTTTCGTCTTGCTAGGAGCGACTGTTTTAGGATCCTCTTATAGCTTTGAAGATGCGGCTTATCCGATTGCTTCTAGTTTTTATGTTGGTCTAGGTTTTAATGCTTTGATCGATGCCCGTTTGGTGAATGTAGACAAGGTTTTGCTGGCCCTCTTTATCGTCTGGGCCACAGACAGTGGAGCCTATCTGGTCGGTACTCGCTACGGGCGGAGAAAATTATTGCCTAAGGTGTCGCCAAATAAAACCATTGAAGGCAGTATTGGAGGAATTCTATCAGCCATGCTGGTTTCTGCAATTTTTATGTTTATTCGTCCGCAAGTTGCCACTCCGTATAGCTTTGTGACCATGCTGCTCTTGACAGTTGTCTTTAGTATTGCTGGCCAATTCGGCGACTTGGTAGAGAGCGCCATCAAGCGTCACTTTGGTGTCAAAGACTCAGGGAAGTTTATTCCTGGTCACGGCGGCGTTTTGGATCGCTTTGATAGCTTGCTTTTTGTCTTTCCACTGATGCACTTCTTCGGCTTGTTCTAAGAAGTTTGGAGGACAAGCAGCCTAAAGCCCTCTTGGCTTAATGAACATCTTAAGAGAAAGATTAGACTTATGCAGATTATTACATTTATTATTATTTTTGGGATCATCGTGGTGGTTCATGAGTTTGGACATTTCTACTTTGCCAAAAAATCAGGCATTCTAGTTCGTGAGTTTGCCATTGGGATGGGGCCGAAAATCTTTGCTCATATTGGCAAGGATGGAACAGCCTACACGATTCGGATTCTGCCGCTAGGTGGATATGTCCGCATGGCTGGCTGGGGCGAGGATTCGACAGAAATCAAAACAGGTACGCCAGCAAGTCTAACTCTGAATGAAGAGGGAAAAGTCGTCCGCATCAATCTGTCTGGCAAGAAAATCGATCAGACGGCTCTGCCTATGAATGTGACCAGTTTTGATTTTGAAGAAAAACTGGAGATTACAGGGCTAGTCTTAGATGAAAGCAAGACTTATTCTGTCGATCATGATGCGACTATTGTTGAGGAGGACGGAACAGAAGTACGGATTGCTCCTCTGGATGTGCAGTATCAAAACGCTAGTATCTGGGGACGTCTCATTACCAACTTTGCTGGTCCGATGAACAACTTTATCTTAAGTATTGTCGTGTACTCTCTCCTTGCCTTTATGCAGGGAGGTGCAGTGGACTACTATAGCAACCATGTTCAAGTCGTTCCCCAAGGAGTGGTGGCTAAGGCTGGTTTGAAAGACAATGACCAGATCGTTCAAATCAATGAATACAAGGTCTCCAACTGGGATGAGTTGACAGATTCTGTCCAGAAGGCGACCCGTAACAAAGGAAAAAATCCAGAAGTAACGATTACCTATGAACGAGACGGGAAAACTCAAAAAGTGACGGTTCAACCAGAAGAAGATGGGGGACGGTATTATATCGGTGTGACCAATGCTGTCAAGACAGGCTTCGTAGATAAGCTTTTCTCAGGTGTGACAGATACCTGGTACACAGCAACTCGTATTTTGACGGCCTTGAAGGATATCATCTTCCACTTTAGTTTGAACAAGTTGGGTGGTCCGGTAGCGATCTACAAAGCTAGTTCGCAAGCTGCGGAGCTAGGACTTCCAGCTATCCTATCCTTGATGGCCATGCTGTCTATTAATATCGGAATCTTTAATCTAATTCCGATTCCAGCCTTGGACGGAGGAAAAATTGTCCTCAATATCCTTGAGGCTATCCGTCGTAAACCCTTGAAACGGGAAACAGAAAGCTATGTTACCCTCGCAGGGGTGGCTGTCATGGTTGTCCTTATGATCGCTGTGACTTGGAATGATATTATGAAATTGTTCTTCTAACATTTTAAAAGATTGAAAAATATTCTATGAAGGAGTTTTGTTTTTATGAAACAAAGTAAAATGCTAATCCCAACGCTGCGCGAAATGCCAAGCGATGCTCAGGTTATCAGCTATGCCCTTATGTTGCGGGCTGGCTATGTTCGCCAAGTTTCTGCGGGAGTTTACTCTTATCTGCCACTGGCTAATCGTGTCATTGAAAAAGCTAAAAAAATCATGCGGGAAGAGTTTGATAAGATTGGGGCGGTTGAAATGCTGGCGCCAGCCCTGCTCAGTGCGGATTTGTGGCGCGAGTCAGGTCGTTACGAGACCTACGGTGAAGATCTCTACAAGCTGAAAAATCGCGAAAAATCAGACTTTATCCTAGGTCCTACACACGAAGAGACCTTCACTTCCATTGTCCGTGACTCTGTTAAATCTTACAAGCAATTACCGCTCAACCTTTATCAAATCCAGCCTAAGTACCGTGATGAAAAACGTCCACGTAATGGACTTCTTCGTACCCGTGAATTTATCATGAAAGACGGCTATAGCTTCCACGCTAACTATGACAGTTTGGATGTAACTTATGATGAGTACAAATCTGCTTATGAGAAAATCTTCACTCGCAGCGAGCTGGATTTCAAAGCAATTATCGGTGACGGTGGTGCCATGGGCGGTAAGGATAGTCAGGAATTTATGGCTATTACGCCTGCCCGTACAGATCTTGACCGTTGGGTTGTTTTGGACAAGTCAGTTGCCTCATTTGATGAAATTCCTGCAGAGGTGCAAGAAGAAATCAAGTCAGAATTGCTCAAATGGATGGTGTCTGGTGAGGACACGATTGCCTACTCTAGCGAATCTAGCTATGCAGCGAACCTTGAAATGGCAACCAATGCTTACAAACCAAACAAAAAGGTAGTGACGGAAGCAGAGTTGGTGCAGGTAGAAACTCCTGACTGCAAGACCATTGATGAGGTAGCAGCTTTCCTACAAATTGATACAGAAGAAACAATCAAGACCTTGGTTTACATGGCTGATGAAAAGCCTGTCGTAGCCCTCCTTGTCGGCAATGACCAGCTCAACGAAGTCAAGCTGAAAAACCACTTGGGTGCAGATTTCTTTGATGTGGCGAGTGAAGATCAAGTCCGTCAGTTCTTGGGCGCAGGATTTGGCTCACTAGGCCCAGTCAATCTGCCTGAAGGTGTAAGAATCATCGCTGACCGCAAGGTGCAAGACCTAGCTAACGCTGTGGTTGGCGCTAACGAAGATGGTTACCACCTGACTGGTGTCAATCCAGGCCGTGACTTTAGCCCTGAGTATGTGGATATCCGCGAAGTTCGTGAAGGTGAAGTGTCTCCGGACGGTCAAGGTATCCTCAAGTTTGCCCGTGGGATTGAGATTGGACATATCTTTAAGTTGGGAACTCGCTACTCTGACAGCATGAATGCCAATGTCTTGGATGAAAATGGTCGAGCAGTACCGATGATTATGGGTTGCTACGGTATCGGTGTCAGTCGTCTCCTCTCTGCTGTTATGGAGCAACACGCTCGCCTCTTTGTCAATAAAACTCCTAAGGGTGAATTCCGCTATGCTTGGGGCATCAACTTCCCGAAAGAGCTGGCACCATTTGATGTGCACTTGATTCCGGTCAATGTCAAGGACGAGGAAGCTCTGGCTCTGACTGATCAAATCGAGGCTAACTTGCTAAGTGCTGGTTATGAAGTCTTGGTGGATGACCGCAATGAGCGTGCTGGTGTTAAGTTCAGCGACAGCGATTTGATTGGTCTCCCAATCCGTGTGACAGTTGGTAAGAAAGCTGCAGAAGGCATCATCGAAGTCAAGATCAAAGCTACTGGCGATACCATTGAAGTCCACGCTGATAATTTGCTAGAAACCCTGTCGATTTTGACAAAATAAAAGCAGAGGCTGGGACAAAAGTCCTAGCCTCTCAATTGTCTTTGGATTGTCGAGCAAGACGCAGTGGTTGAGTGGGCTCTACTACGCTGATTTCATCAGCTTTTACAGCCCTACTCAACTGTGCGGAGGTGGGACGACGAAATCGAATTCTAACGAATTACCGATTTCTGTCCCACTCTCTTTCTTTTGCTTATTGGCTTTGAAAATGCTATAGTAGGAAAAAATAGATTGGAGGAATGAATGATGGGATTATTCAGTGGTTTGTTGGGCAATGCTTCTCAGAAAGATATTGACAAGGTTGAAAAAGAGTTGGAGAATATTCTGACGCCAGCAGAAAATGTGGAGCTGGCTTTCAGTCTTATTCGTGACTTGATTGTCTTTACAGATAAGCGTTTGATTTTGGTGGACAAGCAGGGAGTGACAGGTAAGAAAACGGCTTATAAGTCTTATCCTTATCGCTCCATTTCTCGCTTTTCAGTGGAAACGGCTGGCCACTTTGACCTAGACGCAGAGCTGAAAATCTGGGTTTCCAGTGCTGAGGAACCAGCCGAAACTCTAACTTTTCGAAGTGATAAAAGTGTCATTGCTATTCAGAAGGCTTTGGCAGAAGCAGTATTAAGATAAAAAGCGGTTTTAACCGCTTTTTTTGCAAACAAAAACTAACCATAGCTTATTAACTCGGTTAGTTCATAAATAAAGTTTGACGATCTGGAATACTTCCTATCTAGTTGTCTTCACTAGGGAAAGTTTCACCAAAATGCAGCTCAGAGTATGGAGTTTCAAAATGACCTCCGTCATAAGTTACCTTGACTGAAGTTATTCCAAAGTCAACGATTATTGGTTTTGCAGCTGTTAAAAAGACATAGCGATTAGCGTTTTGTTTTATATCATAGACTTTTACTGCTCCGTAAATGGAATCGGAAGAATAGATATCTCCATTTTTAGTCGATTTGCTTATTTCAATGGTCTTTTTAGCAGGAGAGTAGGATAAATTATAAGCTTCTTTTTTTTCGATGCCTTGAGTAATAAAAGTTTCGTTGTCATCACTTTTAGCTTGAAAGTGAATAAAATTTTTATCAAAACTTTGCTGAGCGTTGTGCATAACGAGAAATACATTTACTCCCCATGCAGCTAAGCCTAAAATAAGAAGAGAGGCGATACCAATAAGAACAGTTTTTTTAGTTAAGCGCATAAAAACTCCTTGAAAATCATGCTATTGGAGAAGTGAATGCCAATAGCTTGCTCTAAAAAATATTTTCTAAGTTTTTTCTTGCTGGCGAACTAAGGAGTTGGCTAGCAAGACAGGATAGTTTCTAAAGTAAAAAATAAGTCAGAAAAGATTTCATTCTTCTGTGAATCCTTGAGATAGCAGAAAAGCAAAGAAATCTTCGGGCTTTTCCTTAAGCTTTTTGAATAGGTTATCTTTAGTTGTTTCCCCTAAAGCAGCCATGACTTGTTTTTCTTTTGCTTTGCTGAGATCAAAGTGGGCAACTTGTGCAACGGTTTTCTTGTCCTCTGAAACTTTGATTTCAAGTGTGACTCCATCTAACTTGCTGAATTTATCATAAATGTCACCAGCTTTTAATTCTTCTTGATAAATGTTGATGATTTCTTCAGGACTCTTACCTTGCTCGTCCTCTTGAGTCGGTTTCGTAGCCATAAAATCGAAGGCTCGAATCTTATCTTTTTGATAATAAGTAACAATTTTATTATTGTATCCGTTAGGCATGTTGTAAGCAAAAGTCTTGGTTTTTACTTTCTCTTCTTTTTTTGGCTTGCTTTGGCTCTGACTTTGGTTGGGTTTGTTTTCGTGCTTAGTTTGCTTAGGCATGCTGCAGCCAGTCAAAGTCAGCAGACAGATGCTGGCTAGTAAAATTTTCTTCACAGTTAAGACTCCTTTTGATAAATGTTTTTTCTATTATATCATAACTTAGTTTTAAGACAAGAAAATATATAAATATATAGGCATCAACAACTTTACTCCGCTCTTTTTCTATCGAAAAAAGTGCTGATTTATGGTAAAATAGGGTCACTACTGTACGAGGAAATGTCATGTCAAACAAGTTTGAAATTTTAATGAATCAGCTGGATATGCCACTGGAAATGCGAAATTCAGAGGCCTTTTTGAATGCAGAAATTGAGAAGGTTCTGGTCCACAAGGTCAGTCGGGTCTGGGAGTTTCATTTTTCTTTTGCGAATATTCTGCCCATTGAAATTTTTCGGGAATTGCAGAAGCGCCTAGCTCAGGAGTTTTCTAAGACGGGCAATCAGGCCATTTTTGAAATTCACTGTCAGAATTCTCAGCTATCAGATGAGCTCTTGCAAGCTTATTACCAGCTGGCCTTTGAAGAGGGACCTTGTGCCAGCCATGGCTTTAAGAGTCTGTATCAGGATTTGCAGGTTCATTTGGATGGGGATAAGTTGCTGATTGAGGGGGCTTCGACCATTGACACGGAGCATTTTCGCAAGAATCATCTGCCAAATCTTAGCCGGCAGCTGGTCAAGTACGGCTTTCCTCATCTGACCTGTCAGGTTCATCATAGCGATGAGCTGACCCAGCAGCAAGCGGAGAATTTCCAAGCGGAGAATGACAAGATTATTCAGGCGGCCAATGAAGATGCGCTCAAAGCCATGGAATCTCTCCAGCAGATGGCACCGCCGCCAGAGGAAAAGCCAGCCTCTGACTTCCAAGCCCGCAAGGCTGCAGCAAAGCCAAACTTAGATAAGGCAGAGATTACTCCTATGATTGAAGTTCAGACTGAGGAAAATCGTCTGGTCTTCGAGGGAATGGTCTTTGACTTAGAGCAGAAGGTCACTCGGACCGGACGGGTCTTGCTCAACTTCAAAATGACAGACTATACTTCCAGCTTTTCCTTACAGAAATGGATGAAAAACGAAGAAGAAGCCAAGAAGTTTGACATGATTAAGAAAG
>NZ_CALHWC010000016.1 GCF_938036805.1 uncultured Streptococcus sp.
ACTTGAGTCGCTTACTAAGCGCACTGGGACTAATCTGCAACAGCTCTGCTATTTCCCTGTGAGAAAAATTCTCGTCATAGATATATTCCATGAGCATCCGCTCCAGCACCTCTCTCTGGCTAGCATTCCACTTGCTCTGGATAAAGGACGCAGCCGCCAACACCGTATTGACCGCCTGACTGAGCTCCTCATCGCCCAAGGATACAGCCAAGCGACTGCTACCATAATCATTTTTTTCGTGGACTGAGTTAATAGCTGCGCGTGCCCTCCAATAGGCTGGACCGTCCGCACCAATACTTTGCTCCCGATTGATATCCGTCACAATCTCCCCCAGACCAAGGCCAAAGCGAATTGGATGAGGAAAGCTCAGAGAAATCTGATCAAGGAGTCGCATAACTTCAGGATTAGGCCGCAGCAAAGCCTGAAACTCATCTCCTGTCGTAATGGTAAAAGGCGACACCAGATAATCCTGATAATCTTGGTTCAAGACTGCCATTAATTCCTGCAGCTCTTGCTGCGCCTGCTTGCGGTTTTTTAGCTGTTTGGATTCGATCAAATCTCCAATAAGAGCAATATAAAGCATAGCTGATAAAACCTCCTTTAAGTCCATTATAACGGAAAATTCTTAAAATGTCTATTCGAACGGAAAATTTTAGAAATATCCATTAGAACAGAAAGACTATTTTTTCTTTTTAGGTGCTGATAAGGCAGGATAGACAGCTTCAATCAGACTACAGAGAAAGGCGGCATCTTCTACTTCTTTTATATGAAGCATTGGCCTTGCGCCTGGATAAGGAGACTCATAAATCGGATTTTCCAAAAGATCGAGAGCAGGCTGGACTGGCTTGAGCAGCAAGCGATTGTCATAAATCCCACCAAATAGGCGACCTCGATAATAGAGCAAATACTCTCCCATCATCTTGCCAAAGCCAATTTCTTGGCCTAAGCCCTCCAGTTGCTTCAGGATAAAATCCAAATATTCTTGACTAGATACCATAGAAACACCTCCATGAATTGATACTTTATTATACCAAAAAAGGATGAAGATTTCCTGACTAAAAGATAATCACATCTCTTTCAATCTGTAGTCTGTCTTTCCTCAAGTAAGCAAAAAAGCTAGACCTTAAGAGTCTAACTTTTATTTCTTAGTTTCTCAAAAGTCCTTCCTTGACCAGATAATCACGCGCGACAGCTTCTGCTTTTTTACCCTCAATGCCGACTTGATAATTCATTTGGCTCATCTGGCTTTCCGTAATTTTACCAGCCAGCTTATTGAGAATACCTTCCAACTCCGGGTGTTTTTCGAGCAATTCAGCCTTCATGAGAGGCGCCCCTTGATAAGGAGGGAAAAGGTGCTTGTCGTCTTCTAAAACTTGTAAATCATAACGCGCAAGTTCTGCGTCAGTTGAGTAGGCGTCCGTGATTTGAATATCACCCGACTGGATAGCTTGGTAGCGAAGGGCTGGCTCCATGGTCGCTACATTAAGATTAAGGCCATATAGAGATTGCAAACCCTTGTTTCCATCTTCACGGTCGTTAAACTCTAGGGTAAAGCCCGCTTTGAGCTTATCCTGAACTGGCTTGAGATTAGAAATCGTTTTAAGATTGTATTCTTTGGCGACACTCTTAGGTACTGCGATAGCATAGGTATTCTGATAGGCCATGTGATTGAGCAAGACTAGATCATCCTGTTTCTTAATGCCATCACGCGCCGCTTCAAAAACTTCTTCAGCATCATTGCTGACCTTTGGAGCAGGCTGTAAAAGAGTTCCAGTAATTGTACCTGTAAACTCAGGATAGATATCAATATCACCTTTTTTTAGAGCCTGATAAAGGAAGTCCGTCTTACCAAAGTTGGGTTTGACCGTCACAGTCATATCCGTATTTTCCTCAATGAGAAGTTTATACATATTCATGAGAATCTCTGGCTCTGGACCCAATTTCCCAGCAATGACCAGATTATCCTTGCTTTGTTTCGGTAGCAAACTTGGTGTATAAGAAGCGCTGAGGCCGAGGATTAAAACCGCAAAAGCTGTAAATACTGTCCGAAGCTTAGCCTTTTCCATCCATTTAAGGAGACTGTTGAAAAGAATTGCCAAAATTGCAGAGGAAATTGCTCCAATCAAGATTAGACTGGCATTACGACGATCAATTCCCAGAAGGATAAAAGAACCTAGTCCACCAGCTCCGACAAGGGCTGCTAGAGTTGCTGTTCCAATAATCATAACAGTTGCCGTCCGAACTCCTGACACGATGACGGGCATAGCCAGAGGCAGTTCAAACTTTTTGAGTCGCTCCCACTTGGTCATCCCAAAGGCGATTCCAGCTTCCTCTAAACTAGGATCAATCCCATTCAAAGCCGTGACAGTGTTTTCTAAAATCGGGAAAATAGCGTATATCACCAGAGCCGTCAATGCCGGCAGTGTACCAATCCCCATGAGAGGAATGAAGAGTCCCAGCAAGGCCATTGAAGGAATGGTTTGAAAGATTCCTGCAATTTGTAGCACCCAATTGGCTGCCTTTTTGTGACTATGAAGATAGATGGCGAGCGGAATGGTCAGGAAAATGGCCACAAGTAAGGTCAGAAGAGAGAGCTGGAGGTGCTGACCAAGGGCTGTTACCCAATCACCAAAGCGCTCCTGAAAGGTAGAAATCAAATTAGCCATGTTGAACACCTCCAAATAAATCTGCTACGAAGCTGGTTGCAGGTGCAGATAAGATTTCCTCAGGTGTCGCCACTTGACGAATCTCCCCGTCCTGCAGAACGGCAATCCGATCACCTAATTTCAAAGCTTCGTCCGTATCGTGAGTGACAAAAATAGTCGTCATCCCAAACTCACTATGCAGTTGCTTGATTAAAGTCTGCAATTGTTTTCTTGAAATAGCATCCAAGGCTGAGAAAGGCTCGTCCATCAGAAGAATCTTAGGCTGACCAATCATAGCACGGACGATGCCAACACGCTGCTGTTCCCCACCTGACAACTCACTCGGTAGTCGATGGCCATAGTCAGCTACTGGCAAGCCAACTTTTTTCAAGAGCTCTTCTGTTTTCTTAGCAATCTCTTCCTTGCTCCAACCTTTCATCTCAGGAATGAGAGCAATATTTTCCGCAACTGTTAGATTGGGAAAGAGAGCAATGGCCTGTAAAACATAACCAGTAGAAAGACGAAGCTCACGCTCATTATAATCTTTGATGCGCTTGCCATCCATGTAAATATCGCCATCCGTAGGTTCTAAAAGACGGTTGATCATCTTGAGCATAGTTGTCTTACCGGAACCAGAAGGTCCCACTAAAACCATGAACTCTCCATCCTCAATCTGTAAATTGACATCTATCAAGACATCTTTTTCTGTATAGCGTAGCGCTACATTTTTGTATTCAATCATTGTTTGTCCCCATTTTAAAACTTTCCTCGATTGGCCAAATCTTCTACTTTTGACACGACTTCTTTATTGTCCCAATGCTCTACGATGCATCCATCCTCATCCGCACGGAAAGTATCTGTCGTCACCCATTGCGCTTCCCCGCCATTGAGATATTGATGAACATGAACAAAGACTAGATTACCATCTTCAATGGTGCGGACAATTTTCATCTCACGCTCGGGATGACGATCAAAGAAATTTGCAAAGAAAGCCGCAAACCCTTCTTTCCCATCTGGCACACCTGTCGAGTGCTGAATGTAAGTATCTCCTACAGATTGGGCTTGAGCCTCGGCAACACGCCCGTCTTGAATGGCATGAATGTATAAATTTCGTGCATTTTCAACTTGTTTTGACATGATTTATGCCTCATTTGCTTTCTCTTTCAGATTGGCTAAAATACGTTCCTGATAACTTTCAAATTGGCGAATTTCTTCCTCTGAGAAGCCTTTATAAAAAATCGCTTCCAACTTTTGACTGACACGATGCCCAACTTCTTTCTGGGACCAACCTTGCTCCGTCAACTTGACATATTTTTTTCGCTTGTCTGAACCACACTGACTAAAGGTCACCAAACTCTGTTCTTCCAACTTTTTCAGCATAGTCGTCAGAGTATTATTGACAAGTCCCGTCGCCAGCGCAATATCTGTGGCCGTCGCACAGCCTGTCTCACTATTCCATAAAACGGTGAGAATCTTGCCCTGCTCACTCCGATAAAGAGCCTCAGAATCCTGACTCAATAACTTTTGAAAAATCCGCCCATTCAACAAACGAATATGGTGGGCAACTAAATGACTATCTTTCATACTCCCTCCAATTTATTTCTATATCGAATCGTTTATTAATTGTAACACCACGTATTACATCTGTCAAGAATTTTGTTCTATTTGGAAATAATTTTAAACTGGCTAAAGATTTTAAACTTAAAGTTCCAAACTAAAAAGCCCAGTGTAAAGAGGTAATCCCTCTCTCACACTGAGCTTCTTTTTATCTTAGTAATATTCACCTTGACGGTAATCCCATGAGTTGAAAGTATCGGACAGGTGCATCATGATTTTGTCAATATCCAAGCCTTTGCGGATGACCACTGGTGCTGGTGAGATAGAACGTTGGCCACCTTGTTCTGGAATCAGTTTTCCATCCTTGTCCACCATGGAGACCATAACGCCTTGCTCATAGCGAGTTTCAATTGTCTTATCTGGCTGGATAGAGGCTACATAGTCATCTGCTTCAATGACTAGGTCAACAGCGTTTTCGATGCGCTCGCCAATTCCTTCGACCTTGCCGCGGTTTCCTTTACCGGATGGGTTGGCTGAGGATGCATAGACCATCTTGCCTTCTTCCCAAAGCTTAGCTGCCAGCTGCTCGCCCGCCTTACCAAACTTAATAACAAAACAGCTAGTGCCACGAACATCTGTCATCAGTTCTTCCCGACCGTCGCCATAAGCTTTGAGCTTTTCAAAAGCTTCTGGCTTCCATGGAAGGATACAGCCCAAGAGGATATCTTTATCCCAATGCTTTTGATAAAAAGCTTCAATTTCCGGATTCAGCTGAGCCAAAGCACGGAGCTCATCCATACTGCCACAGAGGACAACACCTGGCTTATTACGGTTACGAGCCTTAGCTTCGAACTTACGCTCCAAGCCAGCTTTATCGCTGGTCATGATGATGTAACCCACCTTGGTCGGGCAAACGATACAGCCGCCATCGCCTTTCAAGATGTCATAACCTTCTTGTGAAAGAATTCCGTTCCATTGAATGTGTTTTGTCATAAGTTTCTTCCTTTTCTATTAAATTAAGATTTATTTTACCATATATTTTTATCGGAGACAAGATTTTTTCAGAATTTTCTCAATATAGCAAAAATAAGGTTACTGCCAATAAGATGGACGATTTTTTTCATATTCTGCAATCAAATCCTCATACTGAAGCGTGATGCCGATATCATCCAAACCGTTGAGGAGCTTGTGCTTCCATTCTCTATCAATGTCAAATGAGAATTCTCCCACCGGAGAAAAAATCTTCTGCTGCTCCAAATCCACCGTCACTTTGTCCGTCGGCTTCAGATTCGCCAAGGCTTGCCGTACTTCGAGCGGCTGGACGATAGGCAGCATACCGTTGTTTAGCTCGTTGTTGTAGTGAATATCCCCGAAAGATCCGGCAATAACTACCTTAAAGCCATAGTCAGCCAAGGCCCAGGCAGCGTGCTCCCGAGAGGAACCAGCCCCGAAATTATCCCCTGAAATTAGAATAGTTGCCTTGCGGTACTCTGGTCTATTAAAAACGAAATCAGGATCTTCGGTGTACTGATTGTCTAGATAGCGCCATGCGTACATGAGGTACTTGCCAAAGCCTTTTTTATCAATCAACTTGAGAAACTGCTTGGGCAAAATTTGGTCTGTATCGATATTATCGTTCATGAGGGGCACTGTTGTCCCCGTGTAGATTGTAAATTTTTCCATAAAACTTCCTTACTGGACCTCCGGTAGTTGGCGTACGTCTACGAAGTGCCCGGCAATAGCTGCCGCTGCTGCCATGGCAGGACTGCAAAGATGGGTTTTAGCACCAAATCCCTGACGATCCTCAAAGTTCCGATTGCTGGTTGAGGCACAGTGAACTCCATCTGGCACCTTGTCTGGATTCATTCCCAGGCACATGGAACAACCAGGATCGCGCCACTCAAAGCCTGCATCCATGAAAATTTTATCCAGTCCCATCTTTTCAGCAGCCCGCTTGACCGGACGAGAGCCTGGTACGACGATAGCAGTCAGATTGGGAGCTATATGCTTGCCAGCGACGAACTTAGCCGCCAGCTGCAAATCACTTAGTCTGGCATTGGTACAGGAGCCGATAAAGATATAACCTAGGTCAATATCTTCTGCTTTCTTTCCCGGTGAGAGATCCATGTAATTGTAGGCCCGCTCGTCGTTCATATCACGGATTTCAGGGAAGGCTGCACCGAACTCTACTCCCATAGCAGGATTGGTTCCCCAAGTCACCATAGGTGCCAGCTCGGAGACATCCATCTCAATGACCTTATCATAAACAGCATCAGGATCACTGACCAGAGTCTTCCAATCAGCCACTGCCGCCTCAAAGTCCTTAGGTGCTCCCGGCCGTCCTTGAACGTAATCATAGGTCTTCTGGTCAGGATTCATAATGCCCATCTTGGAGCCAAACTCAATGGACATATTGCAGATGGTCATGCGCTCTTCCATGGTCAAATGATCAATGGCCTCACCAGCATACTCGACCACATAGCCAACACCTGCAGCTACACCGTATCGGGCAATCAGAGCGAGGATAAAGTCCTTGGAATAGACACCTTTAGGTGGCACTCCGGTAAATTTGACCAACATTTTCTTAGGCTTGACCTGCCAAATGGTCTGCGTGGCAAAGACATGCTCCACCTCCGAAGTACCGATTCCAAAAGCAATAGCTCCAAAAGCTCCGTGAGTAGCCGTGTGACTATCACCGCAGACAATAAATTTGCCCGGCTGAGTCTTGCCCGTTTCGGGTCCAACCATATGGACAATTCCCTGTAGTTCCGAGCCGTGAGCTGCGTGCTCAATGCCAAAATCCTTGACATTCTCAGAAAGTTTATCAATCTGAGCCTTGGAAATCACATCCCGAATATCATAGATATTGACAGTAGGAACATTATGGTCAAAGGTTCCAAAGGTCAAATCCGGCCGTCTAACTTTGCGCCCTGCATCTCGAAGACCTTGAAAAGCCTGAGGGCTGGTTACTTCATGAATATAATGCTGATCCACATACATAAGCTGGGGTTGACCTTCTCGGCCTGTAATCACATGTCTTTCCCAAAGTTTATCAAAAATCGATTTTCCAGCCATACTAGCTTCTCCATATGTAATATAAAATTCCAATTTCCACTATTATTCCGCAAATCCAAGCCAGCCAGAAATACCATTTTCTGGTCTTGTGATGAAAGAAGCGACCGCCCAATAAAGCGCCCAAACCTCCGGCTGCCAAAGCTGACATCAGCAAGGTTTTCTCTGGAATGCGGTAGTGATTTCTCTTAGCCTTTCGCTTATCCCAGCCATAAAGCAGGAAAACGATAAGGTTCCATAGCAAGCAAATACCTGTTAATATCCATTTCATAAGTTCTTAATAATTGCCTCCGTCATTCGAGCTGTTCCTGCCTGACCACCCAGATCTCGGGTTAAAATCCCCTGAGCCAAAGTCTTCTCAACCGCTGCTTCAATCGCCTCTGAAGCTTCTAGTTCTTCAAAACTATCTCTCAGCATCATGGCTACTGAAAGAATCATGCTGATAGGGTTGGCAATGCCTTGTCCCGCAATATCGGGAGCCGAACCATGAATGGGCTCGTAAAGACTTGGTCCAGCAGCCGAATGACTGGCCGATGGCATAACTCCCAGCGTCCCTGACAGGACACTGGACTCGTCTGAGAGAATATCCCCAAAAAGATTTTCCGTTACCACAACGTCAAACTTAGCAGGATTGGTAATCATGAGCATCGCAGCACTGTCCACCAATTGGTGCTCCAAGGTCACATCTGGATAATCCTTGGCAACCTCATCGGCTACTCTACGCCAGAGTTTGGATGTTGCTAGTACATTTTGCTTGTCAATACTGGTCACGCGCTTTCTGCGACCACGCGCAATGTCAAAGGCCTTACGGACAATCCGCTCCACCTCTTCATAGCTGTAGTCGTTGATATCACGCGCAGATTTGTCCTCCAAAATATGCTCACCAAAGTAAATCCCACCAGTCAGCTCGCGCACGACCACGAAGTCCACGCCAGCAATACGCTCTGCCTTCAAAGGCGACAAATGCTTAAGAGCATCAAAAATCTTAACTGGACGGATATTTGCATAGAGTTCAAGCTCCTTACGCAGAGCGAGCAAACCTTGCTCCGGACGAACCGGTGCATCATCATACTGGGGACTGCCGATAGCTGCTAGGAGAATAGCATCCGCCTCCTTGGCCGCTTCTAAAGTTGACTGAGGCAGAGGATGACCTTCCGCATCAATACCAGCCCCCCCAAAAGCCTTCTCCGTGATATGATAAGTAAAAGCGAACTTGTCCGCAACAGCAGCCAGCACTTGGAGACCGGCTTCCATGATTTCTGGGCCGATACCGTCACCCGCCAGAGCTACAATTTCTTTTGTCATAGCATTCTCCTTTACACATTAGGCATATCGCGATAGGAAACGCTTCGTCCCATCTCACCAGCATTCTCCTTTTGAACAAAGGTATTGGCATTGATGTAGGCAATAGCTGAAGCCTTCAGTACATCGAAATCAATCCCTGCTGCATTAAAGATGGTCTCTGTATCTCTGTTTTCAACAGTCACCAATACCCGAGCCTGGGCATCAATCCCATCTGTCACCGCATCGATAGTGTAGGACACCAAGCGGACAGATTGATTGAAGAACTTGTCGATAGCGTTGAAGATAGCCTCAACGGAACCTTGTCCTGTCGCATTAAATTCGACCTTCTCACCATCCATATTAGCTAAGCTAACGAGCGCTTCGATATCATTATCTGCATGAGTTTGAAGTTGTAAATCATCAAAGTGGAAGCCTTCTGGATTTTCAACCATAGTTCCAGCTACCAGAGCACGAATATCTGCATCTGTGATTTCTTGTTTCTTATCAGCCAGCTCCTTGAACTTAGCAAAGAGTGGTTTGATGTCCTCTTCTGTAAAGTCAAGGGCCAATTCTCTCAGTTTTTCAACAAAGGCATGGCGGCCAGACAGTTTGCCAAGCGGTAGTGAATTGCTCTTAACGCCAACCAGCTCAGGTGTGATGATTTCGTAAGTCAATGGATTCTTAAGGACACCATCCTGATGGATACCGGACTCGTGAGAGAAGGCATTACCACCAACAACGGCCTTGTTTTTAGGAACTGGAATACCAGAGAAGCGAGAAACCATTTCTGACGTATTCATTGTTTCATCCAAAACAATATCACTAGTTGCTTGGAAGAAATCCTCGCGAATCTTCAAAGCAACAGCTACTTCTTCAAGAGCAACATTACCTGCGCGTTCACCGATACCATTAATAGTTCCCTGGACACGTCCAGCACCGTGTTTAATTGCTGTCAAAGTATTTGCAGTTGCCATACCGAGATCATCGTGACAGTGGACACCAAAGACAACTTTATGATTTGATTTAATATTTTCAGTCAAGTGATCAAAGATGCGTGCAAACTCTTCTGGAGTCGTAAAGCCAACTGTGTCAGGGATATTTATATAAGATGCACCTGCATCGACCGCTGTTTGAACGACTTGTAATAGGAAATCCAACTCTGTTCTAGTCGCATCTTCAGGAGAGAACTCGACAACCTCAAACTTAGAACGTGCATAAGAAACATGCTCCTTAATAGCTTCTAAAATCTCTTCCTTGCTCTTATTGAGTTTATACTTGCGGTGAATCGGACTGGTAGCGATAAAGACATGAATCTGTGGATACTTGGCATCCTTAAGTGCCTCATAACAAGCATCAATATCAGTTTTTACAGAACGAGCTAATCCTGTCACTGCTGTTTTTTTCATAGCTTTAGCAATTTCTTGAACGGCTATAAATGAATCTGGACTAGCAGCCGGAAAACCAGCTTCAATTACAGAAATTCCCCATTTCTCCAGCTGTCTTGCAATGGAAACTTTTTCCTTTATTGAGAAGTTAACACCAGGTGTTTGTTCCCCATCACGAAGACTTGTATCAAAAAATTCAACTTTACGCATAAGATTTCCCCTTTTCCAAATATGGTTTTAAAAAAACATCTCGCTCAGAAACCCAAGCGAGATGTTGATTTACTCCCGCTTGGTAAGCCAAACAGGACTAATGCTTTCGCACTAGCCCGAGTAACACAACAACAAAGCAAAGTTTGAATATTGGGTTGACTTCATGTTTGACTGACTCCTTTTGAAATGTTATTGTCTAGTATTTTAGCACAGTATCATTGGGCTGTCAACAGATAATTCAATATTTTCTGAAAATTTTTAATATGCTGGATTATTTTGTGGTCTTATTACTATAAATGCGAAAAAGGAGCAAGTTAGCTTCTCCTTCTTCAAGTATTATATTGATTACAATGCTAACCAGTCATTCCTCCCCATTCGAAGAGAATTATACGCCGCAAATCTCTATAATAATTATCGAATGTTTTTAGATTATTTTTACTCAAAAAGCTAATCTGCCATTCTTATGCCATTGCTGATCCCCATGCTTTCCAAATCAACTTTTCCATCTTTGATTTCTATATTACTTTTCTTTTTCTAATACTTTCAAATATTTGGTTTTTTTAAATTGCCCAGACAGGAGTAAGAGCAAGAAACAATACCATATCACAATCGTCAAAAATAAAAGTAGGAAACTGCCAAATAGAAGATAAAGCCAAGAGAAAACAGCTGAAATCAAGGCAAAGAGGAAAATGAGAGCATAGGTTTTAAGACCGTTGGATTTTTGGGTGGCAAAATAGTCTCTGGGCATCTCATAAGGCACTACTTCAACTATTGATTTCTCCCTTCTATTTTTAACCTGGTAAAGAGCCAGTAAAAGCATGAGAATGAAGGAAAAAAGTAAAGGGAACAAACCTCGTACAGTCAAATTCTCCGTTAATACATACAAGGCATAAGATAAACCAGCACTTGGTAGAAAAATCATTGGAAAAGGCACACTTTTCCCTACAAAAAGCTCATTTCGCTTAATATCATAAAACACAGTTTTTTTAACATTTCCTTGATCTGCTCCAAATTCGATAAAATCAGACAACTTCCTAGTAACTACCAATGCTGATTTTGGTTCTTCACGCAGCTCATCTTCAATGATCTCTAACTGCCCAAAAGCGTTCAGTTTCCACGAATCTTCCTTAGGCAGAGGCTGTATTTTCCCTTCCAGATGTTCTTGAATAAACTGCTGGAATTGACGATTCTTCTGCTTACTTCCAATCAATTTCAAAGTCACTTTTTGACTTCCGCCGTTTTTAGTTAAGGCTTCCCCTACAATAAATATAGGCCATTCATAATTCCCACGATAAGCATGTCTGCTTTTGCCGAAGTAAAATGTAACCGAAGAAAGAGGAAAGCGATAGTGTTTAAAATTTCGGAAAACAAGTAAGTATTGACCATCAAGCTGAATTTTTCCCATAAAAGCAAAGGCCATCCAGCCTACTGTGAACAATAAAGCAACTGATACTAAGAAATAGAAAAGGTTTGCTGACAAATTCCCATCTAAAAAGAGGTTAAAAAGACTTATGACAATCATTAAACTAAAAATACTAATCAGACCAATTCCTTTTAGTGTATATATAACAATCGAAGCTTTTTTCGTCAATTCATTTCTCCCTCTAATACTTCTTCAAATACTACTTTCCCACTGTCAAAATTCCTTACAGCTATCGAAAACTGTTGGAGTCATCATCAAATAACACATATGTATCTTTAAAAGTTAAAACTAAAATTTTATCGTTTACAATCAGTTCCATTAATTCTTGAATCATTTTTTAAGATTTCAATTAAAGCTATCCATAATTTTTTTCTCTTTTATTTTTATCCAGTAAAAATTTAACGGGTGTAAAAACAAAGCATTTCCTGCAATCAAAGTAAATATACCAAACATCAAGAGACATATATGGACTATAAAATTGTCTGCCAAATTGAAAAAATTGCTACACACCCACCTAATGTAAAAAGCACAGACAAACCATATATAAAAATATAAAATAGGAATTTTTTAAAAAATCTAGGAAATATATAAATTTTCTGATATTGCTTATTTTGAAATTCACTGGGGAGTTTGTAAAACTTTGTCACCCACAATCGTAAAACCGAAACAAACATCAAAATTATACAAGCTAAAATTTTACTTAGTATTGCTGAATTAAAATTCAAAAATTGATTGATATCAAATACTCTTGATAGAAGCATGGCTCCTACACCAGCACCAAAGCCATAGCCCAGACCATGTTTTTCAAAAGCCTCTTTTAACCGAGCATTCTGCTCCTCTGATTGGGACAATTGCTCATATTCGTCCTTACTCATCTCGTAACATCTGTGAGGCACAAAATAAATCAACAAGGGTAAGAAGTAGACAATCAAAAAAGGACGTTCTACATCAAGAAGATAATATCTATCCTCTGTTTTTAGTATGCGATATCGAAGGTTTTTTTTAGCCAAGGGCTCCATTTTGGCCTTTTTAAACATTTATATCCTACCTTTCGTAACGTCAAATTAAGTGATAATTGGCACATTTCATTTTCATATTAAAATCCTCCGAAAGTTGCATCACCTTATGATTATTCAACTTTGGGTGGAGTTGAACTATAATTTGTTTGAATCTTTCTTTTTTAAAATCATCTAAAAACACGCCTCAATATTTTGTACTGACCCCAAAAAGTTAGACCATTAATTTAAGTAAAGGATTTAGTTCTGTA
>NZ_CALHWC010000017.1 GCF_938036805.1 uncultured Streptococcus sp.
GACAGTTTTAAGAGCGATCAATATCAGCAATTAGTAACAGCTTTGATTGATGGGAATCCAGTGCCTAGTACTATCGTTAAGAAGTTAGAAACGAATATTAAACAGCGACAAAAGTACCCTAATCACTGGTCTCAGGTGCAGCAAATAAGTTTAGCGATTTTACACAAACAATATGGAAGGGAGTTTAAACCAATGTTAGATCACGAAAATACTAATCGTTCCTATCTCTTCGGAAGATTATTAGCTATTTTTGAATTGATGGAATTGAAAAAATATGAAATTGAGAATCCAAATAAGGACAAGAAAGAATCTAATAGGATAACAAATGCCGAGAGGTACTGGAATGCCTATACCAGCCAGCCAGCTAAATTAATGATGAATTTAGTAAATAAAATCAAGCCTTATGAAGAGGCTGTGAAATTAAACGCTCATGGAATCTTTCATAAATTAGACAAAGAGCGAGCAGAAATTGTCCAATTACTCAGCCCCCTAATGGCAAAGAAGGATATCAATGATCCCTTGGATTATCAATTTATTTTTGGTTACTATGCTGAAAAGCAGTTCTTTTATACAAAACAAGAAAAAAATGAAAGTGAGGAATAGTAGATGTTGGAACACAAGATTGATTTTATGGTAACGGTTGAAGTGAGGGAAGCTAATGCAAATGGAGATCCCTTGTCAGGAAATATGCCAAGAACAAATGCAGCCAATCAAGGCTTAATCAGCGATGTAGCCATCAAGCGCAAAATCCGCAATCGGATGCAGGATTTTGGCCACACCATCTTTGTACAAGCAAACGATCGCATTGAGGATGGGCTTAATTCACTTGAGAAACGGTTTAAGACTCAATTTACAGGAAAAGAATCAGATGAAGAAATTAATGAAAAAGCCAATCAATTATGGATGGATGTCCGTTCGTTTGGTCAAGTGTTCACTTATCTAAAAGATCGCTCGTTTGCTATTCGTGGACCGGTTTCTGTCAGCATGGCTAAATCTTTGGATCCAATCATCATCTCTAGTTTACAGATTACTCGAAGCACAAATGGTGTCGAACCTAAAAAAGCAGGTGGACGTTCATCTGATACGATGGGGACTAAGCATTTTGTGGACTATGGCGTCTATGTCATCAAAGGTTCGATTAATCCAAATTTTGCTGAAAAAACAGGATTCTCTAACGAAGATGCTGAAGTTATTAAGGAAGTGCTCGTTAGTCTTTTTGAAAACGATGCCTCTTCTGCTCGTCCAGAAGGCTCTATGCGTGTTCGTGAGGTATTCTGGTTTACTCATTCTAATAAGTTAGGAAATGTTTCCAGTGCGCGTGTTTTTGATTTGATTGAATTTGACAAAGAAAAACAGGATAAAGATAGTTACGATGACTACCGCATTCATCTGAATCAAGAAAAATTAGCAGAATATGAAGCTAAAGGATTGAAAGTTGATATCTTAGAAGGACTGTAAAATGGTTTATGCTGAAAGTGACTATTTGATGTTATCTGGTATTCAGCATTTCCAATTCTGCAAGTGCCAATGGAGTTTGATTCATATTGAGCAGCAGTGGGCTGAAAACGAAGCGACAGCTCATGGGCAGATTTTGCATCAAAAGGCGGATAATCCTTATATTAAAGAAAAGCGAAAGGATGTCATAACCTCACGAGCTATGCATGTCTCATCAAAAGAGCTTGGTCTCTATGGGATATTGGATGTGGTTGAATTCCATAAGGATGAAAATGGAGTTCCATTAAAAGGAAAACGTGGCAAATGGCTTCCTGTCATTATTGAATATAAGCGTGGAAAACCAAAACGAGATACCCGAGATATTGTTCAGCTGGTTGCTCAAACGATTTGTCTTGAAGAAACTCTTGGGTGCGCAATCGAGTATGGCTATCTTTATTACCATAGTGTGAATCAAAAGAGGCAAATAGAAATCACCTCTGATTTACGAAAAGAAGTAGCCGAGTTAGCTTGCCAAATGCATGAATATTATGACAAAAAGCTTATTCCAAAAGCTGAATATTTTAAAAACTGTCAGTTATGCTCCTTAGTTGATATTTGCATGCCGCGTTTGACTAAAAAGGCGCGCAATATTGACAATTACATTTTCCAAGCATTAAAAAGTGAGGATAGCTTATGAAAAAGCTACTTAATACTCTATATTTGACTCAAGATAATTTTTATTTAACGCGTGAACGAGATAATATCGTTATCAAGCAAGAAGGTAAAGTTATCAGTCGTTTCCCATGTCGAATTATTGACGGAATTGTTTGTTTTTCTTATTTGGGAGCGTCTCCTTCTTTGATTGAACTCTGTGCTGAGAATCAGATTAATTTGTCCTTCCATACCCCGCAAGGACGCTTTTGCGGTCGATTTGTTGGGCAAACAAATGGGAATGTTTTGCTAAGAAGGCAGCATTATCGTTTGGCTGATGAAGAACAATCTCTAGAATATGCAAAACATTTTATTCTTGCTAAAATTTCAAATTCTAGAAAATATTTACTACGTTTTAAGCGTGATCATCGCGATCGGATTGATAGCCAACTATTTGAAGAAGTGAATACGGAATTGACTTGGGCCTTGGAACAGGTTCAAGCAGCTGAAAACAAGGATTCTCTTTTAGGAATAGAGGGTCAGGCAGCAAACCAATATTTTCGTATTTTTAATGATTTAGTATTAACTGATAAGGAGACTTTTCAGTTTAATGGGCGAACTAGACGCCCTCCATTAGATTGTGTCAATGCTTTGTTATCATTTGGCTATAGTTTATTAACATATGAATGCCAATCTGCTTTGGAAGCAGTAGGGCTGGATAGTTATGTTGGCTTCTTTCATACGGATAGGCCAGGTCGTGCTAGCTTGGCATTGGATTTAGTCGAAGAATTTCGTGCTTATATAGTTGACAGATTTGTGTTTTCTTTGATAAATAAAGCTCAGTTAAGCAAAAAACATTTTGACTTTAAGGAAAATGGAAGTGTCATATTAACTGAAAAAGGGCGTGCAATTTTTATTGAAGCCTGGCAAAAGCGGAAACATCAGGAAGTAGAACATCCTTTCACTAAAGAAAAAGTGAAATTGATGTTACTGCCCTATATCCAAGCACAGTTATTGGCCAAGACAATCCGTGGAGAATTGGAATCCTATCCACCGTTTTTAATATAGGAGCCGGTTTATGATGGTATTAGTAACATATGATGTGAATACTGAAACTGCGCAAGGCAGGAAAAGATTACGTCATGTGGCAAAATTATGCGTTGATTATGGGCAACGCGTTCAGAATTCAGTTTTTGAATGCTCAGTAACTCCTGCAGAATTTGTAGAAATAAAAGCTAAGCTTTTGAGTATAATTGACACTGAGTCCGACAGTATTCGTTTTTATTTGCTAGGAAAAAACTGGCAAAATCGTCTAGAAACGATTGGACGTGATACAAGTTATGATCCTGATATAGGGGTATTACTCCTTTAAATAGTCTAGTGCGAATGGATGTTACTCAGAAAAAAGCAGGACTTTCGCGCAAAAAATAAACAAAAATAAGGCAAAAATTCGAAATTCTAGAAGAGTTTACTTTCCTCGAAAGATAATTTTTGCCTAAAACAGTGCAACTACGCGCTGTCGCTCCCTTCACGGGGGCGTGGATTGAAATTGGCTTCTATAGATAGGTACAGGCTATCAGTGTCAGTCGCTCCCTTCACGGGGGCGTGGATTGAAATAAGGATGATACCATCTTCTTTTTCTTCCCAAGAAAGTCGCTCCCTTCACGGGGGCGTGGATTGAAATAGCTCTAACGGAAAATGAAACTATCGGAACTCGTGTCGCTCCCTTCACGGGGGCGTGGATTGAAATATAGTGTTGTTTTCCTTTTCTTTTGTTGATTGAGTCGCTCCCTTCACGGGGGCGTGGATTGAAATTATCTTTTCCAGTCTTTGATATATCCTGAAATACTGTCGCTCCCTTCACGGGGGCGTGGATTGAAATTCATTCGTTCGAGATATTCAGTCATAGCCATTGTGTCGCTCCCTTCACGGGGGCGTGGATTGAAATTTTGCTTGGGGGTATAAACCGACTTGGGACGGTGTCGCTCCCTTCACGGGGGCGTGGATTGAAATCGTCCACGGTTGTTGATGTTGAAATCGAGGATAAGGTCGCTCCCTTCACGGGGGCGTGGATTGAAATTTTCAACGAACAACGTTACAAGATGAACTGGGAGGTCGCTCCCTTCACGGGGGCGTGGATTGAAATATGATTAGTGACCTCTGTTTAAATTAGTGATGAAGTCGCTCCCTTCACGGGGGCGTGGATTGAAATACTTTAGGTTTAACAGCAGGCGCCACTTTAGGCTGTCGCTCCCTTCACGGGGGCGTGGATTGAAATTGAGTTGAGTTTGCAGACGGTAGCATTGCCTCCTGTCGCTCCCTTCACGGGGGCGTGGATTGAAATTTGTATCGGCTATCAGCCTGTGACCACTTATCCCGTCGCTCCCTTCACGGGGGCGTGGATTGAAATTTGCCTTTGGTAAAAACCTCGCAGAAGTTTCGCGAGTCGCTCCCTTCACGGGGGCGTGGATTGAAATTATGATGATAGATTGACCTTGATTATAGATGAAAGTCGCTCCCTTCACGGGGGCGTGGATTGAAATTGAATAGCTCCATCTTCAACGCCGAAAGCATCTTGTCGCTCCCTTCACGGGGGCGTGGATTGAAATCAATAATGTAAATAACAGTTCAAGTAGCAATGATGTCGCTCCCTTCACGGGGGCGTGGATTGAAATCCCTCTTATAGCATGTACAGTAGTTCGCTCTATCGTCGCTCCCTTCACGGGGGCGTGGATTGAAATAAGAGAGCTGATGAAGGTTGTCTAAAGCAAAAAAGGTCGCTCCCTTCACGGGGGCGTGGATTGAAATTTTGTACAAGGCTACATTTTCAGCCATCACTTTACGTCGCTCCCTTCACGGGGGCGTGGATTGAAATATAACCTTGTCAATGATGATGACGAGCCTATCATGTCGCTCCCTTCACGGGGGCGTGGATTGAAATTTTGTACTGAAAGTTGTCTTAGTGTTGGTACTACGTCGCTCCCTTCACGGGGGCGTGGATTGAAATAGGAGTAGCGACTTTAGGGACTGCTGGCGCAACCAGTCGCTCCCTTCACGGGGGCGTGGATTGAAATAGCTATCCAGTGCATGCACTTGATGAATCAGGCGGTCGCTCCCTTCACGGGGGCGTGGATTGAAATCCATAATCAACAACTTTAGGACTAACAACTGCAGTCGCTCCCTTCACGGGGGCGTGGATTGAAATCTAAAATTATTGAACTCTCTCCATCTAAGCTATCGTCGCTCCCTTCACGGGGGCGTGGATTGAAATTAGCGAGGAGCTAACAAAACTCCAAAGCACCAAAGGTCGCTCCCTTCACGGGGGCGTGGATTGAAATTTTTTTGGTTTGGAAGATTCTATCTTGCAAAGCGGTCGCTCCCTTCACGGGGGCGTGGATTGAAATTGGTACAGCCTCAAAATTTTCAAGCGGTCGTCTCGTCGCTCCCTTCACGGGGGCGTGGATTGAAATCTGAAACTGAGTTCCCAAAGCTACCCCGATATCCGTCGCTCCCTTCACGGGGGCGTGGATTGAAATTGGACAAGGTCTTAGCAAAATCATTTGACTATAAGTCGCTCCCTTCACGGGAGAGTGAATTGAGATATAAAAATAGCGAATTCTTTAGTTATTTCAGAAGTGTCGCTCCGTCTCAGAATGTGACTTTTCATGAACCTACTACAGTTGACAAATATCCAACTTCTCGTTTTGATCGGCAGGATATTGGGTAGTTTTAGAGCTGTGTTGTTTCGAATGGTTCCAAAACCGCTCCAAAGAGCCCTACATAGTCCAATAAATCCGATTCTTGAAAGGAGAGTCGGATTTTAAATTTATTCGATTTCGATTTTCTTCCTATAAATTTTTAGCAACATCTGCTTGTATTTTCCTTAGATTCTGTTATAATGGTAAAACATTTATTTAGGAGGAAGAGAATGAGCTATATTTTGGAAATTTTACCTAGTCTTCTAAGTGGAGCGGCAACTACCTTGCAGGTGTTTGCTTTGGTTTTGGTTTTTTCGATTCCTTTGGGAATTATGCTGGCTTTTTCGATGCAAATTAGCTTGAAGCCCCTGCAATGGCTGCTTAATATTTACATCTGGATCATGCGCGGGACGCCGCTTTTATTGCAGCTAATCTTTATTTACTATGTTTTGCCAAGTATCGGCATTCGGCTGGATCGGATTCCTGCAGCGATTATTGCCTTTACACTAAACTACGCAGCTTATTTTGCGGAGATTTTCCGCGGCGGTATTTCTTCCATTCCAACTGGACAGTATGAAGCTGCAAAGGTTTTAAAATTTACTCCTGTTCAGACGATTCGCCTGATTATTTTGCCGCAGGTCGTAAAAATTGTGCTACCAAGCGTATTTAATGAAGTCATGACTTTGGTGAAAGATACCTCTTTGGTGTATGCTTTAGGCATTTCAGACTTGATTTTGGCCAGTCGTACAGCGGCTAACCGAGATGCCAGTCTGGCACCGATGTTTGTTGCAGGCTTGATTTATTTACTCTTAATCGGTCTGGCTACGCTGGTTGCTAAGCAGGTCGAAAAGAAATTTAGTTATTATAAGTAGGTGCTATTATGTTAGAATTACGAAATATTAGTAAAAAATTTGGTGATAAGCAGATTCTAAAGGATTTTAATTTAATCGTGCCTGAAAAGCAAGTGTTGGCCATTGTTGGACCTTCGGGCGGAGGGAAGACGACTCTTCTGCGTATGCTAGCAGGTTTGGAGACGATTGATTCAGGACAAGTAATTTATAATGGAGAGATTTTGGATGTCGCAGAGCTTGAAAAGCGTAATCTTCTAGGCTTTGTTTTTCAAGATTTTCAGCTCTTTCCTCATTTGTCTGTCTTGGAAAATTTGACTTTATCACCAATCCATACAATGAATGTTTCCAAAGAAGAAGCTGAAGAGAAGGCGCAGGACTTATTGGCTCGCTTAGGCTTGTCCGAGCATGCAAAGGCCTACCCTTATTCGCTGTCAGGTGGGCAAAAACAGCGGGTCGCTTTGGCTCGTGCTATGATGATTAACCCAGAGATTATCGGATATGATGAGCCAACTTCTGCCTTGGATCCTGCCTTACGCTTGGAAGTAGAAAAACTCATCCTTCAAAATCGTGAAATGGGGATGACGCAGATTGTGGTTACACATGATTTGCAGTTTGCGGAAAACATTGCGGATTCTATTCTCAAAGTCATACCAAAATAAGGGAGGTCCGAATGAAAGTAAAGAATATTCTTTTGACCTGTTTGACCCTGATCCTAACCTTCCTGCTCGGTGCTTGTAGTTCCAATGTCAGTGATCCCAGCTTGGATAACTGGAGCAAGTACGAGGAGAAAAAACAGATTACAATTGGCTTTGATAATACCTTTGTTCCTATGGGATTTGAGCAAAAAGATGGCACTTATGCAGGGTTTGATATTGATCTGGCCAATGCTGTCTTTAAGGAATACGGGATTGAGGTGAAATGGCAGCCAATTGATTGGGATATGAAAGAAACAGAGTTGACTAACGGCACGATTGACCTCATTTGGAATGGCTATTCCGCAACGGACGAGAGAATGGAAAAGGTGCAATTTACCATTCCTTACATGAAAAATGAGCAGGTTTTGGTCAGCAAAAAGTCCTCTCATATCTCACAGGCCAGTGATATGGCAGGAAAAATATTGGGCGCCCAAACGGGATCTTCTGGCTATGTAGCATTTGAAAGCAATCCTGAAATATTGAAAACCTTTGTCAAAAATCATACAGCGACCCAGTACCAAAGCTTCAACGAGGCTTTAATTGATTTGCAAAACGACCGGATTGATGGTCTCTTGATTGACCGCGTTTATGCCAATTATTATCTGACAGAAGAAGGAATTTTAGATCAATATTCAGTCTTTTCAGTTGGATTTGAGAGCGAGGCCTTTGCGGTCGGAGCTAGAAAGGCGGACCGTACTTTAGTTGAAAAAGTAAATGCTGCTTTCGGGAAATTATACCAAGAGGGAGAATTCCAGAAAATCGCTGAAAAGTGGTTTGGAGAGGATATTGCGACAGACCAAGTGAAAGCATATAAAAACAACTAGCAGAAAACTAGTTGTTTTTTCGTGTTTCTTGGTGAAAGATATTTTGCCAGACTTCGTGGCGGCGCCATAGGCTAGTATGGATGACATCGCCGATTTGATAGCGAATCAGCTTGGTCTTTTGGCTGACGGATGTAATTTCTAAATTTTTGATGGGAGAAGTTTGGGCTCTCTCTAGTTGAAATTCCTCTTTGTTTAGCTGGCGACCATCTTGGGAAATGTAGACAAAATCAGAGGAAAGAAGTGCCTCCAATTGACTACCTTGGTCGACTAATTGCTCACGCATCAGGAGCTTTTGATAGACATTATCCAGAATCTCATCTTCAGGAATCGGAGCTGGCTCAATATGAATATCAATGTCGAAGACGCCAAAGTTCTCTTTGAGCATATCCTCTACCTGATCAGCGATTTCGTGGCTTTCAAAGACAGAGAGGTCGGGATTCATTTCCAGTATAATATCCAAATAGATATTGCTACCATAGGTCCGACCACGCTGGGACTTGACGCGTGTGATTTTAGGGATTTCCAGGATAGCGCGCTTGTAATCGTCTAAAAGATCCTGATCAAAGCCATCTGACAGGCTGAAAGAGGACTCTATAAAGATATCATAGGCTGTTTTTAGAATGAAAAACGTAATAACGATGGCTGCTAGCTTATCAACGATAGGGAATTTCAGGGAGCTGGTAATAATGGCAACAGAAGTACCCAGAGAAGTGATGGCATCCGAGAGATTATCCTTGGCAGCCGCATCCAGAGCTTTGGATTTTACCCTTTTTGCTAGGTTTTTATTGTAAAGATAAACACCAAACATGATGATGGCCGATACAATCCCGACGATGGCTCCCACAGGATCAATCAAGGTTTCTTCCTTGTTAATGATTTTTTGAGCTGTATCAATGAGGACATTGAAACCGACAAAAAACATGATGAAAGAAGTAATCAGGCTGGCCAGATCTTCAATCTTCCAATGGCCGAAGCGGTGGTCCTTATCCGCTGGTTTTCTTGCCATGCGTAGGCCAATTAAGACTGCTAGATTGGCAACGATATCGGAGACGTTGTTGAAACCATCCGCCATCAAACTGGAGGATGTCAGTGTCGCACCTGCAATGATTTTTGTAACGGATAGGCCAATGTAGGTGGCAATTGCTAGGAGGGCGCCTCGTTCGGCAAGTTTGAGATTGTCGCTTGGATGATTGTTCATGGCTGCTCCTTTCTAGACTACTATTATAGCTTTTTCACACTTGAATTTCAATTGAGGACAGTTGCCTTTTCGATAACAAATTCACTCGAATTTTGATATAATGGAAGCATTGATTTTCAGTTTGGTTTTACATTGAAAGGATAGAAGATGAATCCCTTATTAAACGGTATGAATGACCGTCAGGCCGAAGCGGTCCAGACGACAGAAGGCCCCTTGTTGATTATGGCGGGGGCTGGTTCGGGAAAGACTCGTGTCTTGACCCACCGCATTGCCTATTTGATTGACGAGAAGATGGTTAATCCTTGGAATATCCTAGCCATTACCTTTACCAATAAGGCAGCGCGGGAGATGAAGGAACGGGCAGCAGCACTTAATCCAGCCACCCAAGATTGCTTAATCGCTACCTTCCACTCCATGTGTGTGCGTATTCTGCGGCGAGAAGCTGACCATATTGGCTACAATCGCAACTTTACTATCGTTGATCCGGGTGAGCAGCGAACCCTGATGAAACGGATTCTCAAAAATCTCAATCTAGATCCTAAAAAGTGGAACGAGCGCGCTATTCTGGGGACCATTTCTAATGCAAAGAACGACCTGATTGATGAGGTGGCCTATGCGAATCTAGCTGGTGATATGTACACGGAGATTGTGGCCAAGTGCTACACGGCCTACCAAAAGGAACTGCGCCAGTCTGAGGCCATGGACTTTGACGATTTGATTATGCTGACCTTGCGGCTTTTTGATCAAAATCCTGATGTCCTGACCTACTACCAGCAACGTTACCAGTACATCCATGTAGACGAGTATCAGGATACCAACCATGCTCAGTACCAACTGGTCAAACTCTTGGCTTCTCGCTTTAAGAATATCTGCGTGGTCGGGGATGCTGACCAGTCTATCTATGGCTGGCGGGGAGCCGATATGCAGAATATCTTGGACTTTGAAAAGGATTATCCAGAAGCTAAGGTAGTTCTATTAGAGGAAAATTATCGCTCGACTAAGACCATCCTTCAGGCGGCTAATGAAGTCATCCGAAACAACCGCAACCGCCGTCCTAAGAATCTCTGGACTCAAAACGAAGACGGTGAAGAAATTGTCTACTACCGAGCTAACGATGAACAAGATGAGGCTGTTTTTGTAGCCAAAACCATCGATGAAATAGGTCGCAGCCAAAACTTCCTTCACAAAGACTTCGCAGTTCTTTATCGAACTAACGCCCAGTCCCGTACCATTGAGGAGGCCCTGCTCAAGTCCAATATTCCTTATACTATGGTCGGCGGAACCAAGTTCTACAGCCGTAAAGAAATCCGCGATGTTATTTCTTACCTCAATCTCATCGCCAATCCTAGTGACAATATCAGCTACGAGCGCGTGGTCAATGAGCCCAAACGTGGTGTCGGACCGGGAACGGTAGAGAAGATTCGGGATTTTGCGGCTAGTCAAGAAATCTCTTTGCTGGAGGCGTCAGCTAATATCATGTTGTCACCAGTCAAGGGCAAGGCGGCTCAGGCAGTTTATGAGTTTGCCAATCTGATACTCGACTTGCGGGATCGTTTGGATAACTATAGTGTGACTGAGCTAGTCGAGCTTGTTCTGAAAAAGACAGGTTACTCAGTCGCCTTGGCAGCTCAGGCAACCTTGGAAAGCCAAGCACGGATTGAAAATATCGAAGAATTCCTATCTGTAACCAAGAGCTTTGATGAAAATCCAGACAATCCAGCTGATGAGACGGGACTTGATAAGCTCAGCCGATTTCTTAATGACTTGGCCTTGATTGCAGACACAGACGATGGAGAGCAGGAGAGTTCTGAAGTGACTTTGATGACCCTTCACGCAGCCAAGGGATTGGAATTTCCAGTCGTCTTTCTGGTTGGTATGGAGGAAAATGTCTTTCCTCTGAGCCGGGCATCTGAAGATGAGGATGAGCTGGAAGAGGAGCGGCGTCTGGCCTATGTCGGTATCACCCGAGCAGAGAAGATTCTTTATCTGACCAATGCTAATTCTCGCCTGCTTTATGGTCGGACTAACTACAATCAGCCGACCCGTTTCTTGAGAGAAATCAGTTCAGACTTGCTAAACTATCAGGGACTGGCTCGACCAGCCAACAGCTCCTTTAAGGTTAGTTATACCAACAGCGATACTAGCAAATTCGGTCAGGGCATGAGTCTAGCTCAAGCCTTGCAGGAGAGGAAGCGTCAGGCGGCACCTAGTTCGATTTCTACAGGCAGTCTGCCTTTTGGAAAGAACGGGCAGAGCCAGGCATCCAAGCCGGAAGTTGTTTGGGCTATTGGAGATATTGCCCATCATAAGAAATGGGGCGATGGGACAGTTCTGGCAGTCTCTGGCAGTGGAAACAGTC
>NZ_CALHWC010000018.1 GCF_938036805.1 uncultured Streptococcus sp.
TCCTAGCACTGTAAGGTAAAATAAACCAGATCATCTCCCTTCGGGGAGATTTTTTGTTTCACTAAAATTTTCGTACAATCTTCGGCTCGTCGCCTTGTCTAGAAACATTTTATCCAGCAAGAATAAAGCTCTCTGATCTCAGAGGGCTTTTTTGTTTTCACTAGGATTTTAGCCCGAGCTCAAATTAGCTCTCTGACTTCAGATGTTTTTCGTTAGCCTTACTTTGTCTTCGATCGGTACAATTTTTAGCTTTCCTTGAATTTTTTAGAAAATCTTGCTAGACTGTAGCTACTAAGATAAAAACACAGTTCTGGTTGGTAGTCCAGACGCAAAAATCCATTTTTTGTCAGTAACCTTCCTCCTTGGTTGTCCATTCTTAGGGATTTTTAAAGGAGGTGCTGTCATGGATAGGATTTCAATGACGCTGACAGTTTATTTTGAAGAGGGATTTTGGCACGGTCTTTTCGAGCAGGAACATGCTCAATCTTATAGAGTCTGCCGAGTCACCTTTGGTGCAGAGCCTAGCACGCAGGAACTGCTGGATTTTCTAAACCGTTATTATCATCGGTTGCAGTTTAGTCCTAGCATCAGGGTGAAGGAAAAGACTAAGTCGGTCAGTCCTAAACGCCTGCAGAGACAGGCTAAAAAGGAGCAGATGGCTTCACGTTCTTCAAAGTCTCAGGAAGCGCTGCAACTGCAATTTGAAGAGCAAAAGCAAGTTGCTCGAGTCAAACGCAAGCAGCAGAAAGAACTGGCTAAGCAAAGGAAATTCGAACTCAAACAGCAAAAACGATTGGAAAAGCACAAGGGGCATTGAGCCTGCTTTTTCTTATTTATATGGGAAAGTCTTCCGATGGGAGGCTTTTTTGTTTTTAAACAAATTTTTCTTGTCTCAAAACTATACCAATTTTATGTTGACAAATGTCAAATCGGTGTGTATAATGTCTTTGTCTCTCGATAAAAAGATAAATAAGACTATACCAATTTTTAATAAAGGAGGAACTAGCTTTTTGCCAGCAAAAGGCTAGAAATAAATCTATGTGTGGAATCGTCGGAGTTGTGGGAAACCGCAATGCAACAGATATTTTGATGCAAGGACTTGAAAAGTTAGAATACCGAGGCTATGATTCGGCTGGAATTTTTGTGACAACAGGAGAAAAATCTAGCCTGGTCAAGTCTGTTGGTCGGATTGCAGATCTTCGTGCCAAGATTGGCATGGATGTAGCGGGTTCAACAGGTATTGGGCATACGCGCTGGGCAACCCACGGAAAACCAAGTGAGAATAACGCCCATCCTCACACTTCTCAGACAGGCCGTTTTGTTTTGGTTCACAACGGTGTGATTGAAAATTACCTGGATATCAAAAATAACTATCTTGCTGGTCATGATTTTAAAGGGCAGACAGATACAGAAATTACAGTTCATTTGATTGGGAAATTCGCGGAAGAAGACGGTCTCTCTGTTCTTGACGCTTTCCGCAAGGCTCTTCACATTATCGAAGGTTCTTACGCTTTTGCCTTGGTAGACGCTCAGGATCCTTCTACGATCTACGTTGCCAAAAACAAATCTCCGCTTTTGATTGGCTTGGGTGACGGCTACAATATGGTCTGCTCCGATGCCATGGCTATGATTCGTGAGACCAGCGAATACATGGAAATCCATGATAAAGAGCTGGTTATCGTGACGGCTAATAGCGTAGAAGTGCAAGACTACGAAGGCAATGTTCTTGAACGTGGTAGCTATACTGCTGAGCTGGACCTGTCTGATATCGGCAAAGGTACTTATCCTTACTATATGTTGAAGGAAATTGATGAGCAGCCAACCGTGATGCGGAAGCTGATCAGCACTTATGCGGATGACAATAATAAGATGTTGATTGATCCTGCCATCATCAAGACAATCCAAGAAGCGGATCGCATTTATATCATTGCTGCTGGAACTTCTTATCATGCGGGTTATGCTTCTAAACGGATGTTGGAAGAACTGACGGATACGCCAGTTGAACTGGGTATTTCTTCTGAATGGGGCTATGCTATGCCGCTTCTGAGCAAGAAGCCACTTTTCATCTTTATCAGCCAATCTGGTGAGACAGCTGATAGCCGTCAGGTTTTAGTCAAGGCTAATGAACTGGGTATTCCTAGCTTGACAGTGACTAATGTGCCAGGCTCAACCTTGTCTCGTGAAGCCAAGCATACCCTGCTTCTCCATGCTGGACCAGAAATCGCTGTAGCTTCAACCAAAGCCTATACTGCACAAATCGCTGCCCTAGCTTTTTTGGCCAAGGCGGTCGGTGATGCCAATGGCAATGAAAAAGCCAAGAAGTTTGACTTGGTTCATGAGCTGTCTATCGTAGCCCAGTCTATCGAGTCTACTCTTTCTGAGAAAGAATTGATCGAAAGCAAGGTTCGTGACTTGTTGGCGGAAACTCGCAGCGCCTTTTATATCGGTCGTGGTCAGGACTATTATGTGGCGATGGAAGCTAGCCTTAAGCTTAAGGAAATTTCCTACATTCAGTGTGAAGGCTTTGCGGCAGGAGAACTCAAGCATGGTACTATTTCTCTGATTGAAGAGGGAACACCTGTTCTAGCCCTACTTTCAGACGAGGTCTTGGCTAGCCATACTCGCGGAAATGTTTCTGAAGTTGTGGCGCGTGGAGCCAAAGTTTTGACTATTGCGGAGGAAAATGTGGCTAAGGATGGAGACGATATTGTCCTGAGCCAAGTTCACCCTTATTTGTCACCAATCTCTATGGTGGTGCCAACTCAATTGATTGCATATTTTGCAACCTTGCATCGCGGATTGGATGTGGATAAACCACGCAATCTCGCTAAGTCTGTAACGGTAGAATAACCGTCTTAATGAATCTCGATAAGAATACCAAGCCTCAGATTTTTCTGGGGCTTTTGGTATGGTGTTTTGGTGATGGTGCTCTTTTGAAGTCTCTTTCTATCATGACAAAACCATGTTATTCTATGCAGATGGACAATGAAGTGAGTATTATTTTTGCATATATTACTAATTAGCGATAAAATATTTTCATCTTAAATATCAGGAGGACAGAACATGGTGGAATTAGGTATTTCTACTTTTGGAGAGACAACGCCACTGGAGGGGACAGGGCAGACCTATACTCATGACGAACGGATTCGGCAGCTGGTAGCAGAGATCGAGCTGGCAGACAAGGTGGGGCTGGACGTGTATGGTATTGGAGAGCATCACCGAGAGGACTTTGCCGTCTCTGCACCGGAGATTGTGCTGGCGGCTGGTGCTGTCAAGACAGAGAAGATTCGCTTGACTAGTGCTGTCAGTGTCTTGTCGAGCTTGGATCCTATCCGAGTCTACCAGCAGTATGCGACGATTGATGCTTTGTCAAATGGCAGAGCAGAGGTCATAGCTGGTCGTGGATCTTTTATCGAGTCCTTTCCGCTCTTTGGCTATGACTTGAAGGATTATGAAGAGCTTTTTGATGAAAAGTTGGATCTGCTCCTCTATGCTAGTGCCGAGACGCGGTTGAATTGGAAGGGTAAGCTGACGCAGACTATTGACAATCGGGAAGTCTACCCACGGGCGGTGCAAGAAACACTGCCGGTTTGGGTAGCGACGGGAGGCAATGTTGAGTCCACCATTAAGGTCGCCCAGAAGGGCCTACCGATTGCGTATGCCATTATCGGTGGACAGCCTAAGCGCTTCAAGCCCCTGCTGGATGCGTATCGCCGGATTGGACGGGAAAGTGGTCTCTCAGATGAAAAGTTGAAGATCGCTGCCCACTCTTGGGGCTGGGTCATGGAGGACAATGAGGAGGCGGTCCGGACTTACTTCCATCCAACCAAGCAGGTAGTGGACGCTATCTCTAAGGACCGCCCTCACTGGCGGGAGATGACCTATGAGCAATACCTAGATCAGGTAGGACCAGAGGGGGCCATGTTTGTCGGTAGTCCTGAAAAGGTCGCTCAGAAATTGATCAAGATGATAGAGGAGCTGGGACTGGACCGCTTCATGTTGCATCTGCCCTTGGGATCGCTTCCGCATGAGCAGGTTCTCCAGTCTATCGAACTCTTTGGCACAAGGTTGCACCGCTTGTGCGGGAGTATTTTGCAGCTAAGGGTAAGTAAGATCGAAGTAGAGGTCTTTTGATAAAGATTGCCTATCTCTCCCATAGAAAATATATATCTTGCCTTTCTAAAAATAGTAAGAAAAAACAGGTTTTTCATCGAAAGCTGAAAAACCTTGGTAAAGCTAGCTCGAGCTAGCTTTTTTAATTTACTCTTATAAATATTTTTAATCGGGCTGATAGGAAATATATATTTGGAAAGCTCACTTTTCAGTGATATGATAATAGCAATCAAATTGAAAAGGAGCAAGTTATGTCTAAAAGAGAGTTGGTTTTAAAAGCCTTTAAGGGGGAAAAAGTTGACCGAGTACCAGTTGGTTTCTGGCATCATTTTACCAGCGAGGATGAGTGGCTGGCTGGTTTTGGCAATCAGACTATTATTGATAAAAATTTGGCAGGCCATCAAGCATTTCTATCAGAAGTCAAGCCAGACTTTGTCAAACTGATGAGCGATGGTTATTTTGCCTATCCGAATGAGCGCTTGAAAAAAGTCCAATCTATCAAGGACTTGGCAGATATCGAGCCGTTAGGCGCCGACCATCCTTGGATCAGTGAGCAGGTGGAGCTGGTTCAAAAGATTAGGGCCGGCTTCACAGAGGATTTGGTTGCTATTTACAATATTTTTGCGCCGGTGACCTACTTCAAATGGTTGGTTGGCAAGGTTGCTGGGGGAGATGACATCATTGCAGATTTTCTAGCAGAAGATGCGGAAGTGACAAAGCGGGTGCTGGATGTAATTGCTCAAGATATTGCGGCTCTGACAGAGCGCATTATCAAGGAAGCTGGTGCGGATGGAATTTACCTTAGCGTTCAGAGTATTCAGGATGCGCGAGTGTCGGCCGAAGACTACAAGGCTTTCATCGCTCCTAGTGAATTAGCGGTGCTGGAAGCAGCCAATGCAGCTGGCGGAGTAAATATTCTGCACATTTGCGGTTACGAAGGCGCGCGAAATGACGTTCATCTTTTCACAGATTATCCAGCTCAGGTTATTAACTGGGCAGTGGGGCCAGAAGGCATCAGTTTGGCAGAAGGTCGCAAATTATTCGGCGGTCGGACTGTTCTTGGTGGCTTTGAAAATGGCAAGACTGGTTTGCTCTACACAGGTAGCCAAGAAGCCATTCAAAATGAAACCAAGCGCTTGATAGCAGAGGCTGGCAAGGATGCTTTGATTATTGGGGCTGATTGCACCATCCCAAGCGATATTGATTCAGAGCGGATTGAGTGGGTTCGCCAAGCAGCAAGTTTAGCATAAAAAGGAGACGAAAGAATGAGTAAGAAAAAATGGATTATCGGTGGAGTAGCTGTGATTGCTATTGTCGCTGCGACTTATTTGGGACGGACCTTGACGGGGGCTTCATCCAGCAAGGCGAGTAGTTCGACATCAGGCAGTGACAAGGTCACGACTTTAAAAGTAGCTCATACGCAAAACTACGTTCCTTACGACTTTTTGGATGAAAAAGGCCAGTCAGATGGGTATGAAGTAGCAGTACTCAAGGCCATTGATGAAAAATTGCCAGATTATCAGTTCGAATATACTGGCACTAGTGATGAAGATCTTTTGATTGGTTTGGAATCTGGGAAATATGATATCGGAACCAAGGGAGCTTGGTACACTGAAGAGCGGGCGAAGAAGTTCATCATTCCAGAAAGCCCAATCGGTGCTAGTATCATCGGCTTCACCATTCGAAAAGCGGATGCAAATAAATTTAAAAATATTGATGATTTTGCCAAAGAAAAAGGGAAATTAGTACCGATTTCACCACAGAATGCTCAATGGACAGTGATTGAAGAGTACAACAAAAAGCACAGTGTTAGTCCAATTGAGTTGACCGCAGCAGAGTCTTTTCAGATAGCGGATGCCTATGCTTGGGTCTTGGAAGGACGCTATGATGCCTTCTTTGATATCAAATTGTCCTTTGAAAAAGCTGTCACAGACAAGGCAGGTTCCTATCATCAGTATGCGGACCAGTTGAGCTGGTTCCCTTATAAGGGTATCCCTACTTATCCACTCATTCATAAAGATAAAAAGAATGAAGAGTTTGCCAAAGCCTATGAAAAGGCTATTAAAGAGCTAGAAAAAGATGGGACACTCTCTAAATTATCGGAAAAGTACTTTGGTGAAGATGTCTTTTCTTATGTAGATAAAGACTAAAAGCTGGAGAAAGGAGACCGTATGGTCGCTTATGATTTGTCCCGTGTTTTTGGCCTGCTGCCTGGTTTGTTACAGGCTTTGCCGACTACTTTATGGATTATGTTCGTGCCGGTTTTAATTGGCTCCTTGCTAGGTGGTCTGTTGGCCTGGGCTCAAGTTGCGGAGGAGCAGACTTTTGCTGGTCTAGCTAGAGGGTATATATTTATCCTTAGATGTACACCGCCTATAGTCCTGCTCTTCTTGGTCTTCTATGGCATTCCAGAGTTTTTAAAATGGTGGTTGGGACTGGATATTAATAATTTGTCCCGGACCGTATTTGTCATTATTACCATGATTCTGCTCTTTGCGGCCATGATTGCAGAAGTTTTCAAGGCAGCCTATCTTGCTGTTTCCAAGGGACAGACCGAGGCGGGTCTCAGTATTGGCTTGACACCAGTGCAGACTTTTCTGCGGATCATTCTGCCACAGGCTTTTCGCATCGCCCTGCCCAATTTGACTACCGCCTTTCTTAATCTCATGCGGGATGCTGCGTTGGCCTATACGATTGGAGCAGTTGATGTCATGGGAGCGGGGCAAAATCTTATCAGTCGTAATCTAGGCAATTATTCCCTCGAAACCTATACAGCGGTGGCCTTGATTTACTGGGGGATTGCCCTAGTGGTTTCGCTGGCTTCCCAGCTTCTGGAAAAAAGTCTGACAGTCAAGGAGAGGTAAAGCATGGATTTGAATTATATTGTAAATACCTTTCTGGTAACGTTGAAAGGCATACCGATAACCTTGACCATTATGGTAGTGGCTATTCTGCTCAGCTTTCTTCCGGCTCTGCTTCTAGCTCTGGGACAGATTTATAAAGTTCGAGGTGTGCGGACCTTTTCAGTGGTTTATCTGGCCTTCATTCGGGCGACTCCGCCCATTTTACTTATCCTCTTTTTCTACAGTCTTTTTCCTAGCTTACTGAATCAAATTTTCAAAAGTCTGGGCAGTCAGGTAGACGTCTTTAAGTTCAATCCGCTTTACTATGCTTTCATTATTTATAGCCTGATGACAACAGGGAGTTTGTCGGAAATACTGCGCTCTGCCATTTTGACAGTGGATAAAGGGCAGTTGGAGGCGGCTCAAGCGATTGGTTTAACGAATTTTCAAGCCTATCGGAGGATTGTTTTTCCTCAGGCTCTGCGCTCTGCCCTGCCCAATCTGGCCAATCTGGTTATCAATCTAGTCAAGGGAACTTCGCTGGTATTTGTCATGACGGTCAAGGATATCACAGCCTTGGCTAAGATAGAGGCCTCCCATTCTTACCAGTATTCAGAGTCTTACCTGGTGATTTTTGTTATTTATCTCATTATTTGTGGCTTGATTCAGTGGATGTTTAGGGGCTTGGAAAAGCGCTACGCTCTTGCTTAGGAAGGAAAGATTATGTTAGAAGTAAAACATATCTCCAAACGATTTGGAGAGCATCAGGTGCTGGCAGACGTCAGTCTCAAGGTTAATCAAGGCGATGTTGTGGTTATCCTGGGGCCCTCAGGCTCTGGGAAAACAACATTTCTGCGCTGTCTAAATCACTTAGAAAAAGCGGATAGCGGCCAGCTGACTTTGTCTGGTAAGGACTATGATTTGGCTAAACTCAGCAAAAAGGAAATTTTGGAAATACGCAGAAAGACGGCCTTTGTCTTTCAGCACTATAATCTCTTTGCCAATAAAACCGCCCTTGAAAATATCTTAGAGGGCTTAGTGATCGCTCGTAGGATACCGAGGGAAGAAGCGCTTGAGATTGCAGAAGAGTCTTTGAAGCGTGTGGGACTTTTAGCCTACAAGGACTACTATCCTTCTCAGTTATCAGGCGGTCAGCAGCAGCGGATTGGGATTGCCCGTGCCATTGCTGTTAAGCCAGATGTCATCCTGCTGGATGAGCCAACTTCGGCTCTAGATCCGGAACTGGTCGGCGAAGTCCTTAGTGTCATGAAACAGCTGGCTCAGGAGGGAGTGACCATGGTCGTTGTGACCCATGAGATGAGCTTTGCCCGCGATGTGGCCAACCATGTCATCTTTATGGACGGAGGTCACATCATCGAAGAAAATCCTCCACAGGAATTCTTCACCAGTCCCAAGGAGGAGCGGACCAAACAGTTTCTGTCCCGCATTCTGTCGGATGCCAGTTATAGTGTAGAGTATATGATTTAACTTGTATCAAAATAGAGAAGCTTTCTTCATGTTTTTATGTGGAGGAAGTTTTTTGATTTTAAAAAATTATGTAAATTTTTTACTCAAACCTATTGACAAGTGGGAATGAAGAGTGTATAATTACAAATGTAAACAAAAAGTTTACGCAGAATGTATTCAGAAGATGAGGAAATAGCCAGTAGGCGATTATTTTTGGGAGGATTAAAAGTTATGTAAAATCATCTCTTCTGAAAGAAATTTGATTCACTCATAAAAGTAGAGACTGACTCAGTCTTGATTTTTGGAAATAAAATAAGTTATGTAAAATAACAGATAGGAGAAAATCTCCCAAATGAATATTTATAGTAGATAAGCAAAAGATTTCTTATCTAAAATTTCAGCAAAAATAGAAATTATGTAAAGAAAAATATAAAAGTGAGGCAATACTATGAACAATAATTACAACAATTTTAACAGTATGGATGACCTTTTCAACCAACTCATGGGGCGTATGGGTGGCTACAATAGCGAACATCGACGCTACTTGATCAATGGTAGAGAGG
>NZ_CALHWC010000019.1 GCF_938036805.1 uncultured Streptococcus sp.
TCATGAAGCGCTCTTTGCTACAGTCGCACTGGAAGCGGATTTCCTCTTCAGACAGACGTTTGTAGGGTTCGTCTCCATAGATGGCAGCCAGCAGTGCTTCAATATGGTCATCGGATTCCAGCAGTTTTGAGATAGCAGGCATTTCTTGGATCCGCTTCTCAAAGCGGGCGATATCAGCTTCCTTAGCTCCAGGCAGAGCTTGTACCAAGAAACCGCCAGCAACCTTGACTTTATCATGCTCATCTAAGAGAACATTGAGGCCAACGGCGGAAGGAGTTTGCTGACTTTCAGTTAGATAGAAGGCCAGGTCTTCGCCGATTTCACCAGAGATGAGTGGCGTCATAGAATTATAGGGATTGCCAGTGCCGTAGTCCGTGATTACCAAAAATTGACCAGAGCCGACAAAAGGGCCGACTAGAACTTCGCCAGTGGCTGTCTTTTTAATATCGACACCGGGATTTTGCACATAGCCCTTGACATTGCCTTTGGTATCTGCCACGGTGATAATTGCGCCTAGCGAGCTGGTACCAAGAACTTTGACGGTAATCTTAGTCTGGCCTTTTTCATTTGCTGCCAGAATCTGGCTGGCAATCAGTGTGCGGCCGAGTGCTACGGTAGAACTTGCTTGAGTTTGATGTTTTTCTTGAGCGGTCCGAACGGTCTCTGTACTGTCCAACACATAGGCCCGAAAAGAACCGTTTTCTGAGATAGTTTTGATAATTTTGTCCATACCTTTTATTTTAACACAAAAATAAAAACAAACGTAGCCTTTGTGCTTGTTTTTCTTTCAGATTTGTTCTTGCATTGTACTTTGGTCAAGTCAAACAAAAAGGAGAAGATTGACAAATTATGATTTTAAGGTGACTATCTGGGTTCTGACAATGACGGATGCGTTTGAGTTGACAATTGTAATACAATCAGTTACAATAGAAACATAGAATTACGAATGGAATCAAAAAGGAGAGCTTATGATTGAAATTACCTATCTAGACGCAGCTAAAGCTGAACGGAAGATGACTTTCGAGTCTTATGAAGACTTTGAACTATCCCAGCAAGCTTGCTTGATCGGGGTGGCGGATTATCATCCAGTTAAAAAGTTAGTTTATAATGGTCATGATTTGGACTACCATGGGACTTATGGAGATGTGTACTTTTTCCTAATGAAACAGGATTTGAGCCAATATAACTAAAAAGGAGAAATACAATGGCAAAAGCAATTACAGATGCAACATTTGAACAAGAAACAAAAGACGGTTTGGTCTTGGTAGACTTCTGGGCAACTTGGTGTGGTCCATGTCGTATGCAAGGTCCAATCTTGGACAAATTGTCTGAAGAACTTTCAGAAGATGTCTTGAAAATCGTTAAAATGGACGTTGATGAAAATCCAAACACAGCTCGTGCCTTTGGAATCATGTCCATCCCAACCCTTCTCTTCAAAAAAGACGGTCAAGTGGTCAAGCAAGTTGCAGGTGTTCACACAGCAGAACAAATCAAGGCCATCGTTGCTGAATTGAGTTAAAAGCAAAGCACTCCCCATTCAAAAAGGGAGTGCTTTTTTGTTTGCATAGAAAAAGCCCTGTTCCTCAAACTGAGGACAGGACCCTTTTTTCGTTTCTTATTCTTCTGTTCCAAGGCAGTTTTTCGCAACAAGAGCTGCAAGAACACCGCCAACGATTGGAGCAAGGATGAAAATCCAAACTTGTTGAAGGGCTGCGCCACCTACCAAGACAGCTGGTGCCAAGCTACGAGCTGGGTTTACTGAAAGTCCAGTGATGTTCAATCCCACAAGGATCATAGCTGTCAATGACAAACCAATGACCAAACCAGCAATCGCACCATTTCCTTTACTTGCTGAAGTTACGGTCATGATCACCAAAACAAACAAGAAAGTTGCGATAACTTCAAACAGGAAACCACCAAAGACAGTTACACCGTTTGCCAAGGCATTTTCACCAAGACTAGCAGTTGACTTTCCTGAGTTAGCCAAGAGGAAGAAGACCGCACCTGACGCAAGGAAAGCTCCAACCACTTGTCCAAGGATGTAGTTTACAAGCTCTGAAGATGACAAGCGTTTGTTTACAAACATAGCGATTGAAACAGCTGGGTTCAAGTGCGCACCTGAAACAGTTCCGATTGAGAAAGCTGCAACCACGATTGCCAAACCAAAGGCAAAAGCAATTCCAAGGTGTCCAAGACCCTCTGTACCATTTCCAAAAACAACGGCTCCTGTTCCGATGAACACAAGCATGAAAGTACCGATTAATTCAGCGACAAATTTTTTCATTTTCTATCTCCTTTTTTAAAAACTATGTATCAGTTTACCAAAACAAATGAGCGGATTCAAGAAAAGTGCTTTGAAAATGGATCCGCCCTCTTTACTCAAACAGTAGTCGGTGTCTATCACGCTCCTAGCTTGTCTTATTAGTCCTCTATTGATTTAAGAAAAATGATATATTCTAGTTTTTTTGTTTAAAAATAAAATTTTTAGGTTATAATAGAAAGAAGGTAAATCAGCTGTGTTTTACAAAATTTAGAAAAGGGCGCTGTTTATGTTTGAGTCATTATCGCAGTTCTGCTTTATTTTAATGGTTTTTACGCCGTTTATCGCGGTGCCGATTTTCTGTTTCTTTTTGGGCTGGATGATTCCTCGGTCGCAGATAACAGAAAAAAGTATCATGCTTGTACTCAGTTTTGTCCTTTTTAGTCTAGTTTTGATTTCTTACTATGCTCCTCAATTGCTGGGAATGTTTTTTTGGGGGCTTATCTGGTTCTTTATCGGCCTCTTGCGTGCTAAAAATTATAGCAAGTCACAGTTCTGGATAAGGTGGCTTATATTTAGCGTCTGTTTTACAATCTATATTTTGGTTTATCTATATTTCTTTAAACTTTTTTAAAAATTTGGCTTCAAATTTCATTTTAGGAACAGATTTATTGAATCATGTAAAAACAGACTGAGACAAAAATGTCTCAGTCTTGTTTTTTTACTCCCCCAACTCCTCACTGTAGGCAATAATCTGATCAACTGTGTCGGACAAGAACTGGATAGTATCGCGCAGTGGTTTATCTGTTGAAATATCTGCTCCTATAATCATAGCAGACTCAATCGGAGTCTTGCTGCCGCCAGATTTTAGCAGTTCCAGCCAGTCACGGGCACCATTTTCGTCATTTTTCAGGTGGAGGTAACCGGCAGTAGAGATGACCAGACCTGCAGAGTAAGTGTAACTATACAAGCCCATGTAATAGTGAGCCTGACGCATCCAAGTCAGGGCAGCATCGTCGTCAATCTCAACAGCATCGCCCCAGAATTCTGTCAAAACTTCTTTCATGATAGCGTTGAGTTTGCTTGCACCGAAGGTTCCGCCTTCTTCAATCAAAGTATAGACCTTGCGTTGGAAGGCAGCTTCCAGCAAGTGAGTGATGAAGTTGTGGAAGTAAGTATCCGTCAGACGGTGAGCCAGGGCAAAGCGTTTCTGGCGAGGGTTATCAAACTGGCGTTCCAGATAATCACTGAGCAGGAGCTCATTAAAGGTAGACGGTGCTTCCACATAGTAGGTGGACATGTGGGCGTTAAAGTAGCTTTGGTGATTGTCAGAGAAGATAAACTGCCCAGAGTGGCCAATCTCGTGAATCAGAGTATAGACATCGCTCATGCGGCCAGTCCAGCTCATGAGGACGTAAGGGTGAACCCGATAAGGATCCGCAGCATAGCCTCCAGAGTCCTTTCCAGCATTGGCCGCAAAGTCGACCCAGCGTTCTTCCTTATAGCGGGCAACTTCTTGACAATATTCTTGTCCGAGTGGCTCGACTGACTTCATGACGAGGTCGTAGGCATCATCAATGCTGACTTCGGGATTGAGCTCGCTGTCCAAGTCCAGTTTCCAGTCAGCAAAGGTCATTTTTTCAAGTCCGTTTACCTTAGCGACATGCTTGAGGTATTTCTGAGCTACTGGGGCAAATTCGCTCATAATCAAGTCAATCTGCCGGTCAAACATAGAGCGCTCAACTTCTTGCTCAGCTAGCAAGTAGTCAAAGACAGAGTCATAGCCCTTCATGTCAGCCAGTAGTTTTTCAGACTTGACCTGAGCCAAATAGGCAGCTGCGGCAGTGTTTTGGTGCTGACGAAGCCCTTCTGAGAAAGAACGGAAAGCTTTTTCGCGGATTTCTGCATTTTCATGGTTTTGGTAGAAATTCTCATAGGTGACAAAGCTGTTTTTGTATACTTTGCCGTCCACTTCAAAGTCAGCCATAGCAAAGTCGCCGGCTCGCATCTTGGTGTAAATATCCTGTGGACTGTAAAAGACTTCGCCTAGATTGGTCAAGGCTTTTTCGACATCTGCTCCCAGATAGTGGGCTTTTTTGATTTTAGCCTGGCGAATGGCTGAAGTCAGATGGGGCTCTTGGCCTAGTCTCTCCAAGACAGCTTCATCTGCACTGACCAGGGCGTCGTCAAAGAAGCTGAGTACGACATTGGCCTCAGTCTCAAACTCCATGGCTGCTTGGGCAATCTGCGCAAAACTCTCGTCACCAAAATCAGTGGTCTGTGGCATAAAGCCATAGTTGCCGATGTGGCTGATTTGGATATAAATCTGCTCTAACTCAGCAAATGCCCGTTCAAAATCTTCGAAAGTACTAAGCTTGCCTTGGTAATCACGGACGAATTTCTGGATGTCCTCTCTGGCCTTCTCAATTGCCCGCAGGAAGTCCTCTTGGTCTTGGTAAAGGGCGGTTAGGTCCCAGAGTTCATTTTCTGGAAATTCAGAACGATGTTTTTGTTCCATAGTTTACTCCTTTTGATTAAATAACTATATTCAGTATAGCAAAAAATCCTTCAGAATACCTTGCTCATAGGAAAAAATTAAGGAAATATGACTTTAGCTGTCTGCTTAGAAAAAAGAAAATTAGATTTTCAGCACTTTTATAGAAAAAAGCCATTTCCGGTCTTTTTCTTTTGGCTGAAATTGTGGTAAAATAGGGTCTGTACGTGCTTGATACAAAGATGAGGATATAATAAACTACTAAGCCCATGATATCAAAGCTAAAATGCTGAGAAGGTTAGTTGTCAGCTGTGATTATGCTATGAGCTTTTGACGGTACTAATATCTTGATCTTTGTAGCCAAGGCGTATGAAAAAATTAGAGCATATGCTCGGCAAGGAGTCTTTATGACAAAACAAGTTTTTAAAACCGTTTTTGCAGGCCGTGAGTTGGTAGTTGAAACCGGTCAGGTTGCAAAGCAGGCAAATGGTAGCGCCGTTGTTCGATATGGAGAAAGTACCGTTTTAACTGCGGCAACCATGTCTAAAAAGATGGCTACGGGTGACTTTTTCCCATTGCAGGTCAACTATGAGGAAAAAATGTATGCGGCTGGAAAATATCCTGGTGGCTTTATGAAGCGGGAAGGCCGTCCGTCAACAGATGCGACTTTGACGGCTCGTTTGATTGACCGTCCGATTCGCCCTATGTTTGCGGAAGGCTTCCGCAATGAAGTTCAGGTTATCAATACCGTTCTTTCTTATGACGAAGATGCTTCGCCTCAAATGGCTGCGATGTTCGGTAGCTCTCTGGCTCTTTCTATCTCAGATATTCCTTTTAATGGCCCCATCGCAGGAGTTCAGGTCGGCTATATAGATGGTGAATTCATCATCAACCCTAGCAAGGAACAAAAAGAAGTTTCACTTTTGGAACTGACAGTGGCTGGTACCAAAGAAGCTATCAACATGGTAGAGTCTGGAGCCAAGGAACTGTCTGAAGATATCATGCTGGAAGCTCTTCTCAAAGGGCACGAAGCGGTCAAAGAATTGATTGCCTTCCAAGAAGAAATTGTTGCAGCGGTCGGTAAAGAAAAAGCTGAAGTGGAATTGCTTCATGTGGATGCTGAATTACAGGCTGAAATCATTGCAGCTTACAACAGTGACTTGCAAAAGGCTGTTCAGGTAGAAGAAAAGCTGGCGCGTGAAGCAGCAACTCAGGCTGTCAAAGACCAAGTCACAGCAGTTTATGAAGAGAAATATGCAGACCACGAAGAATTTGATCGTATCATGCGTGATGTGGCTGAAATCTTGGAGCAAATGGAGCATGCTGAAGTGCGTCGTTTGATTACCGAAGACAAGGTCCGTCCTGATGGCCGTAAGGTTGATGAAATCCGTCCTTTGGATGCGGTTGTTGACTTCCTTCCTCGTGTACACGGTTCTGGTCTCTTTACTCGCGGGCAAACCCAAGCCTTGTCTATCCTGACTCTGGCACCGATGGGCGAAACCCAAATTATCGATGGTTTGGATCCAGAATACAAGAAACGCTTCATGCACCACTATAACTTCCCGCAATACTCTGTCGGAGAAACCGGTCGTTACGGTGCGCCAGGTCGTCGTGAAATTGGACACGGTGCTCTTGGGGAACGTGCCTTGGAGCAAGTTTTGCCAAGCTTGGAAGAATTCCCATATGCTATCCGTTTAGTAGCAGAAGTTTTGGAATCAAATGGTTCTTCTTCTCAAGCCTCTATCTGTGCGGGCACTTTGGCTCTGATGGCTGGTGGTGTGCCAATCAAGGCGCCAGTTGCCGGAATTGCCATGGGCTTGATTTCAGACGGCAGCAACTACACAGTTCTAACCGATATTCAAGGTTTGGAAGACCACTTTGGCGATATGGACTTTAAGGTGGCTGGTACTCGCGAAGGGATTACAGCCCTGCAAATGGATATCAAGATTGAAGGAATTACAGCGGAAATCCTGACAGAAGCTCTTGCTCAAGCCAAGAAAGCCCGCTTTGAAATCCTTGATGTCATCGAAGCGACGATTCCAGCTCCGCGTCCTGAGTTGGCTCCAACAGCTCCGAAAATCGACACCATCAAGATTGATGTGGACAAGATTAAGATTGTCATCGGTAAAGGTGGGGAAACCATCGACAAGATTATCGCTGAAACCGGTGTTAAGATTGACATTGATGAAGAAGGAAATGTGTCCATCTACTCTAGTGACCAAGACGCCATCAATCGTGCCAAGGAAATCATTGCTGGCTTGGTCCGCGAAGCAAAAGTGGACGAAGTTTATCATGCTAAGGTTGTTCGGATCGAGAAATTCGGTGCTTTTGTCAACCTCTTTGATAAGACTGATGCCTTGGTTCACATTTCTGAAATGGCTTGGACTCGAACCAACAATGTCGAAGACTTAGTGCAAATTGGTGATTTTGTCGATGTTAAGGTCATTAAAATTGACGAAAAAGGCCGCGTAGATGCGTCTATGAAAGCTCTATTGCCACGTCCGCCTAAGCCTGACAAGCCAAAGAGAGACCACGATAAACATCAGGAAAAAGGGCATTTTCAAAAGAAACATGAAGACGCCCCAAAAACTAAATCGGAAGAATAATGAAAAGGGAGTGATCAGGCTCAATTACCTTGCAAAGTTCTTTGTATGGAGCCTACTCCCTTATTTTACCTAATGAAAGGAGAAGAAGATGGGCTGGTGGAAAGAAGCCATTGAGATTGTAAAAGAAAATGATCCGGCTGCTCGTACTTCGCTGGAGGTTATCCTGACCTATCCAGGTGTCAAGGCCTTGGCAGCCCACCGTCTTTCTCATTTCCTCTGGAAGAGAGGCTTTAAGCTGCTGGCACGCATGCACAGCCAATTTTGGCGCTTTTGGACTCAGATTGAGATTCATCCTGGCGCTCAGATTGAGTCTGGGGTCTTCATTGACCATGGTGGCGGACTTGTTATCGGTGAAACGGCAATCGTTGAAAAGGGAGTGCTCTTGTATCATGGAGTGACCCTAGGAGGGACTGGTAAGGATACAGGGAAACGGCATCCGACTGTCCGTCGAGGCGCCTTGGTCTCTGCTCATGCTCAAGTCATTGGCCCAGTTGAAATTGGTGAAAATGCCAAAGTTGGAGCTGGAGCAGTTGTTGTGGCCGATGTGCCCAGTGATGTAACTGTAGTTGGAATCCCGGCTAAGATCGTGCGTGTTCATGGTCAGAAAGATGAGCCAACCATCCACGAGGTGGAAGAACAGCGAGAATATTATTTGGACAAGCTGGAGCATGCCCGTGAAGCCAGCCACCATTCGTCGGAGCTCTAAGAAAGGCCTGTTTTAGACAGCTAACAAGATACCTTAGGAGGTCTTGCCAAGGAGTAATTTGGCAAACGGTAACCCAATGGGCTCACTATAAGTGAAGCCGAAAAGATGAAGCTGGATTTGCTGAAGTCTTAAAGAAAGTGAAGTTATGTTATTAGAGGAATTTGAAGATGTAGCTGGAGTTATTGAACCGACAGATAGGCAGATTATGGACAAGGGGGAGGTTTGCGAAACCATCATCCTGTCCTTTAATGGAAAAATTCTGAAACGTTTGATTGAGTCAGAAGAAGTCTATCAGGGAGGCTATTTAAAAAGCATAAATGGACAGCATCCGTGGTATATGTACGGTCAAGGTCCTAGTAAGCTAGCAGTCATGTTGGCTCCGATTGGGGCTCCCATGATAGTCGGCCAGCTGGAGGAGTTGGCGGCCAGAGGCTTCAAGAATTTCATCATTCTAGGTTCCTGTGGCGTTTTGGATCGCTCAATTGAGGCGGATAAGATTATCTTGCCGGCTGCGGCTTTGCGAGATGAAGGCACTAGCTATCACTATGCCCCACCGGGTGATGAAGTCGCTTATGACGAGTCTCTGTTAGTTAAGCTAGAAGCCGTCTTTGACAAGCACGATATTGAGCATATCCGCACCAAGACTTGGACGACTGATGCTTTTTACCGAGAAACTCCTGAGAAAGTCAAGCGTCGCTTAGCTGCTGGTGCCCAAGTGGTGGACATGGAAGCATCGGCGATCATGGCTTGGAGTCAATTTCGCAAGACCAAGGTCTATCAGTTCTTCTACACAGCTGACTATGTGGATCACCATAACAGAATCTGGGATGCCCGCCATGAAGAGCGGACAGCTGATGCCATGACTTTTTTCATTATCGCTTTGACAATAGCAAAGGAACTAGAAAGGTAACTACAAGAATGGCAGTAT
>NZ_CALHWC010000020.1 GCF_938036805.1 uncultured Streptococcus sp.
TGTCAACAACCTTAGCCAATGGAGACTTACCATCCTTACCGTCTTTAACGATGGTAGATGAAGTTACTTCGTCTGGATCCAACTGACCATTGCCGTTCTTATCAAGACCAACTTTAACAGTATGAGTGCCGTCGTTGTTGTCTACGACTTGCGCCAATGATGGTTTACCATCTTCACCTTTTGCTCCTGTAGCTCCAGTTTCACCTTTATCGCCTTTGGCTCCGGTCGCACCTGTTGCACCGGTTGCGCCAGCTTTGCCATCTTTAATGACTGTAGAAGATGTCACTTCATCTGGATCCAACTGGCCGTTATTGTTCTTATCGAGTCCGACTTGAACAGTATGGGTGCCGTTGTTGTTATCAACAACCTTAGCTAGTGGAGATTTGCCATCCTTACCGTCTTTAACGATGGTAGATGAGGTTACTTCGTCTGGATCGAGCTGGCCGTTATTGTTCTTATCAAGACCAACTTTAACAGTGTGAGTGCCGTTATTATTATCCACGACTTGGGCTAATGATGGCTTACCATCTTCGCCTTTAGCTCCAGTTGCGCCTGTAGCTCCAGTTTCACCTTTATCGCCTTTTGGTCCTGCTGCACCGGTTGCACCTGTGGCGCCAGTTTCACCTTTATCGCCCTTAGCTCCGGTTGCGCCTGTGGCACCTGTGGCGCCCTTATCGCCTTTTGGCCCTGTTGCGCCTGTGGCTCCTGTGGCTCCTTTATCACCTTTCGGGCCTGCTGCGCCTGTGGCTCCTGTGGCTCCAGTTTCGCCCTTATCGCCTTTTGGTCCTGCTGCACCGGTTGCACCTGTGGCTCCAGTTGCGCCTTTATCGCCTTTTGGTCCTGCTGCACCGGTTGCACCTGTGGCGCCAGTTGCGCCTGTGGCTCCTGTGGCTCCAGTTGCGCCCTTATCGCCTTTTGGTCCTGCTGCACCGGTTGCACCTGTGGCTCCAGTTGCGCCTTTATCGCCTTTTGGTCCTGCTGCACCGGTTGCACCTGTGGCGCCAGTTGCGCCTTTATCGCCTTTTGGTCCTGCTGCACCGGTTGCACCTGTGGCTCCAGTTGCGCCCTTATCGCCTTTTGGTCCTGCTGCACCGGTGGCACCTGTGGCTCCAGTTGCGCCTGTTGCCCCCTTAGGCCCAGTTGGTCCCGCATTACGTTTGACAACCATGATGGTATCTACAGGATCAACGTAATTGTGTCCTTTAAATCCTCTTACAGTTCCACCATTTTTAAGTGTCTCAAGTTCTTGAGCTGTAAACTTAGGATTTGGTACGTCATTTAGGTTTTCTGGTTTTGGTCCTACAACAATAACTTGTCCGTCTTTACCTTGTTGGTAAACAATCTGAGAACCAGTTTGATTGTCAAAGGCGCGTTTTTGATCTGGAGTGGCATTCTCATAATCTACGACTCTGACATTATGTGGAATATCCATGACAAATCTGTCATAAGATTTTTCTGGTTCTGGTGCTGGAACTTCATTGACATAAGCTGCAGGAGTGTAAGTCAAAGTAGGGTTAGTTACGACGTTATTCGCTTTTACGTTGGTGTTAAATGAGAACCATTGGCGAATTGGACGCGGCCAGTGTTGACCAGGATTAGTAGTCGCAATATCATAACTTAATGTTGTACCACTTGTAACTTTTGCAGCACCTGCTCCCCAGAACTCATTCGGGTTACCTTGTTGGTCCCATTGATATTCAGTTTGGCCTTTATAAGAGTTATTCTTACCATTTGCGTAGTACCAACCATTTGCCTGTGGAACGATAGAAGAACCTACAATTTGTACATTCTGCATATTTGAGCTCAAATTACCATAAATTTCAGCGTAAATATCATTCCCGTGGTGGTTACGTGAGGCGAAAGAAACAACACCTGGTGTTTTACCAAAGTCTACCTTAGTACCATCCGCATAATAGAATTCCCATTCCATATGCAACTGGTTACCAGTTCCTTTACGATCATAGCTGGATCCATTCCAAACTGTCATAGTTGGATCTTTATGGATAGCCATTACCATACTATCATCATAAGCAGAACTCTTCTTAGGCGTATATCTAGCAACAGCTTTCGTAATAGGTCGACCACCAGCAAATGAGTTATGCAAGGTGTACTCCACTGTTGTGGTTCTACCAACTTGTGAATGAACCATGTAGTAGCCATCTGTGGCATCTTTGATGATTCGCTCTGCTGGCGGTTGACTTGTGTCAGCTCTGGTTACAACTGCATTCGGTTGAGTAGTTGTTCCGTCTCGCCACTCACTGTAGCTCCGACTATCCAAGGCTTCACGAACATATTGATTTCGAGATAAGAGAGTACTGTCTTTGACAAACCAGTCTCCTTGTGCCAGCCTAATCTTAGCCGTTGCGTTTGGCTCATCAGAGAACACGAGGTTTTGCGGAGCAATTTGTTGCAAGCTTCCTTCTTGACCAGTTAGTTGTTGAGCTCTTCTTTTAGCTGCCAAGTAATTATTGATCTTGTCGCTCATGGCTCGAGCTTCAGCATTTTGAAGGTCAGCTGCTTGACGTTCAAAATTGCGTCTTTCTTCGTCAGTTGTTGCTGTTCCAAAATTTCTAAGTTGATTCGGTGTAACCGGCAAATTCTCTGATGCCGCGACGTCCAACTGAGTTTTCAAGGCTTTTGATTGAACAGTAGCTATATTCCCATCTTGGCTAACAGTGTAGTCTGACCCTTGCCGAACAGCACCAGTATTTCGGAATCCTGATGTACCGCTAACACTTCTGAATCCTGATGTACCTGAACGCTTAGGTTGTGCGGCTGCATTAGCTTCAGAACTTGGTGTTTTTGGTTCTGTTTTTTCTTCTTTTGGCTCAGCCTTTTCTTCTGCTTTAGCTTCTTTCGGAGCGCTTGTTTCTTCTGACTTCTCATCTTTTGAAACAGCTGCTTCTTCCGTTTTAGCTACTTCTTCAGTGCTCGGTGCAGCTTGATCTTTGGCTTCAGTTGCCTGATCATTTGCACTGGCTTGCGCAGTATTCTTTTCAGGTGCAGCTTGTGCTTCAGTTGCCTGTTTCTCAGAATCTTCTTCATCCGAAACTTTCGCAGTTTCTGCTACTTGTGGCAATTGGTCTTGTGCAGAAGGACTAACTTCTTGCGCACTTGCAACTCCCCCTCCTAGAAAGAAAATACTTGATCCTAGAAAAACAGAACATGCTCCCCATGCTCTCGTCTTACGAATCGTAAAACGTTGCCTTTCTATTTTCTTCCAGTCTTGTCCCATGTATTGGAACCCTCCTTATTATTTTAAAATTGTCACTCTTCTAATAGTACCATATAAGTAGGATTTAAGCAATGATAATCCCCTGTTTTTTCTCTATCATTTTTTACCAAAATGCCTAAATTTGGAGTATTCTTATTTCAAAACATGTACTAAGATATACAAGCGTCTTCTATGCCTTTGGAGACAAAATTTCTGACCATTTTTAACTTCAATATTTATTTGATTATTCAAGTCATATAAAAAATCCTGAAAATATATTTCAGGATGCTAATATGCTATATACCATCAAAGAAAAACTTTTTTGGGTTTATAATATTCGTCTCTTTTCTCTAAGATGGCGATAAGCTTACCTTTATGAAAACCAGCCAAGATTGTTGCCGCATTTTCAATGGGAATAAAACGACCGTAGCGCACTTCTTCGAGCTGCTCTGCTGTCAGTTCAAGCTTAGGTAGGTCACCTGTCCCCAACTCCAGAGGCTGTAGAAAGGAGAAATCCTCCACTGCTACTCGCTCCGCTATTTCATCCAAGGTCAAAGCATCATCCAAGCTCATACCTGCTGAAGAAGTCCTTGTCAGCTGGGACATGTGACTGGCAAAGCCGAGCTTGGCTCCCAAATCAACAGACAGAGTTCGGACATAGGTCCCCTTGCTGCACTTTACTCGAAAGCGAAAACGAGCTTGCTCATCTTCATAGGAAATCGGACTAGTGCGCTCGAAACTATAGATGGTTACCTGCCGCTCTGGCCGTTCCACTTCTTGGCCAGCACGCGCATACTCATAAAGCTTGCGACCATTGACCTTGACTGCAGAGTACATGGGCGGAATCTGGCGAATCTCACCGGTCATGGACTCCATCGCTTCATCGATAAGGGCTTCTTCTAAAAGCTCCGTCACTGGCGTCCGCTCTAGGATGTCTCCGCTGGCATCCTCTGTTGTCGTTGAGCAGCCCAGAGTAATTTCACCTTCGTAAACTTTGCCCTCCTCCTGCATAAACTCAACCAAACGCGTCGTCTTTCCTACAGCAATCGGAAGCACCCCGACTACATCTGGATCCAAGGTCCCCCCGTGACCAATTTTCTTGGTCTTTAAAATCTTGCGCAGCTTAAATACCGCATCATGCGAGGTCATGCCCGCTTCTTTTCTTAAGTTGATAATACCGTTCATTGTCTTGTTTTCTTACTTCTCCTTCAAAGCTTCAAACTTAGCTTTCATGGTAGGATTTTTGCGTATCAATTTTTTGACAGATACGTCGTCCAGTTTGTTGTTTGCCAAGCGCAGCTGGTTTTCAGAGGTTGTCAGGAATTTCTTGATTTCTTCCATCCGACGGATAGCCTTGTCAATCTCTTCGATGGCCTTGCCAAAGTTGGTCGAAGCAGACTGATAGTTCTTGGCGAAAGCTACTTTAAAGGCATCCAAATCTTCCTCAAAATGTGTAATATCAATGTTCTGCTCCCGCACCAAGGCTAGTTCCTGCTTGTACTGGAGCGAGTTAAGCGCAGCATTACGCAGGAGGGTAATCATGGGCAGAAAGAACTGAGGCCGGATAACATACATCTTCTCATAGGCATATGACACATCGACAATACCTGAATTGTAGAGCTCGCTATCAGCCTCAAGAAGTGTCACCAGAATAGCATACTCACAGCCTTTCTCCCGCCGGTCCTTATCCAGCTCTTTGAAAAAATGCTCGTTTTTCTTCTTGGTAGCTGTCTCATCGCCTTCATTTTTCATCTCAAACATGATGGAGAGGATTTCTACACCATTTTCATCCACCTCACGGTAAATGTAGTCGCCCTTGCTACCGGTTCTGGCATCATTGTCCTTGCCAAACTCCGCTCGTGGGAACATCCCCATACGGTTCTTGTTAAACTCGTACTCGCAGTGTTGTTCCAAACTCTCGCCAATCATCTTAGTAGACTGCTTGGCCTTAAAATCCTTGTAGAACTCTATGGTCTCATCTTTCTGCCGCAGCTCTACCTCATAGCGCTCTTTGAGAGAGGTCTGAGTCAGCGCTGCTTCCTTTTCTTGCAAGACTAGCTGATTCTTAACCTCGTCTCGCTCTTTTTCCAGCGCAGACAAGGTCTTTTGAAGTTGATTTTCATGCTCCAAACGCAGAGTTGTCAGCTGACTTTCCAATTGCTGAACTTCCTTATCCTTCTCCTGCAATTGAAGACTGGCTGCCTGCTCCGCCTCTTTCTTTGCCAATTCCTGCTGGGTCTCAAACTGAGCAATTTGACTTTGAAGCTTGCTAATTTCCTGTTCTTTCTGCGATAGGAGGGCTTGTTGGGCATTCTGGGATTTTTGCTCTGCTAAAGCCAGCTCCTGCTCAATCCGAGCATGAATCTCCTTGTCAAACTCCGCCGTCCGAACCTGCGACAAAAGCTCACTGTACTGGCTCTCATTGACTGTAAAAACCTCCCCGCAGTTGGGGCATTTGATTTCATTCATGGGGTACCTCATTCAAGATTTTTCTCTACTTCATTATACCATTCTTCCCTTTAAATGAAAAACGAGGCTGGGACAAAAGTTCTAGCCTCTCAATTGTCTTTGGATTGTCGAGCAAGACGCAGTGGTTGAGTGGGCTCTACTACGCTGATTTCATCAGCTTTTACAGCCCTACTCAACTGTGCGGAGGTGGGACAACGAAATCGAATTCTAACGAATTACCGATTTCTGTCCTACTCTAGCTTGTTTAGGGAATTTCACTACTTTATCCATAATCTTCTAGAACGACATCTTTCCCTTGGTATTCCCTAGTTTACGCTACGACCTGCCCATGAAAGTTAGATTTTTTACTTCCAGCCTTAAGGAAGCATCTCAAAGTCGGTAGATTCTTTATTTCCCCAACTCCTGCGTCCTCTTGTAGGCTGCTTGAACGGCAGCCATGACTGTTCCTCGAAAGGCATTTTCTTCCAAACTAGCTACCCCAGCAATGGTCGAACCAGCCGGACTGCAGACCTGATCTTTGAGCTGGGCCGGATGTTGGCCACTGATCTGACTTAGTTTAGCAGCGCCTAAAAGGGTTTGATTGGCCAGTTCAAGCGATATGTCGCGACTAAGTCCTGCTCGGACACCTGCATCCGCTAAAGCCTCTATAAAGAGATAGACGAAAGCTGGTCCACAGCCAGCAAGAGCTGTCGCCGCATCCAACTGCTTTTCATCTAGTTTGAGCAAAAGGCCAGCCGAAGACAGAAGTTCACGCAACAAGTCTTCGTCCGCTCGCTTCGCCCGCTGGGATAAGGCATAGCTAATAACGCCCTCGCCAACAGCTACCGGTGTATTAGGCATTATCCGAATCCAACGATGGTGACTAGGTGTCATTTTTTCCAATCTTTCCAAGGTCAGACCAGCAGCCATCGAAACTAGCAAAAGAGACTCCCGTTTTTCTAGAACTTCCTGATAATCAGCCAGCAAGTCAG
>NZ_CALHWC010000021.1 GCF_938036805.1 uncultured Streptococcus sp.
ATTTTCTGTGACACTATTCCAGTGCACTTGCACCCGCCACAATTTCAGTAATTTCCTGCGTGATAGCTGCTTGTCTAGCACGGTTATACTGAATGGTCAAATCATTGATAACTTTTTTAGCGTTATCCGTTGCTGTCTGCATAGCTGTCATACCAGCAGCATTTTCAGCAGTTTTTGCGTCAATAATGGCTCCGTAAATCATACTTTCAGCAAACTGAGGCAAGAGCTGATCTAGAATCGCATTTCGACTGGATTCTAATTCTAGATTGAGGATATAATTCTCATCCGCTTCACTAGGATCCAAATCGACGATTGGCAACATCTGCTCTACCCGCATCTGACTGGTCAGACTGTTGACATGGTGGTTATAACACACATAAAGTTCATCAAAAAGCTCATTCTGATACATTTCAATGGTTTTGGAAATGATTTTCCGAACTTCATCAAAACTCGGATGATTGGCTAAGCCGCGCAATTCATAGATTGGCTGAATGCCCCGTGCTCGGAAGAAATCAGCTCCCATTCCACCGATCGAAATAATGACATAGTCATCCTTTTCGTGGTATTCAGAAATCAATTCCATCATTGATTTGAGGATGGTTGCGTTGTAGCCACCGACCAAACCACGATCAGATGTAATGACGATATAAGCCGTTTTCTGAACCGGTCTGCTCTTGAGCAGTGGATGATGGCTAACATTTTCTGCCTCATGACCATGTAAAAGGTCTGTCAAGAGTTTCCGAACCTTAGAAGCATAGACTTGAAAGTTCTTTGCTGCTTCTTCGGATTTTCCCAACTTAGATGCAGAAACCATCTGCATCGCGTTTGTGATTTGACTGGTGTTTTTTGTGGATGCAATTTTATTTTTGATATCATTTAATGAAACTGCCATCTGACACCTCTATTCTTATTTGAAGTTAGACTGATTAATAAATTCAGTAATAGCGGCGTCCAGCACTTCTTCGCTCGGCAAATCTTTTGTCTGGCGAATGGTTTCATAAATGTCTTCATGATGAGCGTCAAAGTAAGCAAAAATCTCTGCTTCAAATCGAAGAATCTCATCTACTGGTACTGCATCAAGGAAGCCGTGAGTCAACGCATAGAGGATCACAACTTGCTTTTCAACTGGCAGTGGCTCATGAACTGGCTGTTTCAATACTTCTACTGTACGGCGTCCACGGTTCAACTTAGCCTGAGTTGCTGCATCGAGGTCACTACCAAATTTGGTAAAGGCTTCCAGCTCACGATATGAAGCAAGGTCAATACGCAGAGTTCCTGCAACCTTCTTCATAGCCTTGATTTGTGCAGATCCACCTACCCGAGATACAGAAGAACCGGCATCAATGGCTGGGCGAATACCTGCATTAAAGAGGCTATCGCTGAGGAAAATCTGACCATCCGTAATTGAAATTACGTTGGTTGCAATATAAGCTGAGATATCTCCTGCCTGCGTTTCGATGAATGGCAATGCAGTGATTGATCCACCACCAAGCTCATCAGAAACTTTAGCTGAACGTTCAAGCAGACGGCTGTGAAGGTAGAAGACATCCCCTGGGAAGGCTTCACGACCTGGCGGACGGCGAAGCAAGAGAGAAAGTTCACGATAAGCTACCGCTTGTTTTGACAAGTCATCATAAACGATGAGGACGTGCTTGCCATTGTACATAAATTCTTCAGCCATTGCTACACCGGCATAAGGAGCCAAGAAAAGCAATGGAGAAGGCTGAGAGGCTGACGCTGTTACCACGATAGTATAATCCAAGGCTCCATACTGACGGAGAGTTTCCACTTGTGTACGGACAGTAGATTCCTTTTGACCAATGGCAACATAGATACAGATCATATCCTGCCCTTTTTGGTTGAGGATCGCATCGATGGCAATACTAGTTTTACCAGTCTGACGGTCACCGATAATCAATTCCCGCTGACCACGACCAATTGGTACAAGGGCATCAATAGCTTTCAGACCTGTTTGTAATGGCTCAAAAACGGATTTCCGCTCCATAACTCCTGGAGCTGGCGCTTCCACAGGACGCGTTTTAGTCGTAGCAAGCTCACCCAAGCCGTCTACAGGACGACCAAGCGGATCCACGACACGACCAATCAAAGCATCTCCGACAGGAACTTCCATGATTTTACCCGTGCGGCGAATCGTATCGCCCTCACGAATATCTGTAAAATCACCCAAAATAATGATCCCGACATCGGTTGACTCCAAGTTTTGAGCCATACCATAAGAACCATTTTCAAAAATCAAGAGCTCGCCACTCATGGCATTATCAAGACCGTGGGCACGAGCGATTCCATCACCAATATAAGTGACGACCCCAGTTTCTGTGACGTCAAAATTTGGCTGGAAATTTTCAATTTGTTGCTTAATTAAAGCGCTGATTTCTTGTGCGTTAATCGCCAAAATTCACACCACTTTCTATTTCAAATTTTCTTTTACGAGTTGTAATTGACGTTTTATACTTGCATCAATTGTCTTATTATTGGCTGAAATGACGAAGCCACCAATCAGGCTGGTATCCAATTCCTGCTTGAAGGAACGAACCTTGAGGCCCATTTTCTGCTCAAGAATTGGTTTCAATCTGTCTTTTTGACTTTCTGTCAAGGGTTGAACAGATTTAACTGTCACTTCAAATTCATTGCTTTCTTTCTCAATCTGATGCTGAATTTCTACCAACATGTCGTAGAATAAATCTGCCCGATGATTGAGAATAACGACTTCGATAAAGTTATCAATCAGCTGTGAATCTGAGTTTTGGAAAAGTCGAAGAGCCTTCTCCTTCTCTCCCTCATCAACGCCAATATGTGATAAAAAGTCAGCAAGATTTGTTTCCACAAACACAGCCTTAATCTGGCTTAGTTTATCAAAAACATCCTGTTGCTGACCCTTTTCAAATACTAATTGAACAAAAGGCAAGGCATATTTTTCAATTACCGCATAGTGCTTTTTGTCCATTAAGCATCTCCTAATTTATCAATATAACGATCAATGAGCTCGCTGTGTGCCTCTGTATCAAGCTGCTGGCTCAAGATCTTACTTGCGAGACTTACTGTTAGGTCAGCCACATCATTTTTAATGCTGTTCAAGGCTTCTGCCTTGCTTTGTGCAATTTCCTGATTGGCTTTTGCTTTCAAACGTCCAGCTTCTTCAGCTGCATCTGCTATAATTCCAGCCTTATTTTTTTGAGCTGTTTCCTTAGCATGTTCGATAATCGTCGTTGCTTCCTGACGACTTCCTGCTAATTCATTCTCACGTTTTTGCGCGAGTTCCTCAGCCTTTTTGCGGGCTGACTCAGCCCCGTCAATATCATCCGTAATCTTTTTAGAACGTTCTTCTAAGATACTGGTAATATTGCCCCAGGCAAACTTCTTTACTAAAAAAATTAATAAAAGGAAGGAACCAGCGATGAGAATAAAGTCACCAATAATGGTACCAATAGTTAAATCCATCTTCTACTACTCCTCTACTTACTCTTCCTCACCGTTTATTTTTTTACCAATGTACATCGAAGACAACATGGTAAATACATAAGCTTGGATACATGAAATGAAAATCGAAAAGGCCGTCCATAACATGTTTCCGATAAAGGCTGCTGGATACCAATAAAAGGCTTGTTGAGACAAGGTTAAAAGCAAACCTGCCAATACTTCACCAGCAAAAATGTTCCCGTAAATCCGAATCGCTAAGGAAGCAAAATTAGTCACTTCTTCCAAGAGGTTCATCGGGGTCATAAAGCCTGGTGTTGCAAAAGCCTTCAAATATTCCTTAAAGCCTCGACGACGAACCCCTTCTATATGTGCGATCAAGGTGATCATAAAGGAGAGAGATAAGTCGTAGCCGAGGTTAGCCGTTGGGGAAGTCCACAAGTTATAACCGTTTGTTGTTTGGACTTTTGCCATCAACCCAATATTATTGGCCACCAAAATAAACATAAAAAGAGAAAACAAAAATAAAGAATAATTCTTCATATAATGCTCTCCAATGTTACCCTTGGTAAAGCTAATGACAAAATCATAGATCATCTCAAGAGCATTTTGTTTGCCCTTTGGACGAAGGGTCATTTTGCGACTTGCCCAATAGACAAAGGCAAAGACCGTCAAAACAGTTACAAGAGACATAGCAAGTAGGGTCAAATCAAAGGATACTGGTCCAATATCTAAGGTCGGATTTACACTTTCTTCCATAGTTTGACACCTCCTTCTCTAAATAGAGTGGTCTATTTAATGACGAAGGCCATGGCCAAGGTTACAAAGAAGGTACCTTCTACAAAAGCAACACCGAGAATTAAGAGGCTACGTAGTTGATCAATAATTTCAGGTTGACGGGCAGATGCTTTGAAAAGATTACTCATAATCAAACCTTCAGCTAATGAGACGCCAAAGCAGGCAATACAAAGTCCTAAAAATGTTAAATTCATGATGAATTCTCCTTTTATATTTTTTAATTGTACCCCATTAGTTTACTCCTAATAAAGGTAATAGTCAATTATTTTGTGATATTGTAAGCGTTTTTTGCACTTTTTCTTTAAATTTAAAATAAAACTTGAATAGAGGTGCTTTTCAAATATTTATCCTATAAAAATCCAAGCAAAAGAGGCTGGGACAAAAGTCCTAGCCTCTCAATTGTCTTTGGATTGTAGAGCAAGACGCAGTGGTTGAGTGGGCTCTATTACGCTGATTTCATCAGCTTTTACAGCCCTACTCAACTGTGCGGAGGTGGGACGACGAAATCTAATTCTAACGAATTACCGATTTCTGTCCCACTCTCATCTGTTCCGTTTGAGGTAAAAAAATTGTGAAGCGCATCCATCTATTTTCAACTGCTTCAAAGCGATAAGTGAGATGGTGCTTTTCTAAAATTTGCTGCACGATGAAGAGTCCCAGTCCCGTACCGCCATCCTTGCGATTGCGACTGTAGTCTGGTCGATAAAACGGCTGGAAAATCTGCTGAATCTGTGACTCATCCAACACTCGCTCAGCTTCATTTTCTACAATTAATACCCCATCTTCTAAACGAACCAAGATTTCTCCACCTTCCACTGTATAATGAAAGGCATTGTCAATCAGATTTTTAATAGCCTTTAGTAAATAAGTCTTATTACCTCGGACTTTTGCTTCTGAGAGTTGGACATTAAAATGATAGTGCTTGAGGTCCGCCAGAACCTTGTAGGTACTGATATTTGCTTCAAGCAAGTCTTTGAGAGAGAAGATTTCTCGCTCTGTCTCCATGGTCATTTCCAGTTTTGAAATGGCTAGGATAGACTGAACTAAGCCTGACTGCTCTTCCAATATTTCGCGGCACTTCCGCAGGTATTTGTCCCGATCTTTAAAATCGCCCACCCCATAAATCATCCCGTCAATCATTCCCATCATACTGGTGATGGGTGTCTTGAGTTCGTGGGAAGTCATTCGGAGAAATTCTGCCTTTTCGCGCTCGCTTTCTGCGACTTTTTCATTTTCCAAGCGCAGGGCTTCCATACTGGTTAAGAGATTGGCATATAAGTGATTGATATCCTGAGCCAAATCAGCAATCTCGTCATGCCCTTTCACCTGACAGGAAACGTCTGGAAGCAGGCTGGTCATTTGCCGAGTGCTAGAAGAGATATCCTTAATCCGCTGACTGGAGGTCCGACTATAGAGATAGGCGGCAAGCCCACCCAGACTCAGCGACAAAAATAATACAAAGGGATAGAGATTGAGCAAGATCCTACTGGCATCCGAAACGGGTTGCAGGGAATATTCCCCTCGCAGGACTACCTCTTTGCCATCCGACGTCCGAAAACTTTCTGACAGGGTCTTACTCTCATAATTGCTATTGGCAATGGTCGGAACAATGGTCAGCTGGAGAGAGCTTTCTCCATTCGTTTCGAGTGCTGGGTAAAGAATTGTATTGTCTTTTGCCAGCAAGGTGAACCAGATCTGATTGCTTTTTTTGCTATAATTGCTCAAGAGCTCACTGATTTCTTGGCTGGACTTTCCCTTGACCTGCTTGGCTACCTGAGCAAACTCACGCTGGGCTTCTCCCCCCTTGACCTGCTGGTAATAAACCGGCATGGCGAAATAAAGGGTGGATAGAACGATCGTCACAACGACAAAGATGATGAAAGTCGTTAAGAGGAAGTTCTTTTTGACAATCTTCACGTGTCTTCTCCTCCAAGCTGATAGCCCATACCTGTGATGGTTTTCAGAGGAATACCTGGAATCTTCTTACGAATGTTCTTGATGTGATTATCCAGCACACGGCTGTCCAGCTCGCTATAGCCCCAGATGGTATTCATGAGCTGATCGCGGGTCACTAAGTGATCCTTTCTCTTGGCTAGAGCCTGCAAGATTTCGTACTCTTTCTTAGTCAGAGGCATCTTTTCTTCCTGCCAATAAACTGTACAATCATCGACAGAGACTGTCAGTTCACCGACAGTAATCTCTGAAGCAACCGTATTTCGTCGTAGAATATTCTCAATCCGTTTGACTAAGATCAGTGGTGAGAAAGGCTTGGTCACATAGTCGCTGATGAGATGGTTAAAGCTGACTAGCTGAGTGTACTCATCATCTAGTGCTGTCAGGATCATGACCGGAATCTGAGAAGTCTTGCGAATTTCCTTGAGGACATCCAGTCCACTCATGGTTGGCAACATCATGTCTAAAATAACTAAGTCAAAAGACTCTGCTTCAAATTGAAGCAAAGCCTCGCCTCCATCAAAGACTGGTGTAACTGCATAGTTACTTTCTTTTAAAAATTCACAAATGACTTGATTGATCGTAGTATCGTCTTCCACTACTAAAATCTTGTGCATATATGCTTGATTCTCCTTTATTTATTCAAATCGCAGGGCTTCAATTGGATCCAGCTTGGATGCTTTCACAGCCGGCAGGAGCCCAAATACTACTCCTATTATACAACAAAAGAGCAAACTTACAAAGACCGAAAATAGAGATAAAATATATGGGTAGGCCAGAGACTGGGTAATAGCAAAGCCAGAGGCGATACCTGCTACCACACCAATAATTCCTCCCATCAGAGTCAGGATGACCGCTTCGATCAGGAACTGCTTGAGAATGATTTTTCGCCGAGCTCCCAGAGCCTTTTTAATCCCGATTTCACGCGTCCGCTCTGTCACTGATACCAGCATGATATTCATAACCCCAATACCTCCGACTAAGAGGGAGATGCTGGCAATACCCGCTAGCAAGACAAAGTTAGACTGGTTGAGGTTATCCAATTGACGTTCAAATTCTTGCAGATTTAGCACACCAAACATATAGTCTGACTGAGGCATCTGCTGATTGAGGTAATCACTAACTTTCTTAGCCACCTTCTTCAAATCATCGGCTTTGTGGGTCTGAACGGTTACTTCTGGACTGACATTAATGGTGTCAAAAATCCGATGCCATTGTTGCAGAGGAATATAGGCCACCTTTTCCGAACCAGAGGTTAAACCACTCTGCTCAGTAGACTCAAAGACGCCAATAACTTTAAAAGGATTGCCCTTAACTTCTACATACTTACCGATACCGTCTCCCTTAGGAAAGAGGGTATCATAAAGAGACTTTTCTAGATAGGTTACTTGCTCTTGATTTTTGAAGGCTTCAGAGTCAAAGCCCTCCCCTTCCAACAATCGTTGCTGCTTGATGTCAGCTACCGACTGGGAAACTGCCTGAACCTTGCTAGATGACTTCTGACTGAGATAGTAAATTTTTTCGTCCGCCCCATAGGTCATCAAAGCATTTTTAACTCCAGGAATTTCCTTGATTTTGGACAAGACATCCTCTCCCATGAAAGGAATGTAGGAAGGCTTCTGAGCTTGGGATTTTTCTGGAATAGAGGGATCGATGGCGCTTTTCTTGTCGTAGACGACTTTGATGGTATTATTGCTACCACCGATCAGCTGACGCTTGGTATTTTCTGTATTTCCTTCAATGATGGAAAAGATAGCAATAATAGCGCCAATCCCGATGATAATCCCCAGCATGGTCAGCATAGAGCGCATTTTGTGGGACAGGATGGAGTTTAGAGCTACAAAAATATCTTCCATATAGCCCCCTTCTATCCTAATGCCCGAGTCTCTATATTACCGTCCCGCAAGACAACCGTTTGCTTGCAAAGCTGAGCCACTTCCGGCTCGTGGGTAATGATGACAATAGTTTTGCCTTGTTCGTTAAACTGCTTGAACAACTCCATGATCTGAACACTGGTCTTGGTATCCAGCGCTCCAGTCGGCTCGTCTCCCAGAATAAAGCTGGGATTGGTTACCAAGGCACGCGCAATGGCTACCCGTTGCTTTTGACCACCGGACAGCTCCATAGGCTTGAAGTCACTTCTTTCTTCCAGACCGACCAATCGTAGCATTTCTAGGGCGCGCTCGCGTCTCTCTTTTTTAGGAACTTTCATGTAAGTCAGAGGCAGTTCAACATTTTGACAGGCTGTCAGCTTAGGCATGAGGTTGAAATTCTGGAAAACAAAGCCAATCTTCTGATTACGCAAATCAGATAGTTGGTTGTCGGACAGGTCAGAGACGTCAGTCCCTTCGATATGATAAGAACCTGCGCTGGCCTTGTCCAAACAGCCGATAATGTTCATCAAAGTAGACTTACCTGATCCAGACGGCCCCATAATCGCTAGAAAATCCCCCTCTTTCACATGCAAATCAATTCCTTTCAAAATCGGAAATTCCTGACTGCCCTGTTGATAAGATTTGTGGATGTTCTTAAGCTTTAACATTCTGTCCTACCTCCATTCCGTCTTTCATGCCTTCTCTAGGCGTCGAAATGGTATCCTTCATAGTCAGACCTTCTGTAATCTCTACCAAACGGTCAGAGACTTTCTTGGTCTTAACTTCCTTCATTTTTACCTTTTTACCCTCTACCTTCCAGACATAGGTCTTACCATTTTTACTGAAAGTATAGGCCTTGTTGACGACAACCTTGCCGGCTTCAGGAGCGTTTTCCACAACATTGACATAAGAATGGGAGCCTACAAGTGGCATTTCACCGCCTTGGTCCAGCTCGACAGTATAAGGGAACTTGCCTTGGTTGGGATTTTCCTGTTGTTTATTTCCACCATTGCTATTTCCAGTATTTGCAGTTGTCAAGGTGCCGACTTGCGTCACGGTACCACTCCAACGTTTCTTAGGATCCTTGCGGTCCACAACATCTACTCTCTGACCCACATTCAGCTTCTCACGGTCAAATTCACTAACGCTCCCTTTGATCAAAGTTTTGGACTTGTCCATGATTTCGATAAAGGTTTCTTCTTCCTTTTTAGCCTTGGACTGAGTTGGAAGATCTTCGTTCATAGAGGTAATGGTTCCCGCTGTATCAGCCGTCACAGTATCATATTTCATACGGTCTGATTCCGTCTGAGCTGTCACCTGAGCCTTTTCAGCCTCAATCTGAGCATTCGTTACTTCATTGTCAGCAGTCTTTGCGTCACTTAGCGCTTGAGCCAGCTCGTCTTCAGCAGATTTTATCTGATCTAACAAAGACTCATCCTTACTAGAATTGTATTTATTCTTAAGAGTATTGAGATTAGCCAGCTTTCGGTTATAGGTTTCCCATTTGATAGATGCGCTAGTTTGTGCAGCCGTAATGCTATTGGCTTTAGCTTGAGCATCATACTGAGCAGACTGAGCTGTCAATTCCTGAGAGGTCACATAGGAAAAGAGGGGCTGGCCTTGTGTAACAGTATCGCCATTTTTAACGAATACTTCCTTAACTTCACCTTTTGATGGGTCAATTTTGACCTTACTACTATTGTTAGCAACTACTTCTCCAGATAAAACTAGGCTTGTTTTTTTACTGTTATTAACAGCATCTTGGACCGTCAGTGAATCAATCTTATTATCGACCATTTTCATGGCTTGTTGTTGATTAACCTGATGAAGAAGTACATAGCCTCCCAGCCCTGCACAAGCAAGAATGACCGTGCTTCCCAATAGAATGGTTTTACGATTCATTTTTTTTATTTGAAACATATTGCCTCCAACCTACAAGTTCTAACTTTTATTTATCAGTTGATTCAGATTCATCTGTTGGTAATTCTTCTCCATCTGCTGGGATTTGAATCACGTTTCCGTCCGGCATGGTGTACTCTGTCACTTCCTTGCCGTCTACTGTTTTCGTTTTTTGATCAACAGCATCTTTCTTAAAATCTACTTTTTTCCCATCACTAATTTCTTTATTGTCAGCATTCTTAGAACCACATGCAGCTAGGAAGAAGACAGACATTCCGATAAGAGTTACAAGCATAGCGAATTTTTTTACGTTCATTTGATTTCTCCTTTGTTTTAGAAAACAGGAATTTTGAGCTTTCCTGATCGTATTTGTTTTTTTGAACAATTCCATTCTATCAAAGCGGTCTATCCCCTTCCTACCCACCATCTGTTTTTTATCTATTTTTTGATAAAATTTGGAATTCTCCTCTAGATACAGGACTTTTCCTATCCAAACAGCTTCTTAAGTCGTTTTATGGTATAATAGATTGATTTTAAAAAATGAGGTGGAAACATGACTCAAACAGTTTATTTTGGAACATACACCCGACGAGATTCCCAAGGAATTTACAAGGCAGATTTTGACACTGAAAAGGGAGAGCTCTCAAACTTAGAATTAGTAGCCGAAGAACCAAACCCTACTTATCTAGCCTTTGACCAAGCTGGTCATCTGTACACCGTTGGTGCAAAAGACGGACAAGGCGGGATTGCGGCCTATGACCAAAAGAGACATCTTCTCAATCATGTGGTTGAAGAAGGCGCACCGCTTTGCTATGTTGCTGTAGATAACGAAAGAGGACTTGTCTACGGAGCTAACTACCACAAGGGGCAAGTGCTGGTCTACAAGCAGCAAGAAGATGGCAGTCTAAAACTGGCTGATTCAGATACTCATGTCGGGCAAGGACCTCACGCCAATCAAGCCTCTGCCCATGTCCACTATGCTGACTTGACTCCCGATCAATATCTGATTACTTGTGACCTCGGAACAGATCAAGTCACTACCTACGATGTGACGGAAGACGGACAACTGAACAAATTGGCCACCTACACATGTGCTGCTGGAGCCGGGGCACGCCACATTGTCTTTCATAACCACTATAAGATTGCTTACCTTATCTGCGAACTAAATTCTACCATCGAAGTATTGATTTATGATGGTGTTGGTCAGTTTGAACATCTGCAAACCATCTCAACTCTCCCAGAAAGATTTGAAGATTTTAACGGCACTGCAGCCATCCGCCTCTCTGCTGATGGTAAATTCCTCTATGGCTCTAACCGCGGTCATGACTCAATAGCTGTTTATCAAATTCTAGCTGATGGAAGTTTACAGCTCGTTGAAATCACGCCAACAAAGGGCAAAAATCCACGCGATTTCAATATCACACCTGACCAAAACTACCTCATCGCTGTCCACCAAGATTCGGACAATGCAACTGTCTTCAAACGCGATTCTGAAACAGGTCGATTAACAGAAATCTCTCATGATTTCTATGTGCCAGAAGCTGTCTGCGTGACCTTCCAATAATCAAAAAAGAAAATTATCAAAGGAGCATTCAAAATGAATCCAGTAGAATTGTTTAACCAAGTCAAAGAATTAATCGAAAAGAAAGATTTTGATGCAGCTAAGGAGTTTGTCGAAGACCACAAGGATGAGCTGGGCGAATACTTAGATAAGGCTAAAGATTTGGTCGCTAATTCAAAAGGACTCGATGACGTCATCAACAAAGTTAAGTCTCTTTTCTAAAATCTTATTTAAAATAGCTGTTGGAGGTCTGATCCAACAGCTATTTTGATTCATCAAGGTTTATTTGGTCCATTTCCGATGCATAAAATCATGTAATTCTTCCAATCGCTCCCTTGTCAAGGGTTGAGCAAGAAAAACATCCTTATCGGCATCTTTGTCCTTATTAAAATCATGTAAGTCAACCTTTTCATAAACCATCTTATTTGCATAAGCAAGTTGACCATTTACATAAGTCATAATCTCTATATCGCTCTTACTAAAGAATGCTCCATAATAATCTTCTCGAACCACTATTGTCTGCCCTTTTTCCTCAAGATAGGCATAATGGTTCACCGGAACATAAACAGTAAAAAATATCCCAAGAATAGGAGAAAATGCCACTAACAAGGCTCCTAGAGCAAGAGCAGGATAAAGAACCCACCTATATCTTTTGACCAATAAATAGAAAACAAGAAATAAAAAGGGAAAAGCAAACCATGGGCTGAACCGAGGATACCAGAATATACTGGTAATTATAAGAAATAATAGAACTGCCAAAAGCGCCAGAGAGCTTGATTTGCGTTTATAAGCCCAAAAGAGGCCTATAAATAAAACGGTAAGAGCTGGCCACTCTCTGCTTAGGATATACAAAATGAAATAAAACATCCCCAAAGTCTCCCCTTATTTATTAAAAATCCCTTGAGTTAGCCTCAAGGGATTTGCTTCATTCCTTTAGAAGGAATTATTTTTTCAAGTTGTAGAATGATTTCAATCCACGGTATTCAGCAACTTCACCAAGTTGATCTTCGATACGAAGCAATTGGTTGTATTTAGCAATACGGTCTGTACGTGAAAGTGAACCAGTCTTGATTTGTCCTGCGTTAGTTGCAA
>NZ_CALHWC010000022.1 GCF_938036805.1 uncultured Streptococcus sp.
AGCGCATGACTGTTAATCATGATGTCGTAGGTTCGAGTCCTACTGGCGGAGTAAATGATCATATGAGAAAAGAGCAGTTGGCTCTTTTTTCTTTCTCTCTATCGATGCTTTTGCATTGTTTTAGAATCAGAGTGTTACTATAGTTGGAGCTTGACTCTTTTCTTTTTTGTGGTATAATTAACCGGTAAAGTTTCAACTGGTTAAGAAAGGGAGCGAAGAATGGGTCATTTAGCAGAAAAAATTAATCATTTTTTGAATGAGGTCATATTGACAGCTGAGAATCAACATGAAATTTTGATCGGTTCTTGTACGAGTGATGTACAGCTAACGAACACGCAGGAGCACATTTTGATGCTTTTGTCTCAGGAATCTTTGACAAATTCTGATTTGGCGAAACGGCTGAATGTTAGCCAAGCTGCTGTAACTAAAGCTGTTAAGGCTTTGGTGGAGCAAAAGATGTTGCAAACTTTCAAGGATAAGAAAGATGCTCGCGTGACTTTTTATCGTTTGACTGACTTGGCGCGACCGATTGCGGAAGAGCATCAGCACCATCATGTGCACACTTTAGACGCCTACCAGAGATTGGCAGAGCAATTTTCTTCTGATGAGCAGGAGGTAATTGTGAAATTTTTGGATGGTTTGATTGGAGAAATTGGGAAATGAGATATATCACAGTGGAAAATCTGTCCTTTTACTATGACAAGGAGCCTGTGTTGGAGCATATACACTATTTTCTGGATAGTGGCGAGTTTGTAACCTTGACAGGGGAGAATGGGGCTGCTAAGACGACACTTGTCAAGGCTAGTTTGGGTATTTTGCAGCCCAAGTATGGGGAAGTGAAGATTTCCAAGACCAATGTGCGAGGCAAGAAACTGCGGATTGCTTATCTACCTCAGCAGATTGCTAGTTTTAATGCTGGTTTTCCTAGTACGGTGTATGAGTTTGTCAAGTCGGGACGTTATCCGCGCAAGGGTTGGTTTCGCCGTTTGAATGAGCATGATGAGGAGCATATTAAGGTAAGTCTGGAGTCGGTTGGAATGTGGGAACATTGGGATAAGCGAATTGGTTCACTTTCGGGTGGCCAGAAGCAGAGGGCGGTTATCGCTCGGATGTTTGCTTCAGATCCAGATATTTTTGTCCTTGATGAGCCGACAACAGGGATGGATGCAGGCAGCAAGGATGAATTTTACAAGCTCATGCATCATAGTGCTCATCAGCATGGGAAAGCTGTCTTGATGATCACACACGATCCGGAAGAAGTTCGTAAATATGCTGACCGCAACATTCATCTGGTTCGGAATCAGGACTCACCTTGGCGCTGCTTCAATGTGCATGAAAGTGATAGCGGACAGGAGGTGAATCATGCTTAATCTATTTTCCTATGATTTTATGCAGCGAGCCTTTTTAGCAGTTATTGCCATGAGCCTCTTTTCACCGATTCTGGGTACTTTCCTTATTTTACGTCGGCAGAGCCTTATGAGTGACACGCTCAGCCACGTTTCACTGGCAGGTGTGGCCTTTGGTTTGGTTCTAGGTTTGTCACCGACCTTCACAACGGTGGTGGTGGTTATTATTGCAGCGGTCTTTTTGGAATACTTGCGGACAATCTATAAAAATTTCATGGAAATCGGGACAGCCATTCTTATGTCAACGGGATTAGCGGTTTCCTTGACTGTCATGAGTAAGGGCAAGAGTTCTAGCTCAATGAGTCTGGACCAGTATCTATTTGGCTCTATTGTGACTATCAGTAGGGAGCAGGTGATTTCTCTCTTTGTCATTGCTGCTGTGG
>NZ_CALHWC010000023.1 GCF_938036805.1 uncultured Streptococcus sp.
GACCCCAGCGACCAGAAGAGTCAATTTCTCTTTCGCTTCGGTATTATCCATTGTATTGCCGACTCAGGTGTCTATGGACTCTTGACGACTGGAAATACTCAGCATTTCGAGGATAATACCTGGATTCATGCCAAGGGGAAACTTGCCATGCATTACCATAAAAGTCTGGGACAAAGCCTGCCAACTCTAGAAGTTGAAAGCTTTGATAAGGTAGAAAAACCGGACAATCCTTACGTTTATCGAGTCTTTTAGAGCCAAACACCTATGAAAATCCATTTTCATAGGTGTTTCTTTTATATGCCTTTCTCTACCCTTTACTCAGTTGCTCTGACCGACTTTTATAAATTAGAAGAGACTTGATGAAGCTCGCTCTCTAATTTTTTCTCTCTTATCTCGGAAAATCATGCTACAATAATACTATCTCATTTGAAAAGGAGTTCTTTTTATGAATCAAGAAAAAGTAAAGAAACGAGATTTGCTTTCTATTCTGGCTGTGGCTTTAGTCGCCTTTGCTGGAATTCTTTCAGAGACTAGTATGAATGTGACCTTTCCCCACCTGAGTCAGGTCTTTGGCCTGAGCCTAGGTGTGCTACAATGGATTACGACTGGCTATCTGCTGGCCGTCGCCATCACCATAACTTTAGGCGCAACTCTAGCCCACAATTGGACGGAGCGTCGCATCCTCTTTACCTCACTTTCCATCTTTACCCTTGGTAATCTGATTGCTATGATTGCCCCAGACTTTACTTCCCTTATGCTGGGACGGATCCTTCAGGGGGGAGCGACTGGGATTGCCATTCCACTTATGTTTAATCTCATCGTGGAGCGGATTCCTCGGCAGAAAATCGGCTTTTATATGGGACTGAGTGGTCTAGTTATCAGTCTGGCACCAGCCATCGGTCCGACCTACGGAGGATTCATGATTGGCTCCTTCGACTGGCACATGATCTACAGCTTTATCATGCCAGTTCCCATTCTCTCTTTTTTACTGGCTTATGTTAATTTGGAAAATTCGGCAGGCAAGAGCAAGCGTCCCTTTGATGTGCTGGGCTTTCTCTCGCTCGCAACGGCTCTTTCCTTTTCTCTAATGACTATCTCCAGTTTAGAAGGTGGTGATAGTGTCAATTGGCTTTATCTAGCCATTTTCTTCCTTTCCTTTGCCTTTTTCATCTGGCGGAGTCTGACTGTTCAAGATCCATTTCTGGATATCCGTATCTTGAAAGAACCAACGATTTTCTTTGGAATTCTACCCTTTTTAATCTTCCAATTCTCCAACCTATCCAGCAACTTTCTCATTCCCAACTTTCTCGTGCTGGTCAAGAATGTCTCCACCGCCCAAGCTGGATTTTCCCTCCTTCCCGGAACCATGATCGGAGCTTTCATGTCTCCTTTTCTGGGAAAATTGTACGATAGCAAAGGCCCAAAACTATCTCTGCTAGGCGGCAATAGCCTAGTCTTTCTGGTCATGATTATTTTTAGCTTTTTTACAAGCTGGCTCAATCTGCCTTTAATCTTAGGATTTTATATCCTCTTTACTCTGGGACGCAACATGGCCTTCAACAATACCATGGCCTTATCCGCTTCTCAAGTCAGCAGAGATAAAACGGCGGATGTGACTGCCCTCTTTCAACTAGCACAAACCTTTGCTGGTGCCTTGGGAACGGCAATTGCAGCTGTCCTGCTCAATCAAGCCCCCGATACGACAAGCGGCGTCCACAATGTCTTTAGCCTACTTCTCCTTCTCGCAATAGGAAACTTTATTTTCTACTATTTTCTGTTTCGAGCGATTCATCAGAAGAAAGAAGCCTAAATTTCTATCCCGACTTTCCCTCGGGATATTTTCTTTGGTCAAATCCAGATTTTTCAAATACAATTTTTCTGAAAATTGTGATAAAATAGAGACAATCACATATAGATAGGTAATAGATATCATGTCTTCAAAAGTTATTATTACAATTTTCGGTGCCAGCGGAGACTTGGCTCAAAGAAAGCTTTATCCTTCTCTCTTTCGACTTTATAAATCTGGCAATCTTTCGCAACATTTTGCCGTTATCGGAACCGCCCGCAGACCTTGGAGCAAGGAATATTTCGAATCGGTCGTTGTCGAGTCAATCTCTGACCTAGCCGACAGTGCCGAGCAGGCTCAAGAGTTCGCCAGCCACTTTTATTATCAAAGCCATGACGTGCAAGATACTGAGCATTATATCGAATTGCGTAAGCTGCAAAACAAGCTCAACGAGCAATACCAGGCAGAAAATAATAAACTCTTCTTCCTTTCTATGGCGCCACAATTTTTCGGGACCATTGCTAAGCATCTCAAGTCTGAGCAAATCGTTGATGGAAAAGGATTTGAACGCCTGATTGTCGAGAAACCTTTTGGGACAGATTTGGCAACTGCCAGCAAGCTTAACGAAGATCTACTGGCTACTTTTGACGAAGAACAGATTTTCCGTATCGACCACTATCTGGGCAAGGAAATGATTCAAAAGATTTTTGCCATCCGCTTTGCTAATCTGCTGTTTGAAAATGTCTGGAACCGCCAATACATTGATAATGTACAGATTACCTTTGCTGAAAAGTTGGGAGTTGAAGAACGCGGTGGCTACTATGATCAATCCGGTGCCCTCCGTGATATGGTGCAAAACCACACCTTGCAACTCCTCTCCTTATTAGCCATGGATAAGCCAAAAAGCTTTACCAAAGACGATATCCGAGCAGAAAAGGCCAAGGTATTTGAACGCCTCGTTCAGCCAAGCGATGAAGATTTGAAACATTTCTTCATTCGCGGCCAGTACAAGTCTGGCAACATCAATGGCAAAAAATACATTTCCTATCGTAGTGAGCCCAATGTCAACCCTGAATCTACGACCGAAACCTTTGCCTCTGGTGCTTTCTTCATTGATAGCGACCGCTTCCGTGATGTTCCTTTCTTCTTCCGAACTGGGAAGCGCCTCACCAAAAAAGGCACCCATGTCAATATCGTCTTCAAGCAAATGGACTCTATCTTTGGTGAACCTCTCAAACCAAATGTCCTAACCATCTATATCCAACCAACTGAGGGGATTTCACTCAGTCTCAATGGTAAGGAAGTTGGAGAACTCTTTAATCTCGCTCCCATCTCATTGGATTATCGGACAGATGCCACAGCTTCAGGAGCCTCTCCAGACCCTTATGAAAAACTAATTTTTGATGTCCTTAATAACGACTCAACTAATTTCAGTCATTGGGACGAAGTAAAAGCCAGCTGGGAGCTCATCGATCGCATCGAAGAACTCTGGAGTCAAAATCAAGTACCACTCCATGAATATCCTGTCGGATCTATGGGACCAGAAGCCTCCTTCGAGTTACTCGCCCAATTTGGAGCAAACTGGCAATGGCAACCTGATAAAGAATAATAGATACAAAAAGAGAGTGGGACAGAAATCGGTAATTCGTTAGAATTCGATTTCGTCGTCCCACCTCCGCACAGTTGAGTAGGGCTGTAAAAGCTGATGAAATCAGCGTAGTAGAGCCCACTCAACCACTGCGTCTTGCTCGACAAGCCAAAGACAATTGAGAGGCTAGGACTTTTGTCCCAGCCTCTTTTTTTTATACTTCTTAAACATCTGCTAGTCTTTCTATTACAGCCATTCCTTGTAACGCTTGATATAAAGGCCTTTCACAAGGGTTACACTAACCATATAAAGCACAATAATCAAGAAAAGACAAAGGAAATAGATGCTATTCAGCGGGGCAGTCTTCAGAACTGACGCAAATAGGCTGTATGGCAAGGAAGTAACAAAGAGCGCAGCTACCATGGTCGTCACAATGACGGAAAGAGCAGGACGGCTTTGCACAAAAGGCAGTTTAGGCGAGCGTAGCATGTAGATGACCATAGTCTGAGTCCACATAGACTCAATAAACCAGCCTGTTTGGAAAAGAGTGATAAAGATCGCTGCCTGTTCAGTACCAGCTTGATAGCTGCCTCCTGTGATCATAGGCACGATGATAAAGTAAAGCACCAGATAGGTCAAAACATCAAAAACGGATGAGATAGGCCCGATCCAAGCCATAAAACGGGTAATGGAGCTAGCTGACCAAATATGAGGCTTCTTAAGAAATTCACTATCTACATTATCAAACGGCAAAGCGATACAAGACAAGTCATAAACCAGATTGAGGACAATCAAATGAACTGGTGCCATAGGCAGAAATGGCAAAAAGATACTGGCGAAGAGGAGAGAGAAGATATTCCCAAAGTTGGAACTGACCGTCATCTTGATATACTTGGTCATATTGGCATAGACCTTGCGCCCTTCTACCAGCCCTTTCTCCAGAACCATGAGATCCTTGTCTAGCAGGATGACATCCGCCGTTTCCTTGGCAATATCGACAGCTGTATCAACAGAAATACCCACATCTGCTAC
>NZ_CALHWC010000024.1 GCF_938036805.1 uncultured Streptococcus sp.
GTAAGAAAGACCATCTGCTCGGACTCAAGGAAAATGTTATCATCGGTAAGATTATTCCAGCTGGTACTGGTATGGCTCGTTACCGTAACTTAGAACCACAAGCAATCAATGAAGTTGAAATTATTGACGAAGTTGTGGAAACAGTAGAGACTGAAGAAGTTGAAACAAGCGTAGAATCATAAAAACTTGCTTGAATTTACAATATAAAAGTCTATCAGGAAGAGAATCTTGTATTCTCTTCCTTTTTTGCTAGGTGCACTGAATTGGTGAAGATATAATAAAAATTGAAATTTTAGCGCTCTATTTTGCTGCCAGATTGAATCAAAAGCTTAGGGAAGGAGCTTCCTAGTAAGCATGATGGCACATTTTTTGATTTTATATGGCTCTTAGCTGTACAGGAAGGGAAAAATTCGATATACTAAGTAAAAGGAGGAAGAAATGAAAATTTTTTTGCAAAAAGTGGAATATAGTTTACTGGCTTTGTTTTTAGCCGTACAGACTCAAGTTCCTTTTGTACTGATCCAGTTTTACAAAGGTCGAGATCAAAGTTTCTCACTGGGAAACACTTTACTTGTTCTGATGATTTATTTTGTGATCATTTTTTATGCCCTGCGAATGGCTAAAAAAGAAGGCTTACTGACCCTTGATTTTAGTTTTTTTAATTTAAAATCAGTGATCTGGCTAGTATTATCCTATCTGATAACTTTCGGAGTTAGTATTTTTGCTGCGATTATTATGGTTCTAGAGGGCCAACTTTCAGGAACGACAGCCAATCAAACTGCTTTGCAAAACTTGTTTCAGAGTACGCCCGTTGTTTTGCTTATTGTGGGAGCTGTTTTTTCAGCGCCAATTTTGGAAGAGATTATTTTCCGTGGTTTGATTCCCCAAAAGCTGTTTCCAAAGCATGAGTTGATTGGTCTGATAGTTGGTTCTATCCTTTTTGGTTTTTTCCACGGTCCGACCAACATCGGTAGTTTTGTCCTTTATGCTGGTATGGGGGGTGTTCTAGCTTTGGTGGTTCACCAGACTAAGCGTTTGGAAATGGGAATTTTAGCCCATATGTTACGGAATGCCATTGCTATTTTGGTGATGATCATTTCACAAAGTTAACTAGATATCATTCATGGATGAAGAGGTCAGATTGACCTCTTTTTTGACATTTCAGGGATAAAAAGTGACTTTTGAGGACATGGGGCTAGCAAAGCGAATCTTTTGTTCTATAATGAGAATTGTATCTTAGCTTTAAGGAGTAAAAAATGAGGCTCACATTTCAAAAATCTATCCAAATCTTATTAGTAGCTATGCTAATGCAATCGGTCTTGCTGCTTTTGGTTCATCCGATGACCAATCGTTTCGCTTTATCGAGGCCTAACTTGCTTTTTATCTCTCTGTTTTTGCTCATTCTTTTAGGTTATGCCTCTTACTTTTCTCGTGAGTGGCGGGATTTTAAGATAGAGCTACGGACTTCCAAGCGGTTTCAGAACTTACGTTACCTTTATTTTTTGATGATTGCAAGCAACGCAGCGAGTCTCGTTCTCCTTTGTGGGCAGTCGGGTTCGGAGCTAACGTCTTTGCAGCAACTTATCTCAAACAGTTTTTCCACCTCCTCCTTGCTATTGCTTGGCATGGATTTATTTGGTATGTCATCACAGGCTAAGCAAAACAGGCAGATGAAATACAGAAAGAGTTGGCGTATTGCCTTGGGAATTGTTCTCTTTGCTTTCCTGAGAAATCCCGGAGAATCATCTTGCTTTCTAATTTATCTAAGTTTAGGCATGGCTTTTGTCCGGCTCTTAAAAGCTTGGGTTGGATCTCTGGAATTGTCCTTACTGGCTCATCTTCTTCGGAATTTACTTCTGATCCTCCTTTTGCCTTTCTGTTTGTAAAAAGTGTTTTCTTAAATAGGGGAATTGTGGTAAAATGGTAAATGAAACAAGAGTCTGAGAGGACTGCTTGTAGGATCAAGTGCAGTTTGTAAAACTGATGCTGCATCTGCTGTTGGCTTTGCTGTACACTAGATGGGTGTGCCTTTTTTGTTGAAAGGCAGTAGTAGCAAGGGGAAAGGAAATACGATGAATCTAAGACAACTTGCTCCAGAGGGCAAGACGGCCCTTTGTGGGATCCTTAATGTTACCCCAGATTCCTTTTCGGATGGGGGCAAATATGATACGGTGGAAAAGGCTCTGGAGCAGGCGCACAAGATGATAGCTCAGGGAGCTCATTTGCTAGACATCGGTGGCGAGTCGACTCGTCCACGTCCAGGCAGCCATTTTGTGGATATTGAGGCAGAGATAGGGCGTGTGGTGCCGGTGATTGAGGCTCTTCGTCGGGAGACTGATATTCTCATTTCTGTGGATACTTGGAAGGCGTCAGTTGCAGAAGCAGCTTTGGCCGCTGGAGCTAATATCATCAATGACATCACAGGACTCTTGGGTGATGAGAGAATGGCAACTGTGGCTGCCAAGGCTGGAGCGCCAGTTATCGCCATGTTCAATCCAGTCATGGCTCGACCCCAACATGCCGGTTCGAAAATCTTTCCGACTTTCGGCTTTGAGCCAGCTTTTACCGAGTCAGAATTAGCGGACTTTGAACAGCTGGGTATTCAGGCACTCATGTGGGCATTTTTTGAAAAGACACTGGCAAGAGCTGAGAAAGCTGGTCTGGACCGTGAGCAAATCATGCTGGATCCAGGGATTGGTTTTGGCTTGACCAAACGGGAAAATCTCTTGCTCTTACAGGAACTGGACAGCATTCATCAGGCAGGCTTTCCCATTTTTCTGGGTGTCTCTCGCAAGCGCTTTTTGGTCAATATCTTGGAGGAAAATGGTTTTGAGACTGACCCAGAGACAGCCGCTGGTTTTCAAAACAGAGACCTAGCTTCAGCTCATTTGACCAGCATTGCAGCTAGTCAGGGTGTCGAGGCTGTCCGAGTGCATGATGTGGAAGTCCACCGGATGGCAGCCGATATTGGCGATGCTATTCGACTGGCTCAGAAAATGGAAGATCTAAATTTACGGCAGTATAAGTGACTATGATAAAAGAAGAATTGCCAGATTTAAGCTGGCTGGAAGCCTATCGGACGGATAGTCCTAATTTTGGCTTGGAGCGAATGGAGCGGATGCTGGCGCTGCGGGGAAATCCTCATTTGCAGCTGTCAGTGATTCATATAGGGGGGACCAACGGGAAGGGCTCAACCATTGCCCACCTGCGTCAACTCTTGGAAATGCGGGGTCTGCGTGTAGGAACCTTTACCTCCCCCTATCTGATCAGCTACAATGAACAAATCGCCATCAATGGTCGGTCTATTCCCAATCAAGATTTGTCGCGCCTGCTAGAGACTTATCGAGCTCTTTTTGAAGAGCAAGCGAACGATGAGGTTTTGCAGGGAGTGACTGAGTTTGAAATCATGACGGCGTTAGCCTATGATTATTTGGCTCAGGAGCGGGTCGATGTGGCCATTATGGAGGTTGGCATGGGCGGCCTCTTGGACAGTACCAATGTCTGCCGACCTGATCTGACAGCTATTACGACTATTGGCTTAGATCATGTGGCTCTGCTGGGGCATTCCCTGGCAGCGATTGCCGAGCAGAAGGCTGGGATTGTCAAGCCAAATGTGCCCTTGGTGACTGGACGGATTGAGCCAGAAGCTCTGGCGGTTATCGAGGACAAGGCTCATCAAAAGCAAGCGCCTCATTATGTTTATAGGCAGTCTTATCAAGTTCAGAGCTTGGGCGGGACTGACTCAGGAGAACATCTTAGCTTTTCTAATGCCTATCGGGAGGCGGAGCCTTACCTGACGCCTCTGTTGGGGCAGCATCAGGTAGATAATGCTGGTTTGGCGATTGAGCTCTGTGACCTCTATTGCCAGCTCAAGCAGTTGCCACTGTTAACAAAAGAGCAAGTTGGCGCGGCTTTAGTGGCGACCAGTTGGCCGGGTCGGATGGAGCAGATTTCGCACCAGCCTCGTATTTTGCTTGATGGCGCCCACAATCCACATGCCATGGAGAGGTTGGCGAGGACCTTGAGTCAGCATTATCCAGACTTGGATAAGAAAATCCTTTTCAGCTGTATCCAGACCAAGTCTCTGGAGGAAATGGTGGGTCAGCTCAAGCAGGTGCCTAAGAGTCAGCTAATTTTGACCAATTTTGCAGATCCACGGAGCTTTTCCAAAGAGAAAATGGAGGCGCTGGCTTGCGAGCAGGGCTTGGACTATGCTGATTGGCAGGGATTTTTAGAGGCTTATTTGAAAGCTGAGCATGGGACTGATGAGCTCTTGCTGATTACGGGCTCCCTTTATTTCCTGGCTCAGGTCAGGGCTTATATCATTGACAAAGAAAAAGAATCTAGGAGTGAATATGGACACGAAGAAAATTGAAGCAGCTGTTGCCCAGATTATTGAGGCGGTTGG
>NZ_CALHWC010000025.1 GCF_938036805.1 uncultured Streptococcus sp.
ACTGACCAAGGAATGACCAACTTGCTCCAAGATAGATCCTTTATCCTCTTCTACTCCTACTCGAGCTAAAGAAGTTTGGTATAAAGCACTTATTTCGTTCATTAGTACGCATAACCAATCAATACAGTTACACGACCTGCACCCTCAGTCTGCAAGATATGATAAAAAGGGGTATTTAGTTCTGGGTCATTCTGTTCCAATGTCCATAGTAAACGCGCATAAGCTTCTTTCGTTAATTCTTCATAATCATGATCTAATGAAACCATTAAAACATTATTAATTTCAAAATAGGTTGAAAAACGCATTCCCTCTACTTCCAGATATTCCTCTTCTAATGGAAGTAGAAACTCTACATCCATATTTCCACCTTCAGGAACATTGTTCAAGCTATAGACAATTGGTCCATTGGGATGTCCGCCAGCTTTTTCAATTGCTGTCATAAATGCATCCAGTTCACCTTGCATCTGACTTACATGAAAGCTGGCACGTTTTTTTATAACATTGCGAGCCTCAAAAACGGCTTGATTTGTCACTCCTTCTGCCACCACATAGTCCATTAATCTACCTCCCAACTACTGTATGCATCAACTCTAATTTCCTTACCAGGATGATAAAGCACGTGATACACTGCCAAGGATTCCAAATTTTTATCTGAATATTTGGTTGCCAAAGTGTCATAATAGTCCTCTAGTCTTCCTGAAGAAAATGTCGCAAAGTCATCACTACTTACTAAAACCTTTTCTTCAAAGAGAATTGGTCCGTCATAGTTACCTGTAGGATTTATTTCATTCCCAAATGTTGAAAAAATGAGAAAGGTATTTCTATCAGAAAAAGGATAACTTTTAAAGCATACTGGCCCATCTGAATACACAAGATCCAGCATATCCTCTATAAATTCCCAACATAAAGGATAGATTTCTTGACAAAGTAATTCCACTGGAATATCTAGCAAATTTTTTTCTTCATAGCCATAAAGTTGGTGAAGCACTAACTTTTTAGGTCTTGTTTTCATCATGACTTCTTTTCTTTCTAGTTTGTTCTTCAATTATTAATCCTACTCTTCATATTCTGGGTGTTTGCGTACATAGCGTGCCGCCTGAACTCCATCCACTATGAGAGCTGGGAAAACGAAGTTCATCAAGATTCCCAAGAAAACACCAAAGACCTTCTCACCATAGCCAGTGAGAATAGCTGGCGCTAACAATACAGCTACAAAAGCAACTCCAAAATTAAACAATCGCTCTTGCTTCTTGTCATTGTCTTTACCACCATAAGTCTCCCATCGGTTGAAAGCCCAGATTTTCCCCTGATTTTTAGGAAGATAATACCAGGAGTAGAGACCAGTAGAAAAAAGCAGGATACAGAGAGCCACCAGATTGTAAATAAGTGCCCAGACTGAATAGATCCCGTCATTACCAACTAGCATAATCAAGCCTATAAAAGTAAAGTCAACGTTTAAAATCAAAACAAGTATAGAAACATAAAGATAGATAAAGCTCTTAAATCTCACAATAAAACGATCAAAGAAAGAGAGTGGGATTGCTACACCACTAATAACCATGCAAACAATAAACAAGATTTTATAAATGCCAATATGATCGATATAGGTCGTACCAAAAAAACCCATAAAAGAGACTGCCAGTGTAATCCAAGGTAGAAGTTTGATATAGCCTAAACTAACCCCATTTGTAATCAAAGGGCCGTGGTAACGTTCTTCGTACATACTTATCCTCCAAATAAATTCTTTAAGCCCGATTTAGCCCATCCAGTGAGGGAACTATCCTCTGATTTCCCCCACTTCCTATTCATAAAGTAGGATACTGCCATCCCAAGTCCAGCACCAACAACTGTACCAAGAGGACCACCAATCATCGTGCCAATAGCTGCACCTGCATAAGCTGCGCCTGCATCAGAAACTGTATCCACAATCTGATTCACTGCAAAGTTCCGGAGTTTTTGACCTGTTGTAGAGGTTTCATCATCCAAGAAAGATTCTTTGAAATTCATTACAATTGATGAAATAGAACCTGCAGCTCCCAAAAGTTTTCCACCTTTAGCCCATTTGCTTGCTTCCTTAAATCCACTAAGAGGATTCAAACCAGATTTAAAGGAATCCTTCGCTGCAGCAGCTCCAGACTTTCTGGCATCGGCCCAAGCATTTTTCCAACCGGTCATCTTGACACCTCTACCGATATTGGTCTTGCGAATATCAGACTGCTTAGTCTGAGTTTGAAATTCTTTTCCTCTCTTATATACCTTGTTATTGTTTCTGTTATAGAGGTTCTGACGTTTTGAACCAATTTGAACACGGCCCTTACCATCAACAATAATTTTTCTGCCGTTGATATATTTTATTTCTTTTAAATAAGTACTTACTGCTTTAACAAACTCAGTTCCATTTTTTTCCCATGTACTTAGCGTAATTACTAGTTTGCTAATACTCGTCAGCAAGCCCAAAGGAGTTGAAGAATTGACATTTTCAGTGATTTCCTTAACATCTTGAACAAAATCTTTATCGTTATAAAATGCTTTGGCATCTTTTGAATTAAAATCACTACTTTTGAATTTATCAAGATTTTCTAGACTCTGAGTTTGCATCGTCATCACTTTATCAAACTCATCTCCTCGCTTCCAACCATTGAAGCTCGCCATATTCGTCTTGGTATCTGT
>NZ_CALHWC010000026.1 GCF_938036805.1 uncultured Streptococcus sp.
GCATGCTCACGACCGCCTGAACCAACAACTAAAAGCTTCATAGCTAAGATACCTCTATGTTCATATCATAGGTGCTTACGCACCAAGCTAACACATCACGTAAAAATCATTGTATTTTTACGAATTATTTATCTAAATTATACCATAATCGTTCGTTTTGTTCTATGATAAGCAAGAAAAGAAGAGAAATAATCTACTTTTGTTAGGAATATCATCTCTGAAAAATAGAATTTACCTATATTCTTTTTGGTATTTTGACTATTTCTTCCCTTTTATTTCAAACATTAAAGATTTCATAAAACTAAAATAAATTAGAAACTCAAGTTCCAATATCTTTTAAAATTTTTCTTTTTTTATATTTTTTCCCGAATAATCTAAATGGAATCATCCAAATTACTTATTCAAAGGAGATTTATGAAAAAATATCAGAAGCTGTTTTTATTATCCGGAGCTGTCCTTGGGCTGTTTGCCAGTCATTCCACGGCTCAGGCTGTTGCATCGACTGAAGCTGGAAACAAAGTCCTAGGCCCCACTGATCGCGCCAGCAATGTGACCGTCAATGTCACTGGAGATACGGCACAGATTCATTATGCCCGCTCCAAGGCTCAGGTTCCCTATACCATTTCCCACGCAGTCTGGTCCGACGAAAATGGGCAGGATGATTTGAAATGGTACACTACGCCTCAGACACCCAGCACAGCCATTGACCTTCGGAAGCACGCTGGCTACGGCACCTTCCATGTGCACACTTACATTAATATCAACGGGAAAATGATTGGCTTGAATGGCACTACCTTCACTGTTAATAAACCTGCTAGCAAGACAAGCGTCACAACATCTGGACAAATCGGCCGAATCAATTTTACGCGAAATAAAGACCAAGGGAACTCAAAAATTGTCCATGCAGTTTGGTCTGATGAAAATGGTGGCGATGACCTTAATTGGTATGAAGCTGGGCAAGAGAGTACTGAATTTAACTTTTCTAAGCACAAAGGTTATGGAAAATATTTCGTAGATACTTATGAAAATAAAAATGGCAAAATGATTTACCAATCAGGTACCACTTTCCATCTCGAAAAGCCTAATCCGACCATTCAGACAATCTTCCCTGAACCTGGCATTATGGAAATCCTTATCAAAAATCTTCCTGACACCATGTACAAGGTCACTGTGCCAACTTGGTCTGAAAACAAAGGTCAGGATGATTTGCAATGGTACGAGGCAAGTAAAAATTCTGATGGCAGTTACAGAGTAAGAGTAGAACTGAAGAAACACAATTACGATACAGGAACCTACCATATCCATCTCTACGGTGAAAGCTATGTCAAGCCTGAATTTACAGGATTAGCAGGAACAACTGCTACGATAGATGTCGGAAAGCTGCCTTCCCCAGAAGAGCAAAAACCGCTTTTCTCTGTTGAAAATATCAATCCTGAGCAGGGAACCTATACTGTAAAAATCAGTGAGACTTCAACATCTAAGCCAATTCAGTCCGTTCGCGTTCCCATCTGGAGCACCCATAATCAAAGCAATATCAAATGGTATGAGGCAAGTAATAATGGAGATGGGACCTTTACTGCACAATTTAATATTCGCAACCACCAAGCCTTATCTGGCAATTATATCAATCATATCTACGTCAAATATAAAGATGGCAGCGAACATAGCTATGCGACAGACAGCGTCACTCTCTCTGCTGAAAATATCAAAGCCAGGGTTTCTGTCAATAAAATATCTGCCTACAATTACGAAGTGACCGTGGCAGATGCTTTCGGGCCAGGAACGATTTCTCTACCAACTTGGTCAGAGGTCAATGGCCAGGATGACATCAAATGGTACACTGCTAACAAAGTGGGCGATGGCTTGTATAAATTTACCATCAATACGCAACAGCATGCTGGAAATGGACTCTTCCATACCCATGTTTACCGTAATCTCAATGGTCAGATGACTGGACTTACAGGCACCAGCTATCAGGTTCAAAAACCAACTACGCCTGAGCCAACCCTCTACACCCCTGATTATGCGGGAGCCTCCTCTTATCCTCATGGTCAGTGTACTTGGGGAGCAAAAGTATTGGCTCCTTGGGCTGGTCCTTACTGGGGCAACGGTGGCCAATGGGCAGCTAGCGCACGCGCAGCTGGTTTCCGAACAGGAAGCACACCACAAGTCGGAGCCATCATCTGCTGGACCGATGGTGGTTATGGGCATGTCGGTGTTGTCACCCATGTCGAATCCAACACCCGCATCCAAATCAAAGAATCCAACTATGCAGGCAAACAGTACATTGGCAATTTCCGTGGCTGGTTCAATCCTTACGCCGCCGGTCAAGGAGCTGTTAGCTATATCTATCCAAAATAAATCTACTAAAAAAACCTTGGTTTTATCCCAAGGTTTTTCTCTGTTCAAATCGAAGTCACTTTCTTACTTCGCTAGTTTCTTTTCCAAATACGCGACAATATCTGCGACATTTTCAAAGCGATCAACATCCTCATCTGAAATTTCAATCGCAAACTCATCCTCCAAGGTCAGGATGAATTCCATTAAGTCAACAGAATCAGCGCCTAAATCATCTTTTAAGCCCAAAGTTGGCTGGACAACAAAGTCCTTTCCTTGACGTTCTTGGATAATTTCTGTTACTTTTTGAAAAATTTGTTCTTGATTCATTCTGTCTCCACCTCTTTTGAAAATTCCACCACAGATTTTCCGACAACATCTGTCTCCAGCATGGTTCGGATCTGACGAATGGTGCTATATACGGCCTTAGCATCACTTGAACCGTGTGTCTTGACCACTGGCGCCTTAAGACCAAAGAGAACGGCCCCACCGGCACTGGAATAGTCCAGACTCTTGCGCATTTCCTGTAGGCTGTCTTTGAGCAACAAAGCTCCTAGCTTAGCCTTGAGACCACCACCTAGCACAGCCTTTTTGAGCTGACCTAGGATGCTAATAGCCGTTCCTTCGATAGACTTGAGTACGGCATTTCCCGTAAAGCCATCTGCTACGACAACATCTGCCACTCCATCCATAAGATCACGTGCCTCCACATTGCCGATGAAGTTCAGCTTGTCATCCGCCGCCAGCAAGGCATAGGTTTCCTTACGCAGAGGATCTCCCTTGCTGGCTTCAGTGCCATTATTGAGCAAACCAACCCGTGGCCGCTTAATGCCACGAACATTTTCCGCATAAAAAGAACCTAGAATAGCATATTGGTGCAGATGGTGAGGGGTATTTTCAGCATTTGCCCCCAGATCCAGCATATCAAAACCTCGGCCATCTCCCGTCGGTAAAGTGGACAAGAGTCCTGGTCGGTCAATATTTTTGATCCGTCCCACGATAAAGAAACCCGCCGCCAAAAGCGCCCCTGTGTTACCAGCAGACAGGACTGCATCTGCTTCTCCATCTTTGACTGCCTTGGCTGCCAGAACCATGCTGGCCTGCTTCTTCTTACGAATAGCTTTGGTCGGCTCATCATCCGAGTCAATCTTTTCATCCGTATGAACGATGCTGACGCGCTCTGTCGCTGTCAACAGAGGTTTAATCTTGGCCTCATCCCCATAGAGAACAATCTCAATATCCGAGAAGTCTCTCAGAGCCTGATTGGCACCTTCGACTAAAGCCTGAGGGGCATTGTCTCCTCCCATGGCATCAATAGCTATTTTTTTCATGCTGTTCTTCCTCATGTTTGTCTTGTAAAATACTGCCCCAGTCGCCCAGAGAGTCGATAAATTTCTTTGATTTGAGATGAATGCCTACGTATTCATCATAGAGTTGATCCATAAAATCCCTGATCTGTCGCTTGATTTCCGGCTTGAGCGAAATTGTCTCCAGCTCACTAAACTGAACCGCCTGAAACTGATTGAGTAAAAAAGGAATATTGGGATTAAGATGACTGCGATGAGCATCCTTGTGATAATGCTCTGGACAGAGCACCCCGCCATATTGAAAGGAAAAATCAAAAGGCAAACCTGTCCGATGACAAAAAACACAGTCATGGAAATTCAGAGAAACGCCAAAGCGAGATAAAATCTGAATTTCAAAGATATTTGTCAAAACCTCATAATCCAGCCCTTGATTCATCAAATCCAGTGTCTTTTGCAGGAAGGCAAAGAGGGCTGGATCTGGCTGATTGTCCTGAATACTAGCATCTGCTAGGGCTGCCACATAGCTAGCATAGGCCATGACAAAGAGATCGCCCTTGATTTGCCCGTAACTTTCCACAGCTTGATAATCTTCGATATAGCTGAGCCCGTCATCATTGATTTTCATCAAGAGTTCTGCCGCAGTTAGAGGCTGGATGACTGGTGCCAGCTTGGATTTTCCCGCATGTTTCACGAAAAACATTCGCTTGCCAGCCTGTTCCGTAAAGATCTTGACCAGCTTATCATCTTCCCGGAAATTTCGATTATAGAGAATCAAACTCTTGCTCGTTAACGGTCTAAGCATGGTCTTCCATGTACTCCTTGAGCCGTTTCAGAGCTTCCTTGATGGTTTCCATGCTAGCTGCATAAGACAGGCGGATATAGCCTTCTCCGTACTGGCCAAAGGCCGCTCCTGGGATAAAGGCCACAGCCTTCTTCTCAGCAAAATCCCGCAAAAAAGCAAAAGAATCTTGATTGTAGCCTGCTGGAATTTTGGCAAAAATATAGAAAGCGCCATCTGGCTTGATAATCTGATAGCCCAGCTCTGTCATCTTTTCGATAATGTAATCCCGCCGCTGGATGTATTCCGTCTTCATGGGTTGGGCATCATCCTTACCAGCCGTCAAGGCCTCAATAGCTGCATATTGAGCCATAGTGTTGGCTGCCGTCACCAGATACTGATGGCTCTTGATCAATTGAGCCGTAAAAGCAGCAGGAGCAAAGATAAAGCCTAGTCGCCAGCCCGTCATAGCATGAGACTTGGACAAGCCATTGATCACGATGGTCTGCTCAGGCAAATATTCCGCCAGAGAAACGTGTCCTTGCTCCGTATAAGTCAACTCAGAGTATACCTCATCACAAACGACAAATAATTCATACTTACTCAATACTGCTGCCAAAGCCTCAATCTGCGCCCGCGAATAGGTCACGCCAGTCGGATTGGCCGGATAGTTGAGAATAACCGCCTTGAGCTTGTCACCCTGCTCCAAGATAGCCTGCTCTAGCATTTCAGGAGTCAAGACAAAGTCATTTTCTGTAGTATCAATCTCGACAATCTCTGCCCCGACCAAATTGACAATCGGCTCATAACCTGGATAAGCCGGCGCTGGCAGCAAGACCTTGTCGCCCTCCTCCAGAATAGCCGTCAGAGTCGCAGACAGGGCCTCAGTTGCCCCAATAGTGACTAAGACTTCATCTTCTGGACGATAGTTCAGATTGTACTTCTCCTTGACAAAATCAGTAGCAGCCTGCCGCAGCTCCAAAAGCCCGCTCATCCCTGTATAGTGGCTCTGATTGGCATCAATAGCTGCCTTGGCCGCCTCCTTGATATGATCCGGTGTCGGAAAGTCTGGCTCGCCCAAGGTCAGCCGCAAAACACCTGGAATCGTAGAAATAGACTGGTCAAACTGACGAATCAGAGACACTTCAATTTTATCTAAATTCTTATTAAACTTCTTAGTCAAATCCATAGTCGCCTCCGATAATCTAATAGAACTATTATACTATAAATGCAGTACTACAGCAAAATTTTATTACAAATAGGAATAAGAAAGAGATTTAGCAAGTTGCTAAATCTCTAATACTCCACAATCCTTATATATTATGTCTTTCAAAAAGGGGTGAAAGTGGACGTTTTTCATGGATTCGAACGATGGCTTCTGCCAAGAGATGAGCGATAGAAATCTGCTCAATCTTATCGATTAATCTGTCCTCTGAAAGGTATATAGTATCTAAAACCACTAGTTTTTTGATAGCGGATTTCTGGATATTTTCCATAGCTGGTCCTGACAAGACTGGGTGAGTACAGCTCGCATAGACTTCCACAGCACCGGACGCTGCCAAAGCATCTGCCGCATGACAAATAGTCCCCGCCGTATCAATCATATCATCTATCAGAATACAGGTCTTACCTTCCACCTTACCAATGATATTCATGACTTCACTGGTATTCATCTTGTCAACGCTGCGACGTTTGTCGATAATTGCAATTGAAGTCTTGAGAAATTCTGCCAACTTACGAGCGCGGCTGACACCACCGTGGTCTGGACTGACTACCACATAATCGCTACCCACCATGCCCCGACGCTCAAAATAATCAGCAATCAAAGGCGCTCCCATCAAATGGTCGACAGGAATGTCAAAGAAACCTTGGATCTGAGCAGCATGCAAATCAATGGTCAATAGGCGATCTACCCCAGCAATCTCCATTAGATTAGCCACTAATTTAGATGTAATTGGCTCACGAGCACGAGCTTTTCGGTCCTGTCTAGCATAGCCATAGTAAGGCATCACTACATTGATAGACTCCGCACTAGCCCGCTTCAAGGCATCCACCATGATCAAAATCTCCATTAGATTGTCATTGACAGGTGAGCTAGTCGACTGCAAGATAAAAACGTGCTTACCACGGATCGATTCTTCGATGTTTACTTGAATTTCCCCGTCAGAAAATTGACGAACCGTTGATTTTCCAAGCGGCATCCCAATCTCCTTTGCAACACGCTGCGCTAATTCTTGATTAGAAGAAAGAGCAAAGAGCTTTAAATCAGAAAAAGACATGATTCCCTCCAGATTCTAAATCGTCTTTTATTGTAACCAATTACATTTTTCCTACCTACCATTGTAACGCTTTTCCAGCAATTTTTCAATAAAAAATAAAAGAGAGGGTGGGACAGAAATCGGTAATTCATTAGAATTCGATTTTGTCGTCCCACCTCCGCACAGTTGAGTAGGCTGTAAAAGCTGATGAAATCAGCCTAGTAGAGCCCACTCAACCACTGCGTCTTGCTCGACAATCCAAAGAAAAAATGAGGCTAGGACTTTTGTCCCAGCCTCATTCATATTTCATTAGTTTGGATAGATATATGTTACATATCCTTGTGCATTTGTTGGGTCAAACCATCCACGGTGATTACCGATTGATTGGTTACCAGCATAGTTTGCTTCTGATACTTGAATGTTGTTAGCAGATTGAACTGCTGTTACAACTGCAACGTGTCCGTAGCCACCGTCGTTCCAACATGCGATCGCTCCAACTTGTGGTTGTGAACCAGTACGGAAGCCTGCTGCTGCTGCACTAGCTGCCCATTGGCCACCATTACCCCAGTAGTCGCCAGCCCATGGTGCCAAAGTCTTAGCACCCCAGGTACATTGACCTACAGGATAAGTTGATGCTGAAAGGCTATATGATGGAGTTGCAACAACTCCTGATGTAGCAACCGCTGCTTCTGCTACAGGAGTCCCACCTGTATTATTTACAGCTTGAACTTGTGCTGCGAAGCTTGTATTTCCTGAAGCAAGGATAGCTTGTTGTTGCGCTTGTTGCTGGTTCTTATATGCTGCTTCTGCCGCTGCTGCCTCAGCTGCCGCTTTTTCAGCTGCTGCTTTTTGCTCTAAGAGGCTATTTTTCTCATTTTCAGCAGTTGCTTTTTCAGCTGCAAGGTTCAGTTGAGCAACCTTGAGTTCAGACTGCTTAGTTGTCAACGTTTGAGCATCGTCTGCAAGTTTTTGTTGGTTTGCAATGACTGTATTGATAGCTTCATTGTTAGCAACTTGTTTTTCAGCAATCTTTTCTTTATCTTCTTTTTGTTGTTCCAGCATTTTGTTGTTAGCCGAAACGATTTCGCTCATCGCTGCTACACGAGAGATAGCTTCAGTGATTGAAGCAGAGTTAATGATTGTGTTGATATAGCTTGTTGCTGTGCCACTTGTTTGAGTACTACGCGCTTGATTTGCAAGAGACTCATTACGAGCAACAATATTCTTTGATAACTCTTCAATTTCAGCAGTAAGTTTCGCAGATTCAGTATTCAATTTTTCATTTTCTGCTTGAAGCACTTCTTGTTGCTTTTGAATAGCTGAAACTTGTTTTTGAATTTCATCAACTTGTGCTTGTGCCGCATTTTGTTGATTTGTTAAACTGTCAATTTTACTATTTTGAGCTGCAATTTTATCATCTGTACTCTCAGCTTTAACATTTACTAGCGCAGCACCTTGAGAAAGGATCACCGCACTCAATAAAACTGATGTAAGTAGCTTTTTCTTCATAAAAATATTAACACTCCTTCTTATTAAGACATTATATAGTATATCAAAAAAATTCTGGCTATATATTACGCATTCGTTACATTTCTATTTCTAATTCATCATAAATAGACTTTTTCAAACAAAGGCTGTAACAATAGGAAAAGAAAGGCATTAAATACTAAAGTTGGCACCAAAGCATAGATAATAAAATCAGGGAAAGTCAAGCTTGCTAGGTGCAAGAATGATGCAGAAGCAAAGCTAATCATTTCAAAAAAGAAGACAATCGTAATGATTGCTAAAACGCGTGTCCAACGATTTAGCAAAAATACAGACAGAAAATGATAGATGACAACTGTCAGTAGAGGCAAGATAAAAGTAAAAAGCCCAATCACATGTAGATAATAAATATCGTAAAAAAGCCCTAAAGTAAAGAAGAGGAAAAAAATATATTCCTTTGAAAAGTTTAAAAATAAGAAAACAGTAAAGAACAATAAAATATGACTTGCCGGATGCCACTTCTCAGCAAAAAGATCTACAAGACTTCTTGATAATTGACCATCAATGAAGAAGATCAGAAATAGAAACAAAGCTGTAAAAAAAGTTCCTCTTAGAATTTTCATACTAATTTCTCACCAACAGAACCGCTTGAATATCAGATAAATCAGCAGCGGGCTTCACCAAAACTTCTTTGTTTAATTGGTCCTTACCAGCTGATATTGATAAAACCTGACCAACCAAGACATTCTCAGCATTATAAGAGCCGAGACCACTTGTCGTTACAGTTGCTCCTTCTTCAATTCCATCCAGCGTATTTAGCTGGCTGACGATAAAAGCTGACTTTTCAGTGTCAAAACCAACAATGATGCCATAGGCAAAGCCAGTCTTTGTCTGAATTTTAATGGCAATAGAACTATCATTCTTTTCATTTGTAAGCAGACTAACAATACTTGAAGAGTCGGACACACTACTAACAGCTCCAATTAAACCACCATTAGAAATAGCTAACATGGAGGTTGTCACATCGCTTGACTGTCCCTTATCAAGAGTTAATTCATTCTTCCAAGTAGATGGAGAGCGAGAGATAACTTCCGCAGCAATCTTGACAACACTTTGATCATTATTACGTAACTCTAAGAGAGAACGCAACTGCTCATTTTCCAATTTCAGTGCATCAGAAACATTTGCTTTCTCTTCAAGATTGTAAATCGTTCCCTTTAGCGTCTCATTTTCTTGGTAGGTATCTATTAAATGAACAACTTCTTTCTTTTCCTTAACAAAATAGTTAAAAGGAATAGCAACTACCCGATCAACACTGGACAAAAAATCATCAGTCACAGAAACAATCCATGGTGAAAGAGGGGAAAGCATCAAGCTTATCATAACAATCCCCAATAGCAAAATAGAAATCAAAAATTTAGACATCTTTAATTTATTCATTCCAATCTCCGCACCCAAAACCAATAAAACCCTAAAAAATGCTTATATGAATCCAGAACAGACTATAGCAATTCAACCAACCAAGTTCAAATAAACAATAAGAGACAATTCTACAAAATAAAAACATTATAAAACAAGAAAAGGAGATAGCAAATGCTAAACTCCCTTATTTACGGAGAATGGGGGATTCGAACCCCCGCGCCAGTTACCCGACCTAACGATTTAGCAAACCGTCCTCTTCAGCCTCTTGAGTAATTCTCCAATATACTTAATGGGCACGAGTGGACTCGAACCACCGACCTCACGCTTATCAGGCGTGCGCTCTAACCACCTGAGCTACGCGCCCAAGTTA
>NZ_CALHWC010000027.1 GCF_938036805.1 uncultured Streptococcus sp.
CATCAACAAATCCAAGCAATTCACTGATTTTTAAAACTTTCTGAAATCCTAGAAAACCTCGTTTATTCGAAACGGAAAATGTTATACTCATAAAATAAACTTCCTATTATATTTTTACTATATTATAGCATAAATTACTATGGGGAAAATTAGAATCTGAAACAAGCTTTTCCATTTTTAATTCTTCATTTTGACATGGCAGTACAAATTACACAATCACTAAAAAAACAATCCGATCTCCTCAGATTGCTCTTTATTTACTAGAAAAGGGGTCTTGGTCAGCCTTGTTTTGCCACACGTATTCTGCTTTTTTAGCCAATTCTTCTGCCAAGTCCTGACCCCAGAAATCAGCTACAAAGCCCAAGGACATATCCATACCGGCCGAGACACCTGATGAAGTGTAGAACTTCCCATCTACGACCCAGCGTGCTTGGTCTTGCCAAAGGACTTCTCTATCATGTGAAGCAACCCAAGGTAAGGCAAGCTTGTTGCTAGTGGCTTTACACCCCTTGAGTTGACCAATCTGAGCTAAAAGAGCTGCTCCCGTGCAAATACTTAAGACCAACTCAGCTTGCTGGACAGCCTTTTCTAGCGAAGATAGGAAAATCTTATCCTCCACCATTTTTCTGACACCTTGACCACCAGGTAATAAGAGAAGAGAATTGGGAGGTAAGCTTTTAAAATTATCCGTCATGATTTGAAAACCTTGACGACTAGAAATCAGACCACCAGCAAGGGAGACATAGTTCATCTCTACATTGGGTAAAGCAGCTAAAAACTCTACTGGCCCCATCAAATCTAAGGTCTCAAAATCATCAAAAAGAAATGAAATAATCGTAATTGGTTGCTCTATTTTTAACATTGATCTCCTCTCATTTTCCATTGGTTCATAGCAGTCACTTACTCTACTTTCGATAACGACCCAGTAGGAATAAAAGTACCACCAAACCAATAACAAAGACGACGATCCCTAGAATCAACTTAATTATAAAACCTACAAAATAGAATAAAAAGATTAAACCTAAAATAAATAGAAATAATAGAATTCCCATAAGATCACCTCTGGCTACTATTATACCTAAAATCACGAGATTGGGATAGTTTTTGCTTATTCTTAGCATGTCATAGTAAGGTAAAACTCATTTTTTATACCAGCAAGTCTAATAATTTTCTAGACTCTCAATTAACGGGATATCTAGTGCAAAAGTATATAAACATTTGTATTAAAAAAGAAGACAAGCCTGCTGAATCAAAATTTAGCTAGACTTTCTTCTTTATTATTTTACTATTAATCTTCAGACGATAGCGTCAGCTCCTGATTGTAGGCCAAAGCTAGCTTGATCCAGTAAGACAGTTCTTTTTGTCCTTCGCCATCTAAATCAATATAGCCATGATAAAGCCTCCCCTTCATTAACGTCACACTAGCACCATTTTTAGGTAGAACCTGCTTTTCCATTTCCTTACCGATGCGTACCATGACAAGCTCTTGACTTCTCGAACTCACAGTAACGGTCATCTTACCTCGGACCATAAAAGCCAAACCACCAAACATCTTCTTCTCTTCTACCTCTTCTTCAAAAACATGAGGGGGAAGTTCAGTAGCTAAAATGGCACGGACTTGCTGGGCTAAGGATTCACTATAAGACATCCTTCTGCCTCATTTCATCACATCCCAGCCGATACCAAAACGGTCAATTAAGCGGGCATAAAACTTAGCAAAACCTTGATTCTCTAAAGCATAGAGAATCTGTCCACCTTCAGCAAGCTTGGCAAAAAGCTCATCGGCTTCTTCTCTACTGCCTGGGCTCAGAACTAACCATTGATTGGGCTGATGATTGCTAGGAATAGATAGGTCGTTAAAAATGCCTACATCTTCACCATTCAGGGTTAAGTTTTCCGTATCTAAGGCAATCCAGGCAAGCTTATCCCGTTTTTCTGCAGGAAGGTCAGCTGGATCCATCATCTCACTGGCTCGGACAAGTCCCTTTATCTCTGTCTGAAAAAGATCTGCATAGAAACGAAAAGCTTCTTCGGCCTGACCATTAAAACTTAAAAACACGTCTAATTTCATTATTGTTCCTCCAATTGTTTATAACTGAGAATAAATCTCTAGTATCAGTTTATCAATTAAGATAAAAATTTTCTTATTCTCAATTGCGCTTGTTTGGCTAGGGAACGCATGATTAAAACTGGAAGATTAACTGTAATAGGTGGATCGCTGGGCAAGGGCCTGCGCATGCTGATTTCCTCCTGATAGATGCTATCGC
>NZ_CALHWC010000028.1 GCF_938036805.1 uncultured Streptococcus sp.
TATTTTTAACTTATTTTATCACCTATAAACTTACAAATCAAGTTTTTAGTTGACTGATTAAAATATTTTTTATAAAATATATTTATAACTTATAAGTAAGTTATAAATAATAAAAAATAGCTCGTAAGTTTAGGTTTGGTGAGTGAGGAAGAAGTTGAGGACGAGACTATGACTTATGACTATTCAAAGCCTTGGTGCTAGAAATTGTGTGGACAAGGTCAAGGGACGAGCCTGACGGGAAGTCAGGCGAAGTCCTGCAGACTGGCGTCCATACAATTTCTAGCCAAACAAAAGCTGGCTATTCTAACAGCCAGCAAACCGATACACTTAAGGCAACGTCCTAAGTAACGAGTCGTCGGCAAAAATCAATAGTGGCAACTAATTACGCAGATTTTAAGTATAGAAAGGAGGCGTTACAGTTGAAAAATACCATTCAATCTCTACGAGAATATCAAAATCAAGTAGATTTATCAAAACTAGAAAAATCTATTTATATCAGCATTGACCGATTAACAGTAATCTTTGATAGTGAGAACCAATCACTTAGACGAATATTTCGTGAATTACGAAAATCACTCGATAATATAATTCAAGAATTTAGTATTCAAGAAAATCTAAGAGAAGACTATTTTACTCTATATAAAACAATAAACGAAGATAGTATAAATCTAATTTTCTTCTAACTATCGGATTATGGTGGTTATCAAGTTATACGCCTAGACTTCAACCCAAACTCACTAAAAGAATTTGAGGGTTTACAAGTGTGGAGGCAGATTATGAATTACGCTCGATTAAATCGATTAGAAATTAGACTATCACGATTAGATCTTGCTTTTGATATCTTTAATAGGCCAGAAATAGTTTTTTTACAACATATCAAAGGAGGGGTTAGTCATAAAATATTCTACGGTAGAGGGGGCAATATAGAAAGTAAATACTGGGGTGCAAGTGGTAGCAACGTTCAAGTACGTTTGTATGATAAGAATATAGAGGTATTAAGTCATAAAAGAGCTGATAAATTAAATATAGAGAGTAAGCCTTTTTGGTGGCGATTAGAGTTCCAACTTCGGACAAAGGCTATAAATGAAGAAACCATTTCAGAGATTTCTAAACGATTGGAGAATTTTAGCTTTTTTAGTCTCTCAAGTGTTCCAGATGATAGCAAAGCATTTGCTTATATCTTTCTCCATGAACCTGCACTCTTACCCGAATTATTCCCCTATCTGAAACCTAACACTATAAGAGTTAAAAAGACTAGACTTAGAAAACATTTAAAAGCATTTGATAGTAGCTCATTTTCTTTAGAACTACAAGATGCACTTAAAGAACAAACCCCACGATTAAATAATGAACTAAAACAATTAATAGTAGAATTCCTAGAACTTACTAGTAAAGGAGAAAGTGACTTATGAACGATAAATTAACTATGACAGTACAAGAAATTATGGACTTAGGTTTTTCAAAATGGACTGCTTATAATATTTTACGACAAGCAAAACATATTATGGTTGAGCGTGGTTTCGATTTCTATAACAATAAAGGACTTGGAACTGTTCCAGTATCAGTTGTAGCAGAAATACTTGGATTGGAGGAACTCCATGTCAAAAACTAGATACACTGGTGTTACGAAAGATGATAAAACTGGGAAATATACTTATTATTTTAAAGCTGGAATTGACCTAGCTACTGGTAAACCATATCAAGAACGTAGACGTGGTTTTCAAACTGCTAAAGAAGCCTTTGAAGCACGAACAAGGGCATTGAATAAGGTACAACAACAAGGAAGCATTAAGCATACTCAATGGACTTTTAAACAGTTTATGGAAGAAGTTTTTATTCCAAATTATTACGCTACAACAAGTCCAGATCTCGAGCACAGACGTCAAGTTATATTCGATGAATTTATCCAATACTTTGGTAAGAAAAAACCTAGAGATATTACAACTTATGATGTAATAAATTATAGAAACAGTTTATTAGATAGATATTCAAATTCATATGCAAGAAACAAGATGACATTGCTTAATCAAGTTTTGAAAACTGCAAAAAAATATGGGTTGATTTTTCATGAAATCCCCACAAAGAATATCAGTCCAATTCCAATCGTAAAAAAACATATAGATTTTTGGACAAAAGATGAGTTCCAAAAAGTAATACAATGTCTTGATAAAGAGAGTTACTTTGAGCACTTTGTTTATACACTTTTTTGGCTTTATTATTTTACAGGAATGCGTGTAAATGAGGCGACTGCTCTTTATTGGGAAGATGTAGATTTTGAAAAGAAAACTCTAGCAATCAATCATAACTTACAGTACATCAACCGTAATAATTGGGTTCGGCGTAACAAACTAAAAACTGAAAGCTCCAGACGAACCATTGGCCTTGATGATAATACTCTAAACGTACTTAAAGAATGGAAAGAACGACAAGCAAAAGTTGACAAGATACCGTTCATTCTATCACTTGATGGAAATCCATATCGTAAACGTAGTATTAGAGACCAGATTCTGAAATATTCTAAACGTGCAGGAGTTAAATACATTCAACCAAAAGGTTTAAGACACTCCCATGCGTCATTACTTATTAATGAATATAATGTAAATGCTCTATATATCCAAAGACGATTAGGTCATTCTGATGTCAAAACTACACTTAGTATTTATAGTCATTTATACCCAAACGCTGATTCCGAATTAACAGATAAACTCAATCTCATATCAAGTGATTTTATCGACTAAATCTCTTTGGCTACCAAATTAGCTACCAAAAAAAGGAAATACACCTCAAAAGCCTAATTTTAAAGGGCTTTTTTTCATATTTTCCCACTATTTCTAATAGGGGGTTGATATGGAAATACTAACGAAACAAGAATTTCGGAAAAAACTTCAAAGGAAGGTTACCATCGGTCGCATCCTAATCCTAGTCCTCTGGCTGGGGCTGGGATGGAGCTACATTCATTCTCTGGATGATTTACAGGAAGGCATCATGGTTGGTCTGCTTCTGGGGATTTCTTTGATGGTTCTGCGTTATAATCTTGCCTTGAAACGGGAGGAAACCTTTAATAGGCTCTACATTCAGGTGACGGATGAGCGCAATCGGATGATTGACGAAAAGACTCGCACTCTGCTTTTTGATATCCTTTTGCTGCTGGCAGCAGGTCTGAGCCTTCTGTCTATGATTTTTCCTATCATTTTAAATCTTAATCAGTTTCTGACCTTGACCATTATTCTGGTTTTGGCCCTTTACTATCTCTTGCGTTTTCTCCTGTCTAAGCGTTATTAACAAAAAAAGCTGGCGTCGCCAGCTTTTTCTAACAAGCTTTAACAGAGCTTGTTTTTATTTTCTATAAAGTCGATCATACTGGTAAACAGGGTCCATGGTCACATGGATGCCCAACTTACGCAGGACATTTTTATCTTCGTCGGTCAGCATCACAGTCGAATGAGCTTCGCTGCCTTTGAGGTTGCCCAGTTGCTGCATAGCGTTGGCAGCATCTTGATTTTCCATGGCTGTGATCGCCAGAGCCATCAAGATTTCGTTTGAGTGGAGGCGAGGATTGCGGCTACCCAGATGATTGATTTTCAGACCTTGAATTGGTTTGACATACTCAGGCTCAATCAGCTTGGTTTCTTTGGCAATGTTGGCTAATTTCTTAATGGCATTGATTAAGACAGCAGCCGTAGGGCCAAAGAGTTCAGAGGTTTTACCGGTTACGATTTCACCGTTTGGCAATTCCAAAGCCAGAGCGGGGTCGCCAGTACTTTCGGCCTTGGCACGCGCAGCAACGGTTACTTTGCGATCCAGCGGTGTGATGCCCAAGTCGTTCATCAATAGTTCGATTTTCTTGATAGCAGATTCAGAGACCCGCTCTGCCTTGAAGTCCAGAATCGTCTGGTAGTAGCGGCGGATGATTTCCTGTTGAGATGCCTCGATAGCTGCATCGTTGTCTACAATGGCAAAGCCGACCATGTTGACGCCCATGTCCGTTGGGGATGCATAAGGAGACTCGCCTAGGATGCGCTCCAGCATGCGTTTGAGGACTGGGAAAATTTCGATATCACGGTTGTAGTTGACGGTGGTTTTTCCGTAGGTTTGCAGATGGAAAGGGTCAATCATGTTGACATCGTCGAGGTCTGCCGTCGCTGCCTCGTAAGCTAAATTGACCGGATGGTGCAGGGGCAGATTCCAAACTGGGAAGGTCTCAAACTTGGCATAACCTGACTTGATGCCATTGATTTGGTCGTGGTACATGTTGGACAAGCAAGTAGCTAACTTACCAGAACCAGGACCAGGTGCGGTCACTACGACTAGGTTACGACTGGTTTTGATGTAATCGTTTTTTCCCATTCCTTCAGGTGAGATGATATGGTCCATATCAGTCGGGTAGCCCTTGATTGGATAGTGGATGTAGGAGTCAATCCCATTCTTTTCTAGCTGAGCTCGGAAGAGGTCGGCTGCTGGCTGGCCAGAATACTGGGTAATGACCACTGAGCCTACATAAATATCCAGCTCATTAAAGGTATCGATTAGGCGCAGCACTTCTTGGTCATAGGAAATACCTAAGTCCCCACGCGCCTTAGAGTGCTCAATATTATTGGCATTGATGGCAATGACAATCTCTACTTGGTCCTTGAGCTCTTTGAGCAGTCTAATTTTATTGTCCGGCTCATAACCTGGCAGGACGCGGGCAGCATGGAAGTCTTCCAGCATTTTTCCGCCGAATTCCATGTACAATTTGCCCTCAAATTGATTAATGCGCTCCAAGATATGGTCGCGCTGCAGGTTTAAGTATTTTTCAGAATCAAAAGCATTTTTTTTCATGTTTGTTTTTACCTCTGATAAAAATTATAACAAAAGATTAGAGATTTTTGGGTTTTGAAGCTAGGAAACTTGTAAAGATAATATGAAATGTACAGAAAAATCACCCGAATGGGTGATAAATCGTTAATAGCTGGTAATCGTGTCCACCGTTGAGCGATCCAGCTTTTTGACCAGCGCTTGCAGGAA
>NZ_CALHWC010000029.1 GCF_938036805.1 uncultured Streptococcus sp.
TAGCGGTCATGCACTGCAAGGCATTGGGCGTAAAAAATGTCATTGCCAAGGTCAAGGATGAAGTAACCCAGCAGGTACTGGAAAAGGTGGGAGCTGATTTGGTTATCCTGCCTGAAGTGGAGGCTGGTATTTCATTGGCTAAGACAATTCTCTTTAACCATTCGATTGAGGTTTTCCAGTTGGATGACGATGTCGTCGTGGCTGAGTTTGAGCTGCCTGCTAGCTGGGTCGGGAAAACAGTTCGTGATGTAGACGCTCGTAGGCTTTATCGTCTTAATATTATCGGCTATCGTCTGACAAAAAATCAGCCTTTGGAAAGCCAATTTACCCCAGACTTTGTTTGGCCAGCAGGTGTCAGCATTATAGCTGTGACTGATAACCAGCATTTGGATAATTTACGTGAAATAGTGAAGTAGCGCTAGGATAAGTCCTCTTTGCTGGGAGTCCAAGCGATTCTAACTAGGCTTTCGGCCCCTTTCTATTATATGAAGAAAATCGATACATAGAGAGTGGGACAGAAATCGGTAATTCGTTAGAATTCGATTTCGTCGTCCCACCTCCGCACAGTTGAGTAGGGCTGTAAAAGCTGATGAAATCAGCGTAGTAGAGCCCACTCAACTACTGCGTCTTGCTTGACAATCCAAAGATAATTGAGAGGCTAGGACTTTTGTCCCAGCCTCTTTTTTGAACCCTTTTGCAAAATTTGTTATACTATGACTAGAAAAGGAGTGATTTTATGAGCTTAACCAGCCAGATCATTACAGCAGATTTTCCAGATTTGGATAAGGTAGAGGCCTTGAATAATGAAGCTTTCCCAGAAGAGGAAAGGATACCGCTCAGTGAATTTTTACGATATGAGGAACAGGAAGATGCTAATTTTTTCGCCTTTTATCATGAAAAGGAGTTTGTTGGTTTTGCCTTCGCCATTTCCAACGCGCAAGCCTTTTATGTTAGTTTCTTTGCGATTATGCCTCACCTGCGCAGCCATGGCTATGGCGGTGAAATCATTGAAAAGCTGGTCAATTTCTATCAGCGAACCATGATTTTAGAAATCGAGCGTCTAGATGAGCCCTGTGACAATCTTGAGCAGCGTCAGGCTCGCTGGGATTTCTATCACAGCAAGGGTTTCCGCTCAGCCAATGCCTTTCTGGAATATGAGGAACTTAGCTTTGAAATCCTTTATCGAGGGGATTCTTTTGACGAAGAAGCCTACCGAGACATTTTCCGCCGACTTCAGGAGGAGAATTATTTTGATTTTGAAATCAAACATAGACGTTTCAGCGATTATTAAAAGGAAGTTCTCTGGAGCTCAATTGCGATTTGGAGCAATAAAAGATTGCTTTGCTTTTACTAAATGGAGGTTAGAATGAGACTCTGGCATCAAGAACTGATTCCTAAGCTTCCCCGTCCGCAACTGCTTGGCCAGCATCGGGAATGCTGCGCTCTTCGTGGCAATGGCTGGGGCAAGAAACATGCGACCGTTGACTATGTTTTTACTCACTCTCCTTACTCACTTTACCGCTACCATGAGCTGATTATGGAGGAGATGAGCAAGCGAGGTTATCGTGTGTCCCCAGAGTGGCTGGAGCGGGACTATCGTGGCAAGACTTGTCCGGCCTATGTGCATCTGGAAGAAATGGCTGTGGCGAGCCCTATTTACCCTGAGCATGATGCGGCTTACTATGAGGAATGCCTGCAAAATCTCAAAGAAAAAGGCATTGACTTATAAGCTTTTCCGCTGTCTGAGCCAGCTGCCTATCTTGAGAAAAAGCCAGCAAAATGATACAATAAAACGAATAGTAAAAAGATTAACTGGAGTAAAAATGAATTATTTTAATGTTGGGAAAATCGTCAATACCCAAGGTTTGCAAGGCGAGATGCGGGTTTTATCAGTGACAGATTTTGCGGAAGAGCGTTTTAAAAAAGGTAATAAACTGGCCCTTTTCGATAGGAAAGACCAGTTTGTCATGGATGTGGAGATTGCTAGCCACCGCAAGGTCAAGAACTTTGATATTATCAAGTTTAAGGGGATGTATCATATCAATGACATCGAGAAATTTCGTGACTTTAGTCTGAAAGTAGCCGAAGAAGACTTGGCTGATTTAGAAGATGGCGAATTTTACTACCATGAGATTATCGGCCTTGAAGTCTATGAAAATGATGTTCTGCTAGGTACGATTAAGGAGATTCTCCAGCCAGGAGCCAATGATGTCTGGGTGGTCAAGCGTAAAGGCAAGCGCGATTTGCTGCTGCCCTACATTCCGCCAGTAGTGCTAGGCATTGACATTGAGAAAGGTCGGGTTGATGTAGAGATACCGGAAGGACTGGATGATGAAGATTGATATTTTGACCCTCTTTCCGGAGATGTTTGCGCCCTTGGAGCACTCGATTGTGGGCAAGGCTAGAGAAAAAGGCCTCTTGGAAATCAACTACCATAATTTTCGAGAACATGCGGAAAAATCTCGACATGTGGATGACGAGCCTTATGGTGGCGGTCAGGGCATGCTGCTGCGGGCTCAGCCTATTTTTGATGCTTATGATGCTATTGAAAAGAAGCAACCGCGCGTGATTTTGCTGGATCCTGCCGGACGGACTTTTGACCAAGCCTATGCTGAGGAGCTGGCCAAGGAAGAGGAACTCATTTTCATTTGTGGTCATTATGAAGGCTATGATGAGCGGATCAAGACCTTGGTGACGGACGAGATTTCGCTGGGTGACTATGTGCTGACCGGAGGAGAATTGGCGGCTATGACCATGATTGATGCGACAGTTCGCCTAATTCCAGAGGTTATTGGCAAGGAAGTCAGTCACACGGACGACAGCTTTTCGTCTGGACTATTGGAGTATCCTCAGTACACTCGTCCTTATGACTATCGGGGCATGGTTGTTCCGGAAGTTCTCATGAGTGGCCACCACGAAAATATCCGCAAGTGGCGTCTTTATGAAAGTCTGAAAAAAACCTATGAGCGTCGTCCGGACTTGCTGGAAAACTATGAATGTACAGCTGAAGAAGCCAAAATGTTGGAAGAAATTCGGGCCAATAGTTGGGATAGTGAGCACTAGTTCTTTCTATAAAATAGTAAAATTTAGATACCGATTTCTCAAAGCCACGTTTGTGGCTTTTTTATTTGGATGAATAGTTGGAAAATTTTTGAAAAAATTCAAACTTCCTTCTTGACAGAAAAAATAAAAAGGAGTATTATCTTAACTAGTTAATAAACCGGTTAACAAAAGAAGCTATTTTTGAAAGCATTCTTGGGAAAGAATGTTTTGAAAATAGTTATTTCTTTGAATGATTGCTAAACTGGTTAAGGAGTTGAAATGAAAATCAAAAAAGTTTTGATAGCTTTAAGTCTAGTCTTGCTGGGACTTGGCCTTACCGCTTGTAGTAAAAAGGAAGCAAGTGGTGCTGGCAGCAAACGCGGGCTCAATATTGTCACGAGTTTTTACCCGATTTATTCGATGGTCAAAGAAGTCTCGGGAGATTTGAACGATGTCCGGATGATTCAGTCGGGTGCAGGGATTCATGAATTTGAGCCATCAGCCAGCGATGTAGCGGCTATTTATGAAGCAGATGTCTTTGTGTATCATTCGCGGACTTTGGAGTCTTGGGCCGGTAGTCTGGATCCTAGCTTGCAAAAGTCTAAAGTAGCGGTCGTAGAAGCCAGCAACGGGATGCAGTTGGACAAGGTGGCCGGCTTAGAAGAAGTCTCTGCTGAGGAAGGGATTGATGAAAAGACCCTCTATGATCCACATACTTGGCTGGATCCTGAAAAAGTGGCAGAAGAAGCGCGACTCATCGCCCAAGAATTGTCCAAGCTAGATAGTAAAAATGCGGATACCTATCAGAAAAATGCTCAAAAATTTGCAGAGAAGGCAAAGGCCCTGAGCCAAAAATATAAAGGAGTCTTTAGCAGGCTAGATGAAAAAACTTTCGTGACCCAGCATACGGCCTTCTCTTATCTAGCCAAGCGTTTCGGTCTCAAGCAACTGGGGATTTCAGGGATTTCGCCAGATCAAGAGCCTAGTCCAAGGCAGTTGACGGAGATACAAGACTTTATCAAGACCTATAAAGTCAAGACGATTTTTGTCGAGAGCAATGCTTCTTCTAAGTTGGCCGAAACCTTAAAGAAGGCAACAGGAGTCAACCTAAAGATGCTAAATCCTCTCGAAGCAGATCCTGAAAATGATAAGACTTATCTTGAAAATTTAGAAGATAATTTAGAAATTTTAGCGAAAGAATTAAAACAATGAGGTGATGTATGAAAAAGAAATATATTATTAGTTCAGTTGCGGCACTAGCTACACTAGGTGTGTGCGGTTATGCGATTATGCAGTATCAAGCAGATAAGCCACAAGAACAAGCGACAAATCGTGTCGCTTATGTAGAAAAGAAATCTACAAATAAGCAGGACAATAAATCTCAAAAAGCCGAGAAATTGACACCTGAGCAGATTCAGGCCAAAGAAGGCATTACTGCTGAGCAGATCGTTGTCAAGATTACGGACCAAGGCTATGTGACTTCACATGGTGACCACTATCATTACTATAACGGCAAGGTTCCCTTTGATGCAATTCTAAGTGAAGAGTTGATTATGCGGGATCCAAATTATCAATTGCAAGAATCAGATATTGTCAACCAAGTGAAAGATGGTTATATTATCAAGGTTGCAGGAAAATATTACCTCTATCTGACCAATGCCAAAGAAACCAGCAATGTTCGTTCTGTTGATGAAATTGCACGGCAAAGACAAATTCATCCTAGCAAGGAAGAAGGCGAGGGCGGATCAGAAGCTAAATCGAGTCAAACTGTTAGCAGAAAAACGCAAGATTTCAGTCGTCCAAGTGCTGCCTACGCTGCAGGAAAGAGGACCTATCAAGCAGAAGGCACTGCATCGAGTCGGAGCAATGGCGCCTATACAACAGATGACGGCTATGTTTTCAGTCCATCTGATGTGATTTCGGATACAGGAGATGGCTTCCTTGTGCCACATGGCGGTCATATGCATTATATTCCAAAAAGTGATCTGTCGCCAGGTGAGTTAGCGGCTGCCCAAGCCTACTGGGATTCCTTGCAGCGAGGCAAGCAAGTAGCAACTCCAGCTGAAAATCCTAATACAGGAGGAGAGGCTTCTGCTCCTACAGGTAAAGCATCAGAAAATCAACATACAGGAACTGCGACTAAGCCAGCTCATCAAGCTGACAAGGGACAGACTGCTAAGCCAGCTCAAGGGTCCAAACCTGCCCAATCAGATGCTGGGCACGGAGCTAAACCAGCTGAAAAAGCAGAAGATACACCATCAAGTTACCAAACCTTACTTGAGAAACTCTATCGTATTCCAAAAGAAAAACGCTATGTTGAAAAAGATGGTCTTGTCTTTGATCCAAGTAAAATTGTTAGACGGACCGCAGAAGGAGTGGCCATTCCGCATGGAAATCACTATCACTTTATCCCTTACAGCAAACTGTCTGCCCTAGAAGAAGAAATAGCTCGGAACATTCCTGTTGCTGGTCAGAAGACTTATCCTAAGGCTACTGCAAGTACACCAAGCCAGCCTAGTCAACCAGCAAATCCAAGTCAGCCAGCCAAACCAGCTGATAAAGATGAGCACGATCATGGTTTCCACGCTGAGCATGTCATCTCAAAAGATGAGGAAGGTTACGTTGTCCAACACGGCGGGCATGCACATTATTTCTTCAAAAATGATTTGACCAAAGATCAGATTGCAGCAGCAGAAGCAAACCTGGCTAAGCACAAAGATTCAAGCCAATCCAGTCAAGTCAGCACAGAATATGACCGTTTTTCTCGTGACGCAAGTGACGAAGAGAAAATCGCTTATATTTCCAAGACTTATGGTGTACCGCGTGAAGCAATTAAGATTTCAAAAGGCTTCTTTGTCTTTAATAATCCGGATCAAGACTACGATCCGACACATATCCATCCATATGCTGTTCGAAAAGAGCATGTTCGGATTCCTTTAGAAACTGGAAATCCAGAGCTGGACTTCCTAAACGAGCTTTATACAACAGCCCTGCGTTCAGGTCTGTCTCCATACAGTATTCAGGTTGAAAATGGTCAGTTTGTCATTCCGCATGGCGATCACAACCACTACATCCGTGTCCAATCCAAAGGATTGAATCTAGGCTTGAAGAACAAAATCCCAGCCTTGCAATCAGCTTATCAAGCAGGATCCTATGATGAAAAGGCAGTTCTTGAAAAGGTGGATGCCCTGTTGGCAGCTAGCCGAACCATTTATGCTAAAGACTTGCTGATCCAACGTCGAATCGAGCTAGCTCTCGGTAATTTTGTAGAAACCATGAAGCAATTGCCAAGCAACTCCACAGAGGGATATTTGGCAAGCCTAGATCAATTTGATAAGCACCACATTCATGTTGATGAAAAAGCGAAAACGGAAGAGCTGACCGAAGTTGATAAAAAATATCAAGAATTGGTAGATAAGATCAAACGTTTGGAAACGGACAGCTACAATGTGAATAAAACCAGCTTGCTCGGTGAATTGCAGACAGCTAAGGTAGAAAAAAATGAAGCTAAGATGGCTGAGATTGAGCAACTATTGGCAAGTCTGCAAGATTATCAAGATCGGACAGGAGTGACCTCCGTTGAGTATCTCAAAGCTTTCTATCTTGCGGTTGATGATGCTCGTTTGCAGCCAGAACTTCGGAAGAAAGTTGCTGATTTGACGCTCAAGCTTTATAAATCTCAGGCCTTTATCGAAGCGGTCGATCTGAAAGCTCTTTTCTTGGAACTCTATCAAACCAAGCTCGAAGTTGATAAGGCTCTGGCAAGTGGCGAGGCAGCTTCAGCCAAGGATAAAACGGTTCTGGATACCGAAAAACTGGACGACCACAGTTATAAGACGGCTATCTATGGTTTCTTGAAAGAATTGTATGGAGAATTTGCACCGCAGCCTACGGAGGAAGTCTCAGAGGAAACTCTCCAAGCTCTCTTCCAAAAAGGCCAAGAACTTTTGGAAAAAGTAACGGATTCGACTCTGCAAGAAAATTATCAAAAGCAACTCGCAGCACTTCGAACTGATTTGCAAGAATCTCGCAAAGATAAAGAAACCATCTTAGCAGAAACGAAAACGTTCTTGGCTCAAATCGTTGAAACCTTAAAAGAACAGCAAGCATCTGCAGCGCTCAAGGATAAAGAGACCTATCTTAAAATTTACAATTTGCTGATGTCCGCCCACAAGATGCTTGAGGAACAACAGGGGACGGATGAGCAATTTGCTAGGGTAGATGGTCTATTGGATAAATTATCTGATCCTAATGAGGACAAAGCAGCTCTGCTAACCGAAGCAGAAGCGTTCTTTAATCAACTTCAAGCCAACAAGCCAGCTCCGACTGAGGCTAAAACTGAGACGGAGGCTAGTCCGACTGAGGAGACTAAGGAAGAAAAAACTAGCGAATCTCCTAAAGAAACAGTGGAAGAGTCAAGCTCACCAGTTACTCCTGAAGTTGAAGAATCAAATTCAGCAGCTCCTTCAGAAAAAGAGGCTGAAAGTCAAGTGACATCAGAAGCAAATAAGCAGTAAAGATTTTTTCGAAATAAATGGAATAAGGAGCGGAAGAAGCTAGAAAACGCTTTAAATCCGCTCTATTTCCACTTTATTAGGATGAAGAGTTCGATTTTTGTCATAGAATTGTAATAAAATTTCTATTTAAATGATATGGTTTTGACTGGTTTAACCAGTCATTTTATGTTAGTATTATAGCGTAGGACTAAAATATGAAATGATACATGTGCTATTAGAAGGAGATGTCTATGGACAAGAAAATTGGTAAATCCGTTGTGGCAACTGGCATTGCAGCGACAACGATTATTTCTGGTGCGCTCAGCCATCAGGTCAAAGCAGATGAACTCGTTGAGTCAACAGCGACAAAACCAAAGGCAACAGCAGTTACCGAGAAACCAATTACGACAGCGGATGTAGCAGAAGCGAAGGAAAAAGCAGATGCTGCCAAGAAAAATGTAAATCAGCAACAAGAGCAAACTAAGAAAGCTGAAGCAGACCTCGAAGGAGCCAAAGCTGCAGTTTCAGAGGCTCAAGAGAAAGTGACTACTGCTACTGAGAATGAAAAGGTAGCAACTGAAGAAAACATTTCTCAAGCAGAAAACAGTGTTAAAAAAGCTGAAGAAGAAGTTACAGCAAAATCAGAAACTGTCAAAGAAGCAGGAACTGCAGTCCAGGAAGCAGGTCAAGCAGTTAAAGACCAAGAAAATACCATTGCTGGCCAACAATCATTGGTGGATGTGGCAGAATCTGAGTTAAACAAAGCCAAAGAACCAGTTCATACGGAAACTGCAGCTGTAGAAACTGCTAAAAATCAAGAAAATCAAGCTCAGACAGCTGTGGAGCATGCTAAAAATGAACTAGCAAAAGCAGAACAAGAAGCAAACGCTGCGCCACAAAATCAGGCAGAAATCCAAAACAGAATCAATCAAACTCAGGCTAAGTTAGAGCAGACTAAGCAATTGATTGCTGCAACAAATACAGAGTTGGTGCATGAACAGAAAAATGCAAGTACGGCGCCAGTTGATTTACGGACTACGACCTATTCGCAATTCTTGGAAAATCTTCGAGATAATTCGAATAACGAAGCCGTAAGAAATGCTGCAGCTGATGCTTTAGCTCTTTACAAACGTGGTCAGAATGAATTCAAGATCACGGTCGGATCAGATCCATCTAGCCCAGCTAGCTTGGAAAATAACTTGCAGGCCTTGGAATTGGTTAAGGCTATCAATGCTTACCGTCGTAATGCGGGCCTCCCAGAGCTTTTGGTGGATCCATACGCTAATGTTGCCAGCCAAATTCAGACTTTGTACTTTGAGAAGGAAAATTGGCACATGGGCAAGCTGATTGGCAATGAAAACGTAGCTATTAGCTTCGATCCTCAAGGTGCGGTTAATTTCTGGCATAGTGAAAAGGCCCTGTATCAGAAGATTGCTGCTCAATACGGCCTGCCAACTGATGAAAGACAACTGGATGCCAATGCCATTTATATGAAGGTGGGGCCTAACGTCTTTGCGCAAATCGGTCACTATGTCCAAATGATGGATAATAAGGCCAATGCTATTTCTGCTGCCTATGACACTCATTCAAATCAGTTTGGAACTCCATACGGAACTTCAGAAGTTGGATTCCATAATGTTCGGAATTTTAATCAAAGAGTTAATAATGGCACACTGCTAACCGTTGAAGCGATGGAGAAACTTCTTCGCAGTGGCGGTAGTCGTGGGGCTGCTTCAAGTGCTAATGTGACAGCCTTGAAGAATCGTTTGGCAGAGTTGCAAGCTCAGAAAGTTAGCCAAGAGTCTAGCCTGAATCTTTTAAATAATCAGTTGACAGATTCATACAAAGCACAGAAAAATCGTGCGGCTGCTGTTGTAAAAGCCAAACAGAATCTTGAAGCTGCTGAGAAAGGTCTAGCCCTGACTCAACAAAACTTGTCAGATAAAAAGACTGCTTTGAGATCAGCGACAGCGAGAATCGCATCTGCCCTCTCTCCATACCAAGCTAAATTGCAAAAAGCTCAGGCAACCTTAGTAGAGGCTAAGAATCAGCTCGCAGCTTTGAAGACGGCTGAGGAAAACAAGAATAAGGCCTTAGAAGCAGCTAAAGCTGAATTGGTCGCTGCTCAAAATCGTGTAGCAGCGGCTCAGAAGAAAGTTTCAGATCTCAAAACAGCTCCACAACAATTGGAAAAAGCTAAGCAAGACTTGGCTGCAGCAGAGGCTGATCTGAAGGCTAAACAAGTTGTTACTGAGACTGAGAATGCAAAATTAGTTGATTTGCAAACAGTCTACAATGAGTTGCTAGCAAATTACAATTATTTGTTAGACCTTCTTCCAAAAGAAGAGCGTCAAGCCCTAGCATCGGCCACTACAACTACTTATCGGGCAAATGGTGGACTTAGATTTGCTGCAGCAGGTTCAGGGAGTCAAATGCTTCTGACTTCGAATCCAGCTTCTCAAGATGAGAAGGATGCATCGGTTGAACCGACAGCTAATGTAGCTGCTCAAGCTCAGCCAAAGACTGATAATACTAGTGCTACACCGACTCCAGCAGCCCCTAAAGCTTCGCCTAGCCAGTCAGTTGTCCTTCCTAATACAGGAACGGAAGCGGAACAATTAGCCTTCCTTGGAATGGCTCTCGGTGCAGCTCTTCTCGCAGGTGCAGTGAAACATCGCCGCAGAAAAACTTTATAGTATATAAGAGTGAAGTGAGTGTTACAGCTCGCTTCATTTTTTATTGGTGAATTAGTTTGATTGAAACAAATTTAAGAAGAAAATTTTTTGAGACTCAAATAATTCTTAATTTAGCTAGAAAACATTCCTTTTATCTGCTTTTCAGGGGATATCATGTTATAATAGCAGAGGATTTTATACAAAAAGAGGAACTTATGACTAAAAAAGCTATTCTAATGATGACCTTTGGATCGCCAGAGGGTTATACGTTTGAGGATATTGCAGAATTTTTTACGAATATCCGTCGTGGCGTGCGACCTACTGATCAGGAGACTCAGCACCTTCATGATAATTATCAGCGTATTGGTGGCAGCCCCCTGCAACGCATCACGCGGGCAGAAGTTGAGCTGGTGAAAGAAGCTTTAAAGGGGGAATATGCTGTCTATTTTGCTAATAAATTTTCTCGTCCCTTTATTTCAGATGTTATTAAGCAGATGGAGGATGACGGGATTGAGGAATGCATCTGCTTGATTTTAGAACCGCATTATTCTTTTTACTCTGTCATGGGGTATGAAAAATTTATTACGAGCCAGACAATTAAATTCCATATTATCAAAGAATGGTATCAGGCTGAGGATTTGCTTCGCTTTTGGGAGGAAGAAATCAGGAAAATCTTGCAAACGCAAGTCAAAGATGAAAGTTTTAAGGTCATCTTTTCAGCTCATAGTGTACCAGTTTTGGCGCTTGATTTTGAAGATCCATATATTGATCAGATTATTGAGAACTCACAGTTGATTGCACATCGGCTGGGCTTGGCTCCATCTGAATATACCAATACCTGGCAGAGCGAAAGCGATATTGGCTTGCCGTGGATCAAGCCAGATGTCCTAGAATATCTCCGAGATCAGACGACTCATCCACAACATTATATCTTTGTCCCAATTAGTTTCATCAGCGAACATATCGAGGTACTGTTCGATAATGACGTGGAGTGTCAGGAATTGTGTCAAGAACTCGGTGTGGCTTATCATCGTCCACCAATGCCTAACACAGACTCCCGTTTGATTGATGCATTATTAGCAACTATTCGTCAGCATGAAACAGAAGAGCTTCGATACATGCATCCAGAAGAAACAACCTTTGACGAATTGGCCCCTTCAGAAGAAAGTAATCAAATCTTAAGCGAAACGGAAGAACTTCAAATGCCTGAATTTGTCAAAAAGTTAATAGAGAAAAAGGGCAGAGAAAATGTCAAAATGCCTTATTTCATAAAGAAAATGTTAGAAAAAAGGGCGCAAGAATCAAAGTAAGTCTAAGATCTACCAGCCTAGAAAGAAACATTTGCAATGAGGAATGATCATGAATTGTTAGGAAAGTGCATGTTCTAGGAAAATGAAAAATTTCTATTGAAAAGATAGGGTTTTGGAGAAATATGTCTACAAACAAGCTAATTCAATCCAAGCTGGAACTGTTGCCGACCAGTCCCGGCTGTTACATTCACAAGGACAAAAACGGTACTATTATCTATGTCGGCAAAGCCAAGAATCTGCGCAATCGTGTTCGCTCTTATTTTCGTGGCAGCCACGATACCAAGACGGAGGCCTTGGTGTCCGAGATTGAGGATTTTGAGTTTATTGTCACCGAGTCTAATATCGAGGCCTTGCTCCTAGAAATCAATCTAATCAAGGAAAATAAGCCCAAGTACAATATCATGCTCAAGGACGATAAGTCCTATCCTTTTATTAAGATTACCAACGAGATTTATCCGCGTCTAATTATCACGCGCCAAGTCAAAAAAGATGGCGGTCTTTATTTTGGACCTTATCCAGATGTCGGTGCAGCCAATGAAATCAAGCGCCTGCTCGATCGAATTTTTACGTTCAAAAAATGCACCAATCCACCTGCAAAAGTCTGTTTTTATTATCACTTGGGGCAATGCGAAGCCCATACGATTTGCAAGCGGGATAGCCAGTATTTCAAGAATATGGCTCAGGAAGTGTCGGATTTTCTCAAGGGACAGGACGATAAGATTATTGATGAGCTCCGTGATAAGATGAATAAAACAGCTGCAGCCATGGAGTTTGAGCGGGCGGCCGAATACCGTGACCTGATTCAGGCTATTGGAACCTTGCGTACCAAGCAGCGGGTCATGGCTAAAGATTTGCAGAATCGGGATGTTTTTGGTTACTATGTGGACAAGGGCTGGATGTGCGTCCAAGTCTTCTTTGTCCGTCAGGGAAAACTAATCGAGCGTGATGTCAATCTTTTCCCTTATTACAATGATCCCGACGAAGATTTCCTGACCTATATTGGCCAGTTTTACCAAGAAAAGTCCCACCTCAAGCCCAATGAAATCTTAATTCCAGCAGACATTGATGAAGAAGCTGTTCGGGCCATGGTGGATACCAAAGTAGTCAAGCCTCAGCGTGGCGAAAAGAAACAGTTGGTCAATCTGGCTATTAAGAATGCTCGGGTCAGCCTCCAGCAGAAATTTGACCTTTTGGAGAAATCCGTTGAGAAGACACAGGGCGCTATCGAAAATCTAGGGAAGCTCCTTAACATTCCGACACCAGTTCGGATTGAGTCTTTCGATAACTCCAACATCATGGGAACCAGTCCTGTATCGGCTATGGTGGTCTTTGTCAATGGTAAGCCTAGCAAGAAAGATTACCGCAAATACAAGATCAAGACCGTGGTAGGGCCGGACGATTACGCCAGTATGCGAGAGGTTATCAAGCGCCGTTACAGTCGGGTGATTCGTGACGGTCTGACGCCACCAGATCTGATTGTCATTGACGGTGGGCAAGGTCAGGTCAATATTGCTAAAGAAGTTATACAGAACCAGTTGGGGCTAGATATTCCCATCGCTGGACTGCAAAAAAATGACAAGCACCAGACCCATGAATTGCTCTTTGGTGACCCTCTGCAGGTTGTAGAATTATCTCGTAATTCGCAGGAATTTTTCCTCCTCCAGCGCATCCAAGATGAAGTGCACCGCTTTGCCATTACCTTCCACCGTCAGCTTCGATCTAAGAATTCCTTCTCATCGCAACTCGATGGTATCGAAGGTTTGGGGCCAAAACGTAAGCAAAATCTCATGAAGCATTTCAAATCACTGACCAAGATTAAAGAAGCCAGTGTCGATGAAATCGTTGAAGTGGGCGTACCGCGAGCGGTGGCAGAAGCTGTGCAGGCAAAACTCAATCAAACAGAGCCAGCTCGTCCCTTGTTAGAAGTGGCTGAGCCGATTGCAGATATAGACTGAAAGAAAAATTTATCTGATTATAGAGAGGTTCAGATACAGCTTTCAAATACTCATTGATATTGCTCGAACAGATTGATAGAGGATATTTTTGGTGCTAGTAGTGAAAAGAGGTAGGTATGTTAAGAATTTTCCCAAATAAAACCGATGGTGTCTTAGATGAAATAGAACAGTTGGAGAAAAATTATTCTATTTCATTGCCTGAAAAATATAAAGAATTTTTATTAAGGTATAATGGCGGAGATACGATTGATACAACCTTTAAAGTAGAGAAAGTTCGTTCGGATATCCACTCCTTTTATGGTTTTTCATTAGCTAACTATTTTAGTAATTTTAACTATCTAGTCGAAAAAGGCTTTTTAGAAGATTTTATTGACAATCATTATTTACCCATAGCTAAAGATAGTTTTGGTAACAGTATCCTAATTGGTGTCGGCGCTAGTACTTATAATAAAATAGGATTTTATGATCATGAAAAGCAAACGTATATTCCATTTACTATCGATTTTATAGAATTTCTAAAAAAGATAAAAAGTCCTGTTGTTCATATTCCATCCATTGAGGAACGAATGAAAGAAATAGAAGAAATTGGAAGTCCTGTTGTAGTTGATGATGAGTTAAAAGCTTTATGGCAAGAAGAAATCGATAGATATGCTGGTCGTGAGCAAGTGATTGTTAAGTTGTAGTCTAATTTTATTTTACTAGCTTTATTGGTCTTTGATTTTCTGAATTACCTCTGCTTTTGCGAAAGATGGGCAAGATGGTCTAAAAGGTATCGAGCATTTTAACCAAAAGGGGAGCATGTTCAACAAAAATCGTAAACCAAAGATTGCGATATTGAAAAGAAGAGGAGAGTCTGATGAGCTTAATGATTCGACCACTAGGTCATGCCAGTGATCAAGAAATAAAAGCTTTGGAAGAGAAATACAAGCTAACTCTTCCAGAAGATTATAAAAATTTTTTGAAAGAAAACAATGGTGGACACTGTCCTTCCTATGAGTTTGAAAATTCTATTGAGATACAGAACATCAATGAGGAAATTAATGTTGATGTTTTATATGGGATTAAGACTGGCGTAAAAAACTTTGATATAGAAGATTGGACTGATGAATATTTGGATGATCTTTTTTCTAATTCAATCATTATAGGTGATTCCTTGCAACATGGTTTTCTAGTTTTCTGGTTGAGTGGTGATGAGGATGAAGGTATCTATTACTACGATGATACATATAATCTAGAGGGCTCAAGTGATGAAAACAATGCCTATTTTCTGGCTCGCACTTTTACCGAATTTCTAGAATTAGTCCAAAATTAATGTTAAAATGGGAGGGATTAGAATGTGTAGTCCCTCTTTTTATTCAGTAATTATTTTAAAAAATAGTGGATTGATTAAATTAAAACTTCACAAGATAGTACAAAATTTGGAGTTATAAATGTTAAGAATTTTTCCTTACGATACAGAAGGTGTAGATCAGGCTATAGCGGATTTTGAAGATAGGTTTACAATCAAGTTTCCAGAAAAATATAAAGAATTTCTGATTAAATATAATGGTGGGAATAGCTTGCAAACTAGTTTTAGTATAAATCGTAAAACTTCAGACATACAAGCTTTTTATGGATTTAATAAAGCGAGTCAATACAATAATTTCCAATATTTGATTGATAATGGTTTTTTAGAAGAAGTTTTAGAAAGAGGCTTTATTCCCGTAGCCAAGGATAGTTTTGGTAATTCTATTCTTCTTGGTGTTACAGATAAAAATTTCAATCAGCTAGCTTTTTTTGAGCATGAAGGTCAGCTTGTGCAGCCTTTAGAAATCAATTTTGAGGACTGGGTGGCTAAACTTACAAGCAAAAAGAAAAAAATTCGCACGATTGAAGAAAGAATCGCCGATATGAGAGCCGTAGGCAGCAAAAAAGAAATTACACCTAGATTAAAGGAAATCTGGCAAGAAGAAATTGATAAATATGCTGGTCGTGAGCAAGTGATTGTTAAGTTGTAGTATTGTTTTATTTGTCATGATAATATATTAAACTTGCTCGTTCAACCTATTATTACCACTTAAAACAGCTATATCAAACGGATAAAGATCAAGCTATCAATTATGAAATACAAGCCATTTATAATGAGCATAGCTGGAGTCCTTATTTGGTATTCTTAAGTCTGAGATGTTTTACAGATATGAGAAGAACTTTAGGCTTTTAGAAGACCTTTAGCAAGCTATTGTGAACTACATTGATTACTACAACAACAAACGAAGTAAGGTCAAACTAAAAGGACTTAGTCAGGTGCAATACAGAACTAAATCCTTTCAATAATTATTTGTCCAACTTTTTGGGGTCGGTACAAAACGAGATACTTTTTATTAATTTGAAACCTTATTAGCTTTTTTCTTAGCGTAGAATACTTGAAGACGACCAGTATTTTTGATATAGTTCCCAACGCCACCGTGTTTTGATTGAGCTTTCTTGTTTATCATTTCAAAAGTATTCAATTCATCTAAGCTAACCTCTCTGATATTCGATAATTGAAGCCAATGAAGATCTTGGTCCTTCGCAAAAATAGCTGGGGCATAATCAGCTGCATCGATCGGGGCCGATTCTTCATCAAAATATTGATATCCTACCAGATCAGCGATATAGCTAAACGATTTATTTACAAGTATTACTTTTGTAACTTGTTTAACTTTATTTGAATCAAGTCTATTACTTGTACTAAAGTAGACTGAACCTGATTCTTTTGCTTTTTCTACGTGGGCATCCAACACATCTTTTGCAGAATGGAAATTAACATCCACAAGCGGTAAAGCAACAACATATGTATTGTCTATAATAACCATAAGAGTTATCTCCTTTATAAAATATTTTTCTAGAATTAATTAGTGTATACTAGAACTCATTAGATATCTCTAGTATAATCTAGCAAAAGGCGTTTGTCAAGATAAATTCAAAAAAATTTTTAAAATGAATCAATTAAGATTTTCTAAACTGAGGAATAATTGGCAAGAAAGAGGAATAAAATGACAATTGAGAAAGAGTTAAATAAAATAGTAGAAAGTATTTCATTGATTCGAACAAGTCAAGCTGAGATGCCGTTTTCAGAAGAAGCTCTAGAAGACTTCACAGACTATTTAAGGGACTACATTCCAAATCATGTAGGTTGGATAAAGAAGGGAAATGAAAAGCTGGTTCAGTCCCTTACAAAAGACAATCAGTTGGACAGAGAAGCAATTTCACAGATGATAGTAGGTCTACACAATATATCTTTAGATTTTGAGGAATTATGTGACATATTGCTTAAACTTTCCGATGAAATAGATAGAAAAAGCTGAAATTCAAGTATACTGGCTATTCAAGAACAAAAAAGGAGAAAAAATGTTAAGAATTTTTCCATTTGATAAAACAGGTGTTTCGGAGGCAGTGGCTCAATTTGAAGAAAATCATGACATTTTGTTGCCGGAAGAATATAGAACCTTTTTAATAAACTATAATGGTGGAAATGCCTTACAGACAAGCTTTAAAATAAAGAAAGAGAGTGCGGATATTCGAGCCTTTTATGGTTTTGAAAATGCTGATTACGAATACAATTTCCAGTATTTAATTGATCATGATTTTCTATCAGATTATATTGAAGTTGATTATCTACCGATTGCAGAAGATAGTTTCGGGAATTATATTCTTCTAGGAATTGCTAAACAAAATTATAATCTCATAGCATTTTTTGATCATGAAATACAAAAGATTATCCCCTTCCATCTTTCGTTTAAAGAGTTTCTGACTACTATAAAAAGTAAAGTGTGTAGGATTAAATCTATTGACGAAAGAATTCAGAAAATGAAAGAGGTAAATAGTCCAGTCATTGTTGACGCTGAATTGAAAGCAATCTGGCAAGAAGAAATTGATAAGTATGCTGGTCGTGAGCAGGTGATTGTTAAGCTGTAGTCTTTTCTTGTTAAATGTGGTAACCTGATGTTACTACATTTTTTTTCTGAAGGTTTTTGCTATACTAGTTTTATTGAACATTGATTTTTAACAACCTGCCTATTTTGCAAGAGGCAGATATTGTTTTGAAGTCAAATGCTTTCCTGAATAGAATGAACCAAAGGACACTTATGAAACAATTATTGCAAGAGTTAACAACCCTTTATTCAAAATTAAATTCCCATTATAATGAGCATTTAATAAATCCAGAAAAGATATCGGATGTTTATGATGACATTCATGAAGAGTTACAAGAAGACTTCGATAATCTTGCCAGAGGGATTGCTACAATGAAAAATTTAGACTTAGAATCAATACATGATACAGATAATCCAGCCTATCTCAATGGAATGTATGATATCTATACTTCATTGCTAAATATTGAAAATTATGTAGCCGATTTAAGGGAGATTCACATTCACATTTCAAAGAAGATTAGAGAAATCAATGGCGAAATTGTTGATGAAAATGTGATTGGCAGAGAGCAAGAAAATAGGTTTACTCGGCGAATAGATAGATTTTAAAAAGGAGCAGGCATGCATAAATTTAGTGCCAAAATAAAGTCAAATAATAGCGATACGAAAATTTTGAAAATAATTAGAGATTTTAGTCATGAACCAATCGGAGCAATCAAAGAAAAAATGACTTATCACATGGCTGTGCTTGAAACAGAATATCTGAATTTAGAGCGACTAAAGAGCTTTAAAAAGACAGTAGAAGAGATAAGAGAATTGGGTGGGGAGCTTCAACTATTCCTTGATGATGAAGAGGTAACCATACAATTTTTGAGTCATGTTATTGAGTCGCAGGAAGATACCAAAAATCAAATTGAGGAAGACGATTTCTAATATGTTCGATGATGCGAAGTAATGGTTCCGACTTTCCAACATAATAATAATGCGGAATTGTCCCCTCTTAGTCAAGATTGTGTCCTTTGAAGATAGAAGTAGATGATAAATATATAAGGAAAGTATAAAGTGAAAGAAGTATTAGAAAATTTGCATCAGGCATGCTCAACACTTAATGATAAATTTAATGGAAAACTGCTTGATCAGGAGAAGTTAGATGATTTTCTGGAGGACCTTCGTGATGACTGGGATTCAAGTTTCAAACAGTTAAGAGGTGGTCTTCAGATTTTGGAAAGTCAGGTTGAATCAATTGAATCTTCAAGAAACAGCGCCTATACAAAAGGGATTCTTGAAATTTTTTGGGGACTGAGACGACTAGAGGTTTTATTGGATGATGCAGATGACTTGCTGGTGGCCTTGAATAAGAAATTGATGTTTGAAAGTGGGGAAATATCCGAGGAAGAATTCCTAGATGATGGAATCCTAAATGTTAAATATCTAGATGAAGATAACGACTCAGACTAAATCAAGTTGTTAGAATAATGAAAGATAGGTTGACCGAGTGAAGGAATGTTTTTATGGAAGATCTTTATAAAGGAGCGAATGGTGTCAATAATCTACGCAAAGATCAAAATGTCAGATAATATCTTACAGGCATGTAAAATAATTAGGAGACATAGCCCTTTGCCAATTGGTGAAATCAAGACAAAAATAGAAAAAAATGAGGCTTTGCTAGAAAGTGATTATCTGGATCTAGACCAGTTAATAGTTATGCAAGAACTTCTCGCTAGTCTCATAGATTTAGGTGCAGAAATTAACTTGTATAAAGGACAAGCTGAAGTGGATATGGGATTTCTAAATAATAGCATTGAAACCTATATAAATATTGCTGCTGATAGAGAAAAACTAGATGAACTCATGTTCGATTGTGAGGGATAAAAGCTATAAGTTTTAGCATCAGTAGCATTTTTAGAATGAACCTAGAATTTTTAATAGCACAACTTTCAGGATTTCAGTATAAATAGAGGTGAGAATATGGAGACTGAAAATACAGTATCAATTTGGGTTGGAAATTTTGCAAGTAGGGAAGAGTTGGATACCTATATCGACTTAAGGTATGATGATGACGGAGAAATTGTCAGTTCCAAGTTTTATGATGCTTTTCAAATTGATATCGATGATATTGACGAATACCTAATCGAAAAAGAATATTGTGATTCAAGATTTTTAAATGTATATGATCATTTAATCGGAGCCTCATATGCAGATGTTGTCATAGATAATTTAAAGAAGATTGAAGATGACCTAGCGATACCTGCAAGTAATGCCATTATTTTACTTTACAATTATAAATATTGTGGGCAAGTCAAAGAGCAGCCCAATATCAAATTTATTGCGACAGTCAATTATAGATAGGTGTAGGATAATGAATGAGCTAGTAACGAGGTATATAAACTTTTGTGAGAACTTAAATCAGAACTGCAATGGAAATCTTTTAAGTGATGACAGGCTAGATGATTTAAAAAACTGTGAAAAAGCTATAAATGGATGTTTGAATCAATTAAACAGTGGGCTTAGCTTGTTAGAAGCAAAGAGAAATGAAATTTCATCATCTCAAGATCCCTCTTATACATCTGGATTTGTAGATATCTTTCTAGCTCTGGACGGTCTGGAGGATGTATTTTCTGAACTAAAACACCTTTCAATAGCAATGAATAAACACTTTATGTATGAAAGTGGAGAAATATCTGAGGAAGAATACCTGGATGATGGGATTTTAAATGTAGAAATAGTTGATGCAGGGGATGAAGAATGACGCTAGATACTAGAGTTGAAAAAGCTTTAATAGGAATCAATTTCGTAGAACGATATGAAAATATTTCTAAAAAATACAATAGGGAGAGAACTCCAAAAGGCCAAGAATTGGATTACTTTGACGGCGATTTTCTGATGGAAATTGTTGAATTATTAGGCTATAAAGCTCAATATGATAAACGAGAACGTTTTTTCCATATCGATCTGGAGGAAATCGGAAATTTTCAATTTGGTTTCCATTTTTCTCTTGAGTATGGTCGATTAGAATTGATTTGGGTTGTTTATGAAGGAGATAAAGTTGTCCTTGGTTCTCCTTGGACTAGATATCCAAGGTTGATGATTGCGCGTGATTATATTATCAAACAGCCAATTATTTCCGACTACGTTGATTTTCGAGACGTCATGAAAATTGCCTTTGACATGTATGAGGATTTCAAGCAAGCATTTTTGAAGGCTGCTGCAGGAGATGAAGAATGAAGCTAGACACTAGAATTAAACAAGCTTTACTAGAAATCAACTTTGTAGAAAGATATGAAAAATTATCCGCGTATTATAGTCAGAAAAGAACTCCGAAAGGCCAAGAATTGGATTATTTTGATGGTGATTTTTTGATGGAAATCGTTGAATTATTAGGCTACAAAGTTCGGTATGATAAACGAGAACGTTTTTTCCATATTGATCTGGAGGAAATCGGACATTTTCGCTTTGGCTTTCATTTTGCTTTTGAACGCGGTCGATTGGAATTGATTTGGGTCATCTATGAGGGAGATAAAGCCATTATGGGTAGCCCCTTTGCATCTTATGCAAAATGGCTAATCTCAAGAGATTATATTATACTGAAGCCTGTAATTTCCAGTTATGATGATTTTGAACAGGTCATGAAAATCGCTTTTGAAATGTATGAAGCTTTCAAACAAGCATTTTTGAAAGCTGCTGCAGGAGATGAAGAATGAAATTAGATACTAGCTTGAATGCAAATCAACTTTCTAGAGCTGTGATAGCTTTTTCAGCGTCCTAGATTCAGAAAGGAATCAAAATAGAATTTACTCTTAATCTCGATCTTTTGCAATTTATGCGGAAATTAACAGAACCGCTAGAAACATATATAGGAAACTCGGATTATAAGGAATATGTGCATGAAACGTTAGAAATCGCAGGCCGATTTATTGATAGGCTTAGTGAGTCCGACCCAGACTTTCTGTATGATAGATTGGAAAATTTAGACGAGGAAGACATCCTAACCTATTCGGAGCTGGATAGAAGCACTGATCCAGCTGTGTGGAGATGTATCGATGCTTTCATTGCGTTAGTAGTTTATCAGTCATATAAAGCCGTTGGACAGCGGTATTTGCCCCAAACCATAGAGTGTGTTGATGAAGATACGCTCGAAGATTATTTTATTCATTATAAACAACTGGTTAAAAGGTACAATGACATTGCAAGGAGAACGAAATTGCTTGAGGAGGAAGAATATGTCGCAGCCCCGTCTGTTAGCAGTTATTTAAAATTTTTGTTTGAGGAGTAAATGCGAGCATATGAATACCAATCAACTTTATCTCATGCTGGTCTATTCAGAAGCTATCTTAAGTCATATGGAAACAGAATATAAGCCACAAATTCGAGTTGCTTTGGATGCTTGCTGGAGTTTTGTGGAAAATAAAAACAAAACGGGCAAAGAGCTTTATAGTCTGCTAGATGATGGAACCGATTTTAAGGGAATTTTCATCTATATGCAATTAGACGAGAATGAGGCTAATATTCCATCTTGGGACAATCTTAGCTATGCAATCGGAGCAACTGCTAAAGAAGCCTATCTGCTGGACAATCAGCAACAACTGCCTTCCCCTTTGGAAAATATTGATTCAAGCTTAATAGACTTATTTATTGCGAATTTAAAAGAAATCAATATTAATTTTTATAATCATCTTGAAGAGATTAAGAACTTTTTGAAGAATGATTGTCCGCCTTCAAAAAATACTGCCTTGCAAACATTGGAAAGATTAGGATTATTAGAAGGGAGTTGACATTTGAAATGGATAATCGACAAATTCAACAAATATCTGATATTTTGTATGCTGAAAGCAATGCTAAAGCTGTGGCGAGCCTTGATCAGCTTCAAACGGAGGATGAACTGTTTGTCTTGCTGGACAATTTTAACTGGGATAATGGATTTGAAGTGCCAAAAGTAGTGCTTAATCATTCCAAGTGTAGTCTTTCAGTGGCTTTATTAGCTTTTTATCGTGCAGATGGCATCAGGTATTTACTTGAGGGAGAGGCAGCCTTTGCAAATTTGCTATCAACGGAGTGGGAAGATTTTGTAAAAAATGTTTATACCAAAATTCTCAGAGGTCAATTTCCAAGTGGGACGATCTCTTTTCAGCCAGAATTAACAAAGATTCAAAAAATTAAACTGAAAAAATTAAAACCAGAAATTGATGAAGTATTTCTTGATGGCATTTCGGGAAAAGATTTGAATGTGGTCATTTAATGAAATAAATAGTAGAGCCATCCAAAGGACTAGGGATGGTTTTTACGTTTTTTGAGATATTTTGTTATACTAGATTCAAACTTAGTAATCGTTCGTGAAGGAGTAAGAATGAAACATAAAATCGCGATTCTCTCTGATATACATGGGAATACCACGGCCTTGAAGGCAGTTCTTTCAGATGCTAAAAGACAGGAAGCAACAGAATATTGGCTTTTGGGGGATATTTTTCTCCCTGGTCCGGGGGAAAATGATTTGCTAGCCTTGTTAAAAGATCTGCCTATCACAGCGACTGTCCGCGGAAACTGGGATGATTGCGTATTAGAGGCCTTAGATGGGCAATATGGCTTAGAAGACCCACAGGAAGTCCAACTTTTGCGCATGACGCAGTATTTGATGGAGCGAATGGATTCCGATCAGATTGCTTGGCTGCGGAGTCTGCCAATGGTTGCGAAGAAAGAAATTGATGGCCTGCGTTTTTCGCTCTCGCATAACTTGCCTGACAAGAATTATGGGAGTGACTTATTGGTTGACAATCATACGGACAACTTTGACCAGCTATTTGATGAGGAGACTGATGTGGCAGTTTACGGTCATGTCCACAAGCAGTTGCTTCGCTATGGCAGCCAAGGGCAACAAATTATCAACCCCGGTTCAATTGGCATGCCCTATTTTGATTGGCCAGCCTTGAAAAATCAGCGTGCCCAGTATGCATTGCTAGAAGTTGAAGACGGGGAACTTGTAAACATCCAATTCCGAAAAGTCGCCTATGATTACGAAGCAGAGTTGGAATTGGCTAAAGAAAAAGCTCTCCCTTTCATCGAAATGTATGAAGAATTACGTCACGAAGATAATTATCAAGGCCATAACCGAGAATTATTGGCTTACTTGAATGACAAGTATGGGTATGTAGAGGATGTGAAGGATTATTTTGATTTCTTAAAAGAATTATCGTAAAATAAAACCAGTAGTTAACAATGCTAATTTATCTGGAGACGAATATGACAAATCATGGAATTATTAGTTTAAGTGGTTTCGCTTTTCAAATAAAAGTTTTTATCTATTATCTATCTGAAATATCGGATGGGGAGAGTTTAAGGTATGAAATCTTAGATGATATTAGTTTTAAAAATGACAATTTAGATGAGATAGATTCTAATATATTTGTAAAAGGGGCACCAACTTTCAAAGCTATTCAAGTTAAAAAATCAGAATTGAAGCAAGCTGATATGAAGAAAATATTAAAAAATTGGTTGATTCTTGAATTAGAAAATAAAAATATATATGAATATCATCTTGTATTAGAAGGATATATGGACGGTGAATTATTCGATGATAAATTAGTAGATACTCTCTATAATGACATTGAAACTTCATCATCAAAGCGTAAAGATTCATTAGATCAAAGACTTAGAGAAAAAAATTTAACAAAAGATGAATTAGAAACGACAATAGGTATCATTAAAAAGAAGTTTCAATTACAGTTGGATAATATTGATGAGTTAATAGATGCTAAGTTTACTGATATATTTCATAAAGTATATAGTCAAGTCGTTTATAAACAGAGAGTGGAGGAGTTGTGTCGCCATATTACTTGTCAAATTATAAATAATGCACGACGTCGATTAACTTATTCTTTAGACTATAAGTCTTTTATAGATATGGTCGAAGATATCGCGAGGCGTTTTACAAAAGAACGAAGCGAGCCTAGTTATGTAGATTTTAAGCAAACTAATAAAATTGATTTAGAAGATTTAAAAATAGTTACATCTAGGGAGTTTATTCAACTCCAATATTGTGATCTTACCGAAGGGGAGTTGAAAAAACATCTTATTCATAAACTCTATTTTGAAAATGCTTTGCGCAATTCTTTAGAAACTGGTTTATATAGAGATTACGATAATTTATTAGAAACCACATATGAAAACTATCAAGAAACCATTACTGAGTTAAATAGGCAAAAGAATGACTTTCCAATAGAAAGATTAATTGAAATTAATAAAAAATCAAACTCATACGCAACAAATGAACAAATCAAATTCGGGAGTAGTATTTATTTAACTAGGGATGCTGAAGTTGATAGATTAATATCATGGAAGGATGAAGTATGAATAGTAGCGGAGAATTAGAAAAACAGTATAAAATATTACAACTTGCAATATATTGCGATGTTATCCCTTTAATTTTGAAAGAACATAATAATTTAAGTATTTCAAAATTAATGATTTTTAGTTATCTGATAAAAAAAGATAATTATTATTTTAAATCAATTTATGATGCAAAAACTAAAAAGAATGTTACTGAAAGATTAATATCACTCTTGTCGGGAGATATGGAAAGACTATTTGACAGTATCCAATTTATACTTCGAGCACTCGATTTACTTAGTAAAAATAAAATTATAAAAATCATTGATGGGTGTGCATTTTTTAATAAAGATGGTAAGGTTCCAATTGAGCATAGATATAAAATTAGTTATTTTATTCATAAATCAATTGAAGAGAGTAGGCATATCAGTGATGAACAATTTATGAAAGAGGTTCTTGGAAATGTTTAAAATTAATTCGATAAGTATTTTTGATGGCGAAAATAATTCATATACATATGATTTTCAAGAAGGAGTGAATTATATACGAGCAGATAATTCTAAAGGAAAGACTGTTTTTTATCAATTCATAGACTATATACTTGGAGGTTCATTAAAGTCTAACCTAGAAGGGGCAGAAAAAATTGTTAGTACAGAGATGATTTTTGAATATAAAGGTCATACTTTTAAAGTATGTCGTATATTAGACAGAGAAGAAAATTATTTTTATTTGGATAATCAGGAAACAGCAAAACCAATTGATTCAACAGAATATAAAAGTAAATTAAATTCAATTTTTTCTAGCAATGATGAGGAACAAAGAAAAATAAAAGAGTTTACTGGTGAGAATATTACATTTAGACAATTTACAATGTTTAATTTTTTAGGTGAAAATAGACAAGGGCAGTTACAAAATTTTTGGGACAAAGCATCTGATATTAAATATTCTGTTCGACTAAATCCTCTAATGAATTACATTTTTAATCCTCGCTTAGAAGAAATTTCAAAACTATTAAACGATATAAAACATAGCAAACAAGAATTAGCACAATTGGAAACTGAAACAAAACAAAGTGATTTTTTTATATCGGAGATTAATAAAAATCTAAATATTTTGGGGATTAAAGTTCAATTTAGTGGCTTGAATAAAGATAAGATACTTGCTGAATTGAATACAGTCAAACAATCAAGTCAGAAAATAGGGGCAACAGATGATAAATCATTAGCAGATTTATTGACTCAAAAGAATAGTTTGGATGAGCAAATCAAAATTTATAGAAATAATATTTCAGTACTAAAACAAGATCAGCGAATCAATAAAAATCGCTCTCAAATGCTCCAATCCTTGAAAAGATTAATTGACGAGAACGAAGAATATAAATATTTAGTTGAACCAATTGAGCAAGTGTTACATTCTATTGAAGGGGATCTTGACTTTAGTAATTATATAATAAAAGATAAGACAGTGGAAGCACTTGAAAAACAGAGTTTTGAGCTAAAGAGAATTATTAACAGAAAAGAATCTGGACTGAGACCTTTTTCTTTGGAGGATAAGGTTAAAGCGATAGTTTTACTAGAAGAATATTTGCAACAAGACTTCGTTGTTAACAATTCTAAACTAGAGCAGTTGAAAACGAGAATACGTGAATTAAGGAAAGAGTTAAATGAACTCCAAAATGAGGATGACAAGAAAAAGATTTCTAATTTATCAAAAACTATTACTGATATATATATTTCTAGTAGCTCGGTATCAAAATTTGTTTTAGAAGATGTGGAGCGAGATAATTTTTTTATCGAATTTATAAAAAATGGTTGTATTCTACAACCTAAAATATCTAAAGGAGATAGTATCCTTGTAGGAAGCAAAGCTCGAAAAACTCTTATTCAACTCTCAGGTTATATAGCATTTATAAAAATGCTTTTAGAAGAAGGGAAATATCCAGTAATCCCACTATTAGTATTAGATCATATATCCAAAGATTTTTCGGAAGAGAATCAAAGAGCGGTGGGACATATTCTTAATGAACTAAATGCAGATGAAGATATTGTTCAAATAATTATGTTTGACGATAAACGGCCAGAGGAGTTAAATTTAAATGAGATTCATTATATAGAATTGGATCTAGGAGAAGAGAAGAGCGGCTTTAATCCATTTATATAGATAATTGCTATTTACCCCTTTCTCTTTCAAAATATGGTAGAATGGATACAGTAGAATTAGAAAAGGAAATCAATTATGAAATTTCTCGAATTAAACAAAAAGCGTCATGCGACTAAGCATTTCAATGATAAACCAGTAGATCCTAGAGATGTCCGCACAGCTATTGAGATTGCGACCTTGGCACCGAGCGCTCACAATAGTCAGCCTTGGAAGTTCGTGGTGGTTCGTGAGAGAAATGAGGCCCTAGCGGGCATTGCTTTTGGCTCTAACCAAGATCAAATCAAGGAAGCTCCAGTGACAATTGCCCTCTTGACAGATACGGATTTGGCCAAGCGGGCACGAAAAATCGCGCGTGTCGCTGGAGTAAGAAATTTTTCTGATGAACAGCTCCAATTTTACATGCAGAATTTGCCAGCTGAGTTTGCTCGCTATAATGACCAGCAAAAGAGTGATTACTTGGCTCTTAACGCTGGCTTGGTAGCTATGAACCTTGTTTTGGCCTTGACTGACCAAGGTATTGGCTCCAATATCATCCTAGGATTTGATAAATCAAAAGTCAACGAAGTTTTGGAGATTGATGAGCGCTTCCGTCCGGAACTCTTGATTACTGTTGGTTATACAGACGATAAGCTAGAGCCTAGCTATCGTTTACCAGTTGACGAGATTATCGAAAAGCGTTAATAAAGTAAAAAACAGAAATCGCGATTTAATTCAGATATTTTAAATCGAAGTGTTTTATAGAGGTGAGAAAATGACAATTGATTTTAAAGCAGAAGTTGAAAAACGTAGAGAAGCTCTGTTGGCGGACTTGTTCAGCCTTTTAGAAATTAATTCAGAGCGGGATGATTCTAAGGCAGACAAGGAGCATCCTTTTGGACCTGGTCCTGTAAAGGCCTTGCATAAGTTCTTGGAAATTGCTGAACGCGATGGTTACCTGACTCAAAATGTGGATAATTATGCTGGTCACTTTACTTTTGGTGAAGGGGAAGAAGAGCTGGGTATCTTTGCCCATATGGATGTGGTACCTGCTGGAAGCGGTTGGGATACAGACCCTTATACACCGACGATTAAGGATGGCCGTCTTTATGCCCGTGGTTCTAGTGATGACAAGGGACCAACTATGGCATGTTACTACGGCTTGAAAATCATCAAAGACTTAGGCTTGCCGGTTTCTAAGCGCGTGCGCTTTGTGGTGGGGACAGATGAAGAGTCTGGCTGGAAAGACATGGAGTATTACTTTGCTCATGTAGGCCTGCCTGAGCCTGATTTCGGCTTCTCGCCAGATGCTGAGTTCCCGATTATCAATGGTGAAAAAGGAAATATCACAGAGTACCTGCATTTTGCTGGTGAAAATGCTGGCGCAGCACGCCTGCATAGCTTTACTGGCGGCTTGCGGGAGAACATGGTACCTGAGTCTGGTACAGCCATTGTGTCAGGTCAATTGCCAAATCTAGCTGATAAATTGGAGCAATTTGCTAAGGAAAATGGGATAGACTTTACTTATGAAGAACTAGCTGGTGGCCAAGTCACTGTGACCATTATCGGTAAGTCTGCGCACGGTGCCTCTCCTCAGTCTGGTGTCAATGGTGCAACCTATCTGGCCAAATTCCTAACGCAATTTGACTTTGCTGGCCCAGCTAAGGATTATCTAGATGTGGCTGGAAATATTCTCCTAAATGACCATGAGGGTAAGAACTTGAGGATTGCTCATGTGGATGAGAAGATGGGAGCTCTGTCAATGAATGCGGGCGTTTTCCGTTTTGACGAAAACAAGGCCGACAATACAATTGCCCTCAATATTCGCTATCCTAAGGGAACTAGTCCAGAAGCCATTCAAAATGTGTTAGAACAGTTGCCGGTGACTAAAGTGACCTTATCTGAGCATGGACATACTCCTCACTATGTACCGATGGAAGATCCGTTGGTGCAGACCTTGCTGGCTGTTTATGAAAAACAAACGGGACTGAAAGGTCATGAGCAAGTTATCGGTGGTGGTACCTTTGGACGCCTCTTGAAACGTGGTGTCGCTTACGGCGCGATGTTCCCAGACTATATCGACACTATGCACCAAGCCAATGAATTTATCGATGTTGAAGATCTATTCCGCGCGGCTGCTATCTATGCGGAAGCTATCTACGAATTGATCAAATAAGATAAGAACTCATTTGGCTATGCCAGGTGAGTTTCTTTTCAAGGAAGGAAATATGATGCAGACAATAGAAGATATTACCAAGGCCATTATAGCTGACCCACAGAATAAAGCTTTCACAGAACAGGGAATCACCCCACTCTTTGCGGCGCCTAAGAATGCTCGGATTAATATTGTCGGTCAAGCGCCAGGCCTGAAAACCCAGCAGGCGGGGCTTTACTGGAAGGACAAGAGTGGTGACCGGCTGAGAGAATGGTTGGGTGTTGATGAGGAAACTTTCTATCAGTCTGGATATTTTGCAGTTCTGCCCATGGATTTTTATTTCCCTGGGCATGGTAAGTCTGGGGACTTACCACCTCGTAAGGGCTTTGCTGAGAAATGGCATCAGCCGATTTTAGAGCTCCTACCAGATATTGAGTTGACTATCTTGATTGGTCAGTATGCACAGAAATACTATCTGCATCAAAAAGGTACAGTTAAGCTGACCGAGACGGTCCAGCATTATCAAGACTACCTGCCAGACTTTTTTCCCTTGGTTCATCCATCGCCCCGCAATCAAATCTGGATGGCGAAAAATCCTTGGTTTGAGGCAGAAGTGGTGCCAGAATTGCAAGCATTGGTACAAAAGATTATTCATCAATAGAGGAGGAAAACTATGGATGCTTATCAACAAGTAGCTAACAAGTTGCAAGAGTTGGGGATCCCCTTTGATGTGGTGGAGCACCCGCCTGCATTTACGACAGAGCAGGCAGATAGCTATATTGAAGGCATGGAAGGAGTTCGGACTAAGTCCATGTTTTTGACCAATAAGAAGAAAACTCAATATTATCTGCTGATTATGGATGACCAAAAGAGTCTAGATATGGACTTGTTTAAAGACTTGGTCTCAGCCAACCGCATCCGCATGGCTTCAGCGGATTCTCTCTTTGAAAAAATGGAATTGCCACCAGGAACGGTATCGCCTTTTGGTTTGTTAAATAATGAAGAAAAAGATATTCAAGTTTATTTTGATAAGGACATTGTATCAGAGGATATCATGACTTTCCATCCCAATACCAATGAAAAGACGATTTTTGTCGCGACCCGAGATCTTTTTAAGTTCTTGACTCATCTGGGCTATGATTATCAAATTTTGGAACTATAATTTTTGAAAATGCTGTGGGGCTTCTTGGTCTCACAGTTTTTTTGGCTCCAAAAATTAGAGAAAGGCCAAGAATTTTTCTCAAATAGTAAAAGAAGGCTGGTAATAGAAAAAGCCTGAGTGATATTCAGGCTTTATTGGACAGATTGGATAAGGGGCACTCTTCCAAATCTTCCTAGTTGGATGATTGAGTGCTGGACTCTGTTGTTGTATGCTGGTCTTGGCTTGTCGAACTGCTATCAGTGGAAGGAGTTGTATGGCTCGTATTCGTTTCTGCGCTTGAGGAGCTTGATGATGTTTCGGTCTCAGTAGAAGCAGAAGTTTCTGTTGGAGTCGAGCTAATAGATGTAGACTCTTTTTCTACCTCTTTGATGATGGTAGTAGTTGTTGTCGAGTTGCCTGTATCAGTTTTTGATTTTGAGTCATTGTTGTTCATAAGGTTCATGATGGTAAAGCAAGCAATGACGATTGAAAGAAGACTGGCAATTGTAGCAATAGTCTTTTGTAGGGCAGAAAAGCCAGTTTTAATATGCTGACTAGCTGGTTTTCGATTTGAAGTGCTGTTATGTTTTTCTTTGCGAGAATAGTTTTCCATGTAAAAGTCGCTCCTTTTCGTTCTTAATTTATTATACGTCTTTTATTTAGAAAAGTCTTCCAAAAATCTGAATTTTTTAAATGAAAACGTACACAAAAGATAAATAACAACAGCTCTAAAAGGCGGAGAGATAAGCCTCTTAGAGCTGTTAGTTTTATCAAAATGTTAGAGCTGTTTTGGTATCGTTTCAGAGTCAAGGGCAGCTTGGGCCACGGCTAGCCGAGCAGCTGGGACTCGATAAGGGGAGCAAGAGACATAAGTGACTCCTATTTCTTGTAAGAAAGGAATGGAAGCCGGATCACCACCAACTTCGCCACAAACTCCGATGGACAAGGTTGGATCTACTTGGCGAGCTTTTTCAATGGCCGATTTCATCAATTGGCCGACACCTTCTTGGTCAAGTCTTTGGAAGGGATCCTGCGTCAGCAACTTTTTCTCTTTATAATCATTGAGGAATTTTCCGATATCATCCCTTGAAAAGCCAAAAGTCATCTGGGTCAAGTCATTGGTTCCAAAGCTGAAGAAGTTGTTAGAAAATATCAGACGGAGGTCATCAATATTACAGATAAATCAATTGAAGAGACAGCTTTCCTGATTGAAGATTATTTAAAAAAGTTAGATATGATTGGTGAGGCGAAGTAATCGTCTTCAGGGCCGGTTCCTAAATTTATCAGGTAGGAACTGCGCCCTTTTCTTGTTCCTATCCTCGTTTCGTGTTACAATAGGAGTATTGATTTTTACTGATAAAAACAGAGGAAAAAGATGATTTATTTAGATAATTCAGCGACGACCAAGCCCTATCCAGAAGCGCTAGCTACTTACACAGAAGTGGCTTCTAAAATTTGGGGCAATCCTTCCAGCCTGCACAGTTTAGGCAGTCAGGCGACCCGTCTCTTAGAAGCTTCTCGTCGGCAAATAGCTGAGCTTTTAGGCAAGTCTTCGTCGGAGATTTTTTTTACGTCTGGAGGGACAGAAGGGGACAATTGGGTGCTTAAGGGAGTTGCTTTTGAAAAGATTCCCTTTGGTAAACACATTATCGTATCCAACATTGAGCATCCTGCGGTTAAAGAATCAGCTCTCTGGTTGCAGAACCAAGGATTTGAAGTCGATTTTGCACCAGTTGATAAGGCAGGTTTTGTTGATGTAGATAGGTTGGCAGAGCTGATTCGACCAGATACCACTCTGGTTTCGGTCATGGCTGTCAATAACGAAATCGGCAGTATTCAGCCTATCCAGCAAATATCAGAACTGCTAGCAGACAAGCTAACCATTTCCTTTCATGTGGATGCTGTGCAGGCTGTAACGAAGATTCCGACAGCTGCTTATCTGACGGATCGCGTGGATTTTGCAACCTTCTCCAGTCACAAATTTCACGGTCTTCGGGGCGTAGGATTTGTCTATATCAAGTCTGGCAAGAAAATTAGTCCACTTTTGACTGGTGGTGGTCAGGAGTCGGATAAGCGCTCCACAACGGAAAATCTCGCCGGCATTGCAGCCACGGCCAAGGCTCTGCGTTTGTCCATGGAAAAGCATGAAGTATTTGCCCAGCGGACGGCCCAGATGAAGGCGATTATTCTTGAAGAGCTACAGAAGTATCCAGATGTGGTGATTTTCTCAGACATGGAAGATTTTGCGCCTCATATCTTGACCTTTGGTATCAAGGGAGTACGAGGTGAAGTTGTCGTCCATGCCTTTGAAGACTACGAGATTTATATCTCGACGACCAGCGCTTGCTCTTCCAAGGCTGGTAAGCCGGCAGGGACCTTGATTGCTATGGGTGTCGAAAAGTCTCTCGCTCAGACCGCTGTCCGTATTAGTTTGGATGCTGATAATGACATGAGCCAGATAGAGCAATTTTTAACAACCTTTAAAATCATTTACGAAAAAACCAGAAAAGTAAGGTAAACAATGCAATATTCAGAAATTATGGTGCGCTACGGTGAGCTCTCAACCAAGGGCAAGAACCGCATGCGCTTTATCAACAAACTTAAACGCAATATCCAAGCTGTTTTGTCAGTCTATCCGCAGGTCCATGTCAAGGCTGACCGCGACCGGACCCATGTCTATCTGCACGGAACAGACTATCAGCCTGTCGCTGAATCGCTCAAACAGATTTTTGGAATTCAGAATTTCTCGCCATCTTACAAAATTGAAAAATCTGTGCCAGCCCTAATCGAAGCTGTCCAAACCATCATGAAGGAAGTCTATCAAGAGGGTATGACCTTTAAGATTTCTAGCAAGCGCAGTGATCACAACTTTGAATTGGATAGCCGCGAGCTTAACCAGACACTTGGTGATGCTGTTTTTGAGGCCATTCCCAATGTTCAGGTCAAAATGAAAGCGCCAGATATTGATCTGCGCGTTGAAATTCGTGAAGAAGCGGCCTATATCTCCTATGAGACCATTCGTGGTGCTGGAGGTTTGCCAGTCGGTACTTCAGGAAAAGGCATGCTCATGCTCTCAGGTGGGATTGACTCACCAGTGGCGGGCTATCTGGCTCTCAAGCGCGGTGTAGATATCGAGGCAGTGCACTTTGCCAGTCCACCTTACACCAGTCCAGGTGCTTTGAAGAAAGCTCAAGATTTGACACGAAAACTGACCAAGTTTGGCGGCAATATCCAGTTTATCGAAGTCCCTTTTACAGAAATTCAAGAGGAAATCAAGGCCAAGGCTCCAGAAGCCTACCTCATGACACTGACTCGTCGCTTTATGATGCGTATTACGGATCGGATTCGAGAGGAGCGGGGTGGTCAAGTCATCATCAACGGAGAAAGTCTTGGTCAGGTGGCGAGTCAAACCATCGAGAGTATGCAGGCTATTAACGCCGTGACCAATACACCGGTTATCCGTCCAGTCGTGACCATGGACAAGCTGGAAATTATTGAGATTGCAGAGAAAATTGATACTTTCCAAATTTCTATCCAGCCATTTGAAGACTGCTGTACTATTTTTGCACCTGACCGACCTAAAACCAATCCGAAAATCAAGAATGCCGAGCAGTACGAAGCTCGTCTAGATGTTGAAGGTTTGGTAGAACGCGCTATTGCAGGCATCATGATCACTGAAATCAGACCACAGGCAGAGACTGATGAAGTTGACGAGCTGATTGAGGAGTTGTTGTAGGAGTTTAGAAGTAGCTTTTTACTGAAAGAATCTGGAAAACTATCTATTGATGATGAAGATAAAAGGGGATATTTATGAACGAATGGGATTCCTTTTTGAGTGGGCTCATGGGAGCATTGTCTTGGAAAGATGGACAAGATAATGCTTTGCTGTTTGGAATGCCCAGTTGGACTTATTTTATTGGTCTCTTAGTTCATTTCCAGATTTTCCTAAGCTTGTATGCTCTCTTATTTTGGGGATATCATAAAGATATTAAGGAAGCTGGCTCTGTCAAGAAGGCCATGAGAAATAAATGGAATACCATACGTCAAAGCCAAAAAAGTACGGGCAGAGCTATTTTTGTCACAATAATTAGCGTTCTTCTTATGCTTTTTATCTTTCCTGCTTATGAAGGCTATCGAATTACCAATGGTATTTGGCGCTATCATTATTTTACTAATCAGATAACCGAGCTAAAAACGGCTTTAGTGACTGGTGTTGATACCGAGACCGGAGGAAGTAAGTCTACCTATTCTCGTATTACCTTTACTATTAACGTTGATGGAAAAGAGCGAGAGGTCAATGTTCCAGATAGTAATAAAAGTCTTGCCAGATCAGCTAAAAAACATTTGAAGCCTCCGATAGCTATTGAGGTTCATGTCAATCAAGAAGGGCAGATTGTATATTTTAAATAAATGGAAGTACAGAATGAGGATATTTAGTGGAAAATCCGTTTTCATTAAATGAAATTACTTGCAAAAGGTTAGTAGAAGTGCTATACTAAGAATGTTGACTATGCACGGCCTGTGCAACCGCTCGAACATCGTTGCTCACATAGTGAGTATAAAGTGGTTCGTCCCACGATGCTAGGCGAGTCTTCACAAAAATACGGGTAAACCCCAATAAATCATAGGAGGTGCATAATGAGCACATACGCAATCATTAAAACTGGCGGCAAACAAGTTAAAGTTGAAGTTGGTCAAGCTATCTACGTTGAAAAATTGGATGTTGAAGCTGGTCAAGAAGTGACTTTTAACGAAGTTGTTCTTGTTGGTGGTGATAAAACTGTTGTCGGAACTCCACTTGTTTCTGGAGCTACTGTAGTTGGAACTGTTGAAAAACAAGGAAAACAAAAGAAAGTCGTTACTTTCAAGTACAAACCTAAAAAAGGTAGCCACCGCAAACAAGGTCACCGTCAACCTTACACTAAAGTTGTCATCAACGCAATCAACGCTTAATTCACAGGAGAACACATGATACAGGCAGTCTTTGAGAAAGCCGAAGATGGCGAGCTGAGGAGTGCGGAAATTACTGGACACGCCGGAAGTGGCGAATACGGCTTTGATGTCGTGTGTGCATCGGTTTCTACGCTTGCCATAAATTTCATCAATTCAATTGAAAAATTTGCAGGCTATGAACCAATCCTAGAATTAAACGAAGAAGAAGGCGGATATTTACGAGTAGAAATCCCTATGGATATTCCGCCGCATCAGAGAGAAATGACTCAGCTTTTCTTTGAATCATTTTTCTTGGGAATGGCAAACTTATCGGAGAACTCTTCTGAGTTCGTCCAAACCAGAGTTATCACAGAAAACTAACACGGAGGAAAAACACTATGTTAAAAATGAATCTTGCAAGCTTGCAACTTTTCGCCCACAAAAAAGGTGGAGGTTCAACGTCAAACGGACGTGATTCACAGGCAAAACGTCTTGGAGCTAAAGCAGCTGACGGACAAACTGTAACTGGAGGATCTATCCTTTACCGTCAACGCGGTACACACATCTACCCAGGTGTTAACGTTGGCCGTGGTGGAGATGATACATTGTTCGCAAAAGTTGAAGGCGTAGTACGCTTTGAACGTAAAGGTCGCGATAAGAAACAAGTATCAGTTTACCCAATTGCGAAATAATTCATTATTGATAAAAATCCCTGTCTCAAGATTGGGATTTTTATTTTTGGAGAAAATGAAATTGTTTCCTTGACATTTTCTCTTCTTAGTGTTTTAATATACCCTATAGGGGTATAAAGGAGAGAAAAATATGTTTGATTTTTTTACAAAGATAGATAGTATTTCAACGGATGAGCTGGAGAAGCGATTGAAGTCCAATATCCAACTAATTGATGTACGGACGCCATCCGAATTTCGTAGAGGACATATAAAAGAGGCCCAGAATGTTCCTTTGAGCCAAATTGGGCAATTTGCTCCAGCTAAAAAGGAGACGATTTACGTTATTTGCCATTCAGGTGTGCGGAGCAAGATGGCAGCGAAAAAGCTGAAGAAAAAGGGCTATGATGTTGTCAATGTCCGAGGTGGTATGAGCGCTTGGACAGGGAAAACCATTTAAGTAGAAAGGGTTAACAATGAAAATTATTATCATTGGTGGAGTTGCAGGAGGTATGTCTGCGGCAACACGTTTAAGACGGCTGATGGAAGATGATGAAATTGTGATTTTTGAAAAAGGTCCTTTTGTATCTTTTGCGAACTGCGGCCTGCCGTATTATATTTCTGGTGAAATTGCTGAGCGAGACGCTCTCTTGGTTCAAACGCCTGAAAGTCTCAAGGCACGCTTTAACTTGGATGTGCGACCTTTTCATGAGGTGGTGAAGATTTCGCCTGAAGATCATACAGTAACGGTGGCTCATGACGGTTCAGAGTTCACAGAGCAGTATGATAAGCTGATTCTTTCACCGGGAGCGAAGCCTTTTATTCCTGAGATTGAAGGACTTTCAGAAGCAACTAATGTATTCACTTTGCGCAATGTCCCAGACTTGGATCAGATCATGTTAGCCTTGGATGAAGAGCCTCAAGAGGCTGTTGTCATCGGTGCTGGATTTATCGGTCTGGAAACGGCTGAAAATCTGCGCAAGCGTGGCTTGAATGTGACAATCGTAGAAAAAGCGCCGCATGTTTTGTCACCACTTGATGAGGAAATGGCAGCTTTTGTCCAAGCAGAATTAGTCGATAAGGGAGTGAAGGTCATCACCTCCCAGTCAGCTACTTGCTTCGAAGAAAATAGCAAAGTGATTGTCTTGGAAAATGGACAAAAATTGGCTTCAGATGTGATCATTCTCTCTGTCGGAGTCCAGCCTGAAAATAGCTTGGCTAAGGCAGCAGGCATTGAGACAGGTCTTCGTGGGGGAATCTTAGTTGATGAACATTATGAGACGAGTCAGAAAGATATTTTTGCAGTCGGAGACGTCATCCTTGTTAAGCAGGAAATAACTGGTGATGATGCTTTGATTGCTCTAGCTTCGCCTGCTAATCGACAAGGACGTCAGGTGGCAGATGTGCTTGCTGGCTTGGAGCGGAAGAATAAGGGAAGTATTGGTACAGCTATTGTGCGTGTCTTTGACATGACAGCCGCTTCAACAGGTCTGAATGAGCGTTTCCTTCAGCAAAATCAGCTGCCTTATCAAGCGATTCATGTCAGCGGTAAGGATCATGCAGGCTACTATCCAGGTGCGACTGACTTGACCTTGAAATTGCTCTTTGAGCCAAAAACTGGAAAAATCTATGGTGCTCAAGGTGTGGGTAAAAAAGGCGTTGACAAGCGGATTGATATTTTGGCGACAGCTATCAAGGGCAATCTCACGATTTTTGATTTGCCAGAGCTGGAGTTCACCTATGCACCACCTTTTGGCTCAGCCAAGGATCCGGTCAATATGCTGGGCTATGCAGCTATGAATCTAGCGGAAGGCTTGAGTGAAAATATCCAATGGCACCAGCTGGAAGACGAGTTGGCTAGTGGGAAAGTCTTTTTAGATGTCCGGACACTCAATGAGTTTAAGCAAGGACGCCTGAAGGCAGATAAAACAGTCCATATTCCGCTGAATGAACTCAGAGAACGCTTGGCTGAGCTGGATAAGGAAGCAGAATATATCGTGAGCTGCCACAGCGGTCTGCGCAGCTATATTGCCGAGCGAATCTTAAAACAAGCAGGATTTGCAGTGAAAAATCTAGACGGAGCTTATGCTTTGTATAAAATGGTAAAACCAGAAGGAGTAGAAAAATGAAAACTATATCAGCAGCTGACTTAGAAAAGCAGTATCAATCTGAAAAATTGGCCATCGTAGATGTGCGCGAAAGACATGAATTTCAAGCGGGTCATATCCCAAATGCTGGAAATCTTCCGCTTAGTGAGTTGGAAACTGGCTATAAAAAGCTGGATCCTGACTACAAATATTATGTCATTTGCCAAGGAGGTGCACGTTCAGCGACTGCTTGCCAATTTCTTGCCATGCAGGGCTTCGATGTGACCAACGTATCAGGTGGCATGAACGCTTGGTCTGGAGAGACGGAATAAAAGATAAAAAGGATTCAAGTCGTTGCTTGAATCCTTTTTTCCTCTTCTTCTTATTTTCGATTTACCAGAAAATGAATAGCTTTCTCTATTCTTTCCCTTTGCTTTTTCGGATCATCAGATGGATTTTCTAGGCAATCCGTTAAATTCTCAGTAATAACCATCTCAATAACACGGTCAACGCTGGAGCGGACGGCTAATAACTGTGTGAGAATATCTGAACATTCCCTGTCCTCTTCAATCATTTTTTGAATGCCTCTTAACTGTCCCTCGGAGCGCTTGAGGCGGGTAATATAATTAGAATTCACGGTGATTTCCTCGTTTGTTTACATTGAGTTTATTATATGCTTAATCTGTATATTTGTCAATTGGACTGGTTGGAGGTAGTTTTCAGAAATTTTCCATAATTACTCTCTGATTCCTCTATTTACTTTTTATCAGAATTCTGGTATAATAGCTTATGTTATAAAATATAACATAGAAATTGAACTAAGAGAATACTAAATAAAATAAGGGCCTATCTTTGTTTCAGATTCTCTTATTCTGAGACTTCTCTCATTTTTGGAGGTGTATTTATGAAAGTATCAAAAATGCTTTTAGCTACTGGGGTGGTACTCAGTGCAGGAGTACTCTTGTCAGCTTGTGGCAAATCTTCATCCAGCACAACCACGTATTCTTATGTTTATGCCAGCGATCCTGATAGCTTGAACTACCTGACAGCCAACCGTGCTACCACGTCAGACGTTATTACAAACCTTGTTGATGGTCTTTTAGAAAATGACGAATATGGAAATTTAGTTCCCTCTCTAGCAGAATCATGGACAGTTTCTCAAGATGGCCTAACCTATACATATAAGCTTCGTAAGGACGCTAAGTGGTTCAATGTTGAAGGTGAAGAAATTGCAAACGTTAAAGCTCAGGACTTTGTGACAGGTCTTAAGTATGCGGCTGACCAAAAGTCTGAAGCCCTTTACCTGATTCAAGATTCGATTAGTGGCTTAGATGCCTATGTCAAAGGCGATGAAAAAGACTTCTCAAAAGTCGGAGTGAAGGCGGTAGATGATTACACAGTCCAATACACGCTGACTCGCTCAGAACCTTATTGGAACTCTAAAACTACGAATAATATCTTATTCCCTGTCAATGAAGAATTTTTGAAATCTAAAGGAAAAGATTTTGGTTCTGTAGATTCTTCAAGCATCCTTTACAATGGTCCTTTCCTTTTGAAATCATTGACATCTAAGTCTTCTATGGAATTTGTTAAAAATCCAAATTATTACGATAAAGACAAGGTCAGTCTAGAACATGTCAAATTAACCTACTATGATGGGTCAGACCAAGAATCTTTAATTCGCAACTTCAGCGATGGTGCTTATAGCGGTGCTCGTCTCTATCCAAATACTTCAGGATTTGCAGCAGTTAAGAAGAAATATGCGGATAATATCCTTTACAGTCCACAGGATGCGACTTCATATTACTTTAATTTCAACTTCAACCGTCAATCATACAATCACACTTCCAAAACAAGTGATGATCAAAAGAATGCAACAAAAGAAGCGG
>NZ_CALHWC010000030.1 GCF_938036805.1 uncultured Streptococcus sp.
TATCTGCGACCTGTTATTAGCGAGATGACTTATAAACTAGGAACTGAACTAGACTACGATATACGGCCTGCTATTGACGTTCTGGGTACATCTTACATGGCGGCTATATCGAATCTGGTCAAAGCTGGAGTTGTCGCCCAAAATCAAGGCTTGTCTTTATTGCAGAGTGCAGGAATTGTTTCTCAGGAATTGCCAGAGCCTGACAATCCAAATACGACAAGGAAGGACCGTGTAAATGAATCACAGGAATAGAAAGGGGGTGAGGGTAGCAGATGGGAATTATTGATATTAAAGGCAATATTGTTTCAAACGATGTTGGGGAGTTTTATGAGTGGTTTGGCATATCTAGCACATATCCTGATAAGGTCCAGCAAGCTATTGCAAGCAACGAAGACGACGAAATCACGCTAAACATTGCGTCAAATGGTGGCGATGTCTTCGCGGCCAGTGAAATCTACACTATGTTAAAAGACAGCAAGAAAAACATTGTAGTAAATGTGCAAGGTTTAGCTGCCAGCGCTGCGTCCGTTATAGCGATGGCTGGGAATATAGTCAGAATGTCGCCGACGAGTCAAATGATGATCCACAAAGCGTCTGTTGTCGCGTATGGCAATGCTGATGACCTAGGTCACGAATCAGACGTACTAAATAGCATTGACGAATCAATCGCTATGGCTTATGAACTTAAAACAGGCATGAACCAAACGGATATTTTACAGCTTATGTCAACCGAAACTTGGATGAACGCAAAAGCAGCAGTTGACAAAGGCTTTGCAGACGAAATCATGTTTAACGACGCGGACGAAGAACCAACTTTTGAAAATGCACTACTCGGCAACTTGCCGAGTAAGGCGGCAATCAATAAATTTAGAAATTTGATTGCAAAACAAAAAAATAATACAGGACCCAGTCAGCCAAAGAACTCATTACGAGAACAGAAGCTGGCTATTTTGTTAGGCAAAAAAGGAGGAAACTAATGCCAAAAACAGTAAATGAACTTAACGAACTTTGGATTGAAGCCGGCCACAAGGTCGAAGATCTAAACGAGCAAATCAACAATGCTCTGAACGATGAAAGTTTCACAGCTGAAGTTTTTGAAGCTTTGAAGAATCAGCGCGATACCGCGAAGGTACGCCGCGATGCCTTGAAAGATCAACTCGTAGAAGCTCGGGCGGCTCAAGTCGCGGCAATGGAGAAAGAGGATATCAAACCTCTTAACAGGGAAGAACTCGAGCTCAAGGATACATTTGTTACAAACTTCAAAAACATGATTGAAGGCAAACCATTTGTGAATGCTTCGAGCCCGGCAACTACCGGCCTTGTGTCTTCCAAGGAAGATGACGCAGCAGGAAACGGCGGTCTGACCATTCCTAAAGATATCCGTACAGCTATCATGGAGCTTACGCGTCAGTTCTTCAATTTCCAGAACTTGGTCACGGTAGAAACTACTTCAGTAAAACAAGGGTCTCGAAATGTAAACTCTATCTCAACTGTTACACCACTAATTAAGCTGGATGACGAAGATACCAACATCCCAGACCTTGAAGGTCCTAAGTTATCAATTGTCCGCTATGTAATTGCTGAATATGCAGGTATTTTGACTGTTACAAACAGCTTGCTTGCTGACACAGCTGAGAACATCTTAGCTTGGTTGACAAACGAAGTTGCTAAGAAAGTAGTTGTTACTCGTAACGCTGCTATCTTGGAAGCATTCGGAAAATCGCCAGCTAAACCAACTGTTGCCAAGTTTGACGACATCAAGGATGTTTTCTACTCAATTGATCCAGCTCTTCGCGCTAACGCAGCATGGGTGACTAATACATCAGGTATCAAAGTCCTGGCAAAAGTCAAAGATGCAGATGGAAATTATCTTTTGCAAAGAGATGTCACCAAACCTGATACTTATCTGATTGAAGGTAAGCCAGTGATTGAGGTTGAGGATGCACGTCTTGCTGATGCAGCATCAAGCACTCATCCGCTGTACTTTGGAGACTACAAGGCGTATGCGACATTGTTTGACCGAGAAAACATGGCGTTGGCTACCTCTACAGAGGCAGGAAACGCATTCTATCGCAATCAAACCAAGCTACGTGTGATTGACCGCTTTGATGTTCAAGTTGTGGATAGCGGCGCTCTCGTTGCTGCTTCATTCAAGACAATCGCTGATAACGAGAAAGCTGGAGCTGCGGGGTAACTAGCATATGACAGTAACGCTCGAACGATTTAAGAAAGCGATGAACCTTGACGAGGTTGAAGACAACGACCTCGTCCAAGGCTATTTGACGGCAGCTGAACACTCAATCAAGGCGGCGGTAGGCGAGGACAAGTCAGGAAATTTTTATACTCGAGAAATTGTCGCGTCAATGATGGATGTGGCAGTTATCGCAATAGCGGGATCATATTACACCTATCGTTTGAGCCTTGCCGACGCGCAGACTTATCCTGTCAATCTGACTTCCAATGCCATTATCGGGCAGTTAAGGGGGATGTACGACTTGCACCAGGAGGGTCAGGATGACTAAGAAATATTTACCATCTGAATTTAGTAAGATTGCTGTTTTCGGGGAGATGAAGTCCGCTCCTAATTCCGCTGGAATCAACATTCCAAAACTAACTGAGCTTTTCCAACTGCATTACAGACCGGTTAAGCGAACGCAAAATCAGATTTACCTTGCTACTCAAAGCGGGCTAGCAGATACAGTAATTATTTGTATCAGGCACAGCGCGAGAGTGCATAGTAAGCTTCAGGTTGCTATCAACGGTTTGACTTATGACATTGTCACAATCGCTCCAGATGACACACCGGGTTTTGGTAAATATGATTTTCTGACTTTGAGATTGAGAAAGAAAGTAGGCTGATATGGTTGGACTAGATGAAGCTTTGCAAGGCTGGCTAAGAGATGTCCAGCGAATAACTGACCTAACACCTACAGAACAATCAAAAATCACACAGGCAGGAGCCAAAGTGTTTCAGGAACGGCTAGAAGAAGCGACTCGCAACAAGCACTATGACACAAAGCGCTATAACCCTAAGCGCGGCCACTTGGCCGACGGATTAGAAACACAGATGTCTAACGCAGATGGGCGGAAGACAGGGGTTTCTACTGTGGGGTGGAGCGATGGCATGAATGCTACAATTGCTCGCTGGCTAAATGACGGAACAAAGAAAATGGCAGGCAGCCACTTTGTGACAGAAATCCAGCAATCAAAAAAAGTGCTTGAAGAGGTTCTAGCCGCCGAAAAAGCAGAGTACGAAAAACTAATTAGGAAACGGAGGTAGTGTATGCTCGCAACTTTGGAAATGAAAAAATTATTAGACGGCTCGCAATTAAGCGAAGTACAGCGTGTTTACACTAGTAATCTTCCTAAAGAGGAACAGGATAATGTGGGCGAAACAATCATCCTAGTCACTGATGCAAACTCTGAACTCGGTCTAAACGGGAACAATACATTTCATCTTGTTAGAAGACAGGTGGAAATTCAGATTTTTTATAAATTGGATATTGATTTTGATATTGACAGTTTTGAAGTTCGACTAATGAAGCTGCTCAAATCAAATCACTGGTCAATTTTAGACATTCGTGGTCGCACGGTAGACCCGGACACGCTGCAGATGACTTCTGTCATTTATGCAGAACAAACAAAGATTTTAACACAAGGAGAAAACTAATACATGGCTATTGTAGGTTTAAAAATGGTTACGTTGGCACTTGTTGACGAAAATCAAAAATTGCTGAAAGGCGCCGAAGGGCTATCTGCTTCAGGAATCGTTGAAGTAGATGATACTATGTTTGGTACTAA
>NZ_CALHWC010000031.1 GCF_938036805.1 uncultured Streptococcus sp.
GCTACCCGCAGGAAATTCAAGAGCAAGGCTGGACTTAATTTGCTGGTAAAACCTTGACCTTGGTAGTCTTTATTAACTCCCAGCTCATCATCAAAGTCTCGCTCAATATAACCCGGAATCTGCTCCATGCCTTGCTTGACCACGCCTAAGTTCCAGAAAGGCCGAGCATAATGGAGACGCATCAGCGGCGGCATCACACCTTCAGGCTCTAGGCCAATAGCCAGCAAAAAGCTGGAAAGGGCCTCTTGCCAAGAATGGCGATAAAGGCTCCACATGAGATTTGGACAGGGCTGAGCCGCCACTCCTCCATCCCGAAAATTAGCCGTCGTCCAGCGACCACTGTCGATTCTAGTAGGGACTGTCGTGATAGGCCGAGCCTGCAGCAGATAGACTTGCTCTTGGACAGCACACCACTCGATATCCATGGGCCGACCAAAATACGCCACAATCTGCAAAACTTGCGCGTGCAGTTTCTGCAAGACTGCCAGAGGGATTTCAAGCTCTTCAAACTGGATCCAGTCTGGCTTGTACCAAGCAAGAGTCAACTGCTCAGGATTGACTTGACCGCTAACCAAGCTCTCAGCCGATCCTTTTACATATTCCAACAGCATGGTCTGGTCCTGATTAGTCGCCACGTCTAGAGAAAAGCAGACACCGCTAAAGTCAGGCTCTATCTGCTCCTGAATCAGCACCGCCATAGCAAAATCCTTATCAGCCAGACCCTGACGCTGCCAGTAGGCCAAAGCTTCTGGATTAAAGAGGGAAAGCAGGCAAGAACGAATGCCCTGCTCAATTTCTGACAGTGTCCGGCAATTGCCAATCGAGTCATATTGGCCGGCAAATGACATAGCCTGTCCGTCTTCTAAAAGGGCACTGCTGCGAACGATATAAGCTTGATTTTCCTGACAAAAGCTTGCTAACTCCTGTAACCAAGCTGGATCCAAGGGATACTGCTGCAAACGCTCCGCAATTTCCTCTTTGCCCAGTTCGATTAATTCTTTAAGTCCCTCTTTTGAGTATTCTGGCAGAGCTGCTCTTAGCCAATCCATTACTTGATCCGCTGGCAAAATCAAGGCTCTAGGAACCGAAAGCCCCAGCCGACAAAGGCTGATTAACTGATTGATTTTACCGCCATAGACGGCCAAAGGGTCTTTTTCCAGCCATAGTTCTTTCATCAATAACTCCCATCTCACATACGGTTTTTTCTGAGCTTGGCCAAGTAGAGCAGGCGATTGACTCCCAGATGCGTACCCGCCCCCAGAATCAGTATGCCCAGTATCTGCTGCCAAGACAGAGGGATATAGAAAAGTAAGAAAATAATACAGCCAATCAGAGAATCAATCTGATCGATCCAGATAAAAGTCCATTTCCAGCCATTCTCCGCCGTCTTGCCCTCTCTGATTTCCAAACGGCGCTTGATAAAGCTATTAGGCAGCTCAAACAAAACGTAAGCCAGTCCCAAAAGAGCTCCAAGCACCAGATTAAAAAGCACGGTATTTTCGTAGAAAGCATAGACCAGGTGCAGCTTTTCTAGGCTGGGAATACCCTTTAAGAGCAAGCCCCAAAGGATCTGAGCCAAAGCTCCCCAGACAATCATGCCAAAGAAACCTTTCCAGGTCTTGTTAGCCCCCAAAAGCCTCTTCCCGTCCTTTAAAACCAAGCCGCTATCCATGGGGCGGTATGCCGCCCCTAGCAGTGAAGACTTGCAAAAGATCATATTGAGAATCCCAGCCAGAATGATCGGCATCAGGGTGATATATAAGGCAAGAATCGAGCGCATATTATTTCCTATTCTTTTTATGAAGATCAGTCTGAAAAAATCAAAAGACTCCTCAAACTTATATATATCATTATACCATAAGTCGTAAAGCCCCTTTCCAATAAGCCCTACACATCTGTCGCATCTGACAAGGAGCAACCCATATCTGCCATTCCGCTTTATCAACTCCAAATCCGCCTGCTAGAATAATATCGCCTTTAAACCACACAAAAAGCCTCATAAGAACTTCTAAGGAAACCAGCACTGGTCATTAAAAGTTACTTATGAAGCCTATGAAATGCGCCTTGTCTCTAGGAAAGCAGTAAGCTATTTTTTGCCTAGCCTTAAACTACTGACGTTTAGAAGGCGCGCAATTCTTTCATCGATTTTTAGTGTCTAGCAGAATGGTTACTGGGCCATCATTTACCAATTCCACCTGCATGTCTGCGCCGAACACGCCCGTCTTGACTGGCACTTGCTCAGCCAACAGCTGGTTAAACTTGTCATAAAAGGGACTAGCCATATCCGGCTTGGCTGCACCTGTAAAGGCTGGCCGATTTCCCTTTTTGGTATCTGCATGGAGGGTAAATTGGGAAATGGAAAGAATTTCCCCTCCAATATCTTGAACAGAAAGATTCATCTTATCCTCAGCATCGGAAAAAATCCGCATATTGACAATCTTCCTGACCGCATAGTCCATATCTTCCTGACTATCATCAGGCCCGACACCTACTAAGAGCAGGAGACCTTGTCCAATGCTGTTGTGCAGCTGCTGGTCAATACTGACCTGAGCACGTTTGACGCGCTGAATGACAATTTTCATATCTTTTCCTTTTTCTGACTACTATCTACTCTGACAGGCTTGCACTTAGCCATTGGTTCGTTTGACCGAATACACCTCTGGCACACTCTTGATCTTATCCACCACCGTCGTCAGCATGGACAGGTTGGCAATGCCAAAAGAAACATGGATATTAGCAAATTTCATATCTTTAGTTGGCTGGGCATTAACCGTTGAAATGTTTTTGGTAGTATTGGACAGCACCTGCAGCACATCGTTGAGAAGACCAGACCGGTTGAGACCATAAATATCAATATGGGCCGTGTACTCTTTGGTCGAGTTGTTTTCTTCCCATTCCACATCAAGCAAGCGCTGCTCGTAATTTTCCTGAGCCTTGAGATTCATACAGTCTTGCCGGTGAATAGCTACGCCGCGTCCTTTGGTAATGTAACCAACAATGTCGTCACCAGGCACAGGATTACAGCACTTGGCAATACGGATGAGGAGACCAGACGCCCCCTGAATGACCACACCGCCTTCGTGCTTGACCTTAAGGGTATCTTTTTTATTTTCGACCTTAACTTCACCGCCCTTGACCAATTCCTCCGCCTCTGCTCTGGCCTTGGCCCGCTCTTCCTCACGGCGCTCTTTTTCCGTCAAGCGGTTGAAAATACTAATGGCACCAATCTCACCGAA
>NZ_CALHWC010000032.1 GCF_938036805.1 uncultured Streptococcus sp.
TGGGACGACGAAATCGAATTCTAACGAATTACCGATTTCTGTCCCACTCTCTTTTATCATCTTGATTGATTTCCTTTGTTATTTGCCTTTTAAAGCTACAGTCAACTCGACACAGGCTCCTCCTTGATCTGGATTGAGCAGGGTCAGACAACCACCATGCAAGAGAGCCACCTGCTTAGAAAAGGCTAAGCCGATACCATGATGGGGATTAGCTGAATTGCGGCTTTGGTCACTCTGGTAAAAGAGCCGTTCCGCTCCCAGCAGCATCTCCTCTGAAAATGAAGGACCGTTGTTCCAGATAGCAAAAACCAACTGGTCCTGCTGCACTGATACCGTCAGCTTCACTTCCTTTTGGTCCTGGTCAGCATGTTCAAGCGCATTCAGTAAAATATTGAGCAAAGCCCGTTTGAGATAGTCCAAATGAATCGACAAAATCAGACTAAGATCACAATCTTCTTGGAGGTAGAAACTATAGCTTTCCTGTTTGCTGAACAGTGCCCAGTCGTCCTGTAGATAAGCCAAAAAATCCTCCAAGGAAAGCTGACTGAACTGATTAGAATCAATCTGAAAAGTCTTAGCGTAATCAATCAAAGAGCCACAATATTCTTCCATCTTGTGACTGGCCTGCAAAATCTCAGCAGCATAGTCTGCCTGTGGCTGGCCTAACTTCGCCAATTCTAAAAGCTCAGCATTCCCCTTAATCACAGTTAGGGGCGTTTTCAAATCGTGCGATGTCGCTGATAGCTGTAAAATCAACTCCTGATTATGCTGCTGCTCTCTTTCTAGAAGACGAGCATTTTCTTGGTGGCTGCTCCGTAAATCCCTATAGACTTCTAGCATTTCCTCAATCCGAAAAAGCTGGCTTTGATTTTCTTCTAAAAGCTTCTTGCTCGTTAGCATTTTTATTTCCCTGTCGATTTTTCGGAGCAATTTCAAAATATGATAAAAAGTAATCAGCAGCAAGCTTCCTGCCCAGAAGAACAAGGTGAAAAGGGCATAATCGCTGCCTTGTGTAAATTCATAACCTATAAGCACAAAAATCAAAACATGAAAAAAGACGATTTTTAAACTGGTTGTCCAGACTAGGCTTTTGAAATTTCGGGTTCTAATTGCCATCTATAGCCTACTCCTCTCACAGTTGCGATTGCTTGCAGCCCTTCTTGTTTGCATTTTTGACGAATCTGATATACGTATTCTGAGATGGAGCGAAGCTGTGTTTCTGAGCTTTCTGGATAAAGCAAGGTATGCAGGCGTTCAGCTGAAAAGGTCTGCTTGGGATTGCTAGCTAGTAAATGCAGTAACTTAAACTCTCGCTCTGAAAACTTCAAGACTTTACCAAAACAGGCAACTTCATAGCGCTCAGGATAAAATTGACAAGAAGCAATTTCAGAATAGCGCTCCTCACGTCTTTCCTCCCGCCGAAGATGAGCCCTGACACGCGCCAGCAATTCTTTGGTTCCAAAAGGCTTGACAACATAGTCATCTGCTCCACGAAAGAGCCCTTCCACTTTGTCCGCCTCCAACTCCTTGGCCGTCAGAAAGATGATTGGACACGAAAGATGAGGACGAATGTAGGAACACAGCTCAAAACCATTGACAGGCTCCATCATCACATCCAGCAGAATCAAGTCATATCCGACAAAATGCGTCAATTCTAGCTCTTCTATCCGATCAAGTGTCGTCACATCATAAGCATCAAGCTCTAGGACATTTTTCACCAGCTTCAAAATGCTCCGGTCGTCATCAACCACCAAAATACGATACTGTCTCATAATTTCCATTATAGCATACCTCTAGCGAACATCTCGTTTCAAGGTTAAGAATATAGCAGAGCTCCAAACCAAAGCTAGCCAGAACAGCTGTATCCCCAGACCTGATAGATCTATTGAATGCTGAAGCCCTTCATACTCAAAAAGATTTAGGGTAGCCAGATCGGGCAGGTATTTTGCTTCTTTGATAAAAGTTGCCAATAAACGGCTAAGACCAATCAAGAGAGGAAAGAGCACCGACACCGGCACAACCCAAGATTGAAATAGCAAAGCGAGGCCGGCAGTTAAAAAAGCCAGAAAAAGATTGCTGAGAAGACCAAAAGAGCTGTAATAAAGGAATTCCCCCAGTAAGGACCAGCTAAAGTCTAGGTCAAAACGAGCCAGCATAACAAAGAAACAGCTACTTATAATGACACTATAGAGAACCAAGAGCAGCAAGAACAGAAAAAGGATTTTCCCAGCCAACCAAGCCCTTCTATTTGATACGGTTAGAAAATTCGTTCGCATCCCAGACTTGACAAACTCCTGGGCAAAATAGAG
>NZ_CALHWC010000033.1 GCF_938036805.1 uncultured Streptococcus sp.
GCGCTCGGTCAATTCCCCAAGTGAAGGGTTTCATGGCCCAGTAGACATAGTCAATGTCAAACTTTTCAACAGCCCGCTTGACCCGTTTTTGGTTATTATTGGACACCACAATAATCCGAATGCCCGCATCCCGCAAATCATGGAGCCACGTCTTCATCTCTGGGGTTCCGTCAGGATTATTCCAAGCAATCAGGGTGTTATCCAAATCCACCAAAACCGCTTTGATCCCCTGTCTTTTCAAACTCTCTACTGTCAAATCGTAAACTGCCTCGACCGCAAAGTCCGGCATGTAATCTTCAATCGCCACATCTCTCTCCAAAAATCGTATTCGCACTATTATAGCATAAAATAGGCTTTTTGGCACCTATAGCTTCAAAGCTTACAAAAATAGCAAAAGATGCTATAGTAGATGTAAGAATAATTCTCTTGGAGGTGCCTATGGCAAGCAAGGATCGAGAAATGAAAACTGTTTCTCCCTTTTTGCAAAAAATCATCAACTGGTCATCCATCATCGGGGCTGTGGGGACAGTGGCCTTTTGCATCTGGGCCTACTATGCAGGGATTCTCCAGTCCAAGGAAACCTTGTCTGCCTTTATCAAACAAGCAGGCATCTGGGGACCACCTCTGTTTATCTTCCTGCAAATCTTGCAGACTGTCGTGCCCATTATCCCTGGTGCCTTGACCTCTGTAGCAGGCATCTTTATCTACGGGCATATCGTCGGCACCATCTACAACTATGTTGGCATCGTCATCGGCTGCGCCATCATCTTCTATCTGGCTCGCACCTACGGACCAGCCTTTGTCCAGTCCGTCGTCAGCAAGCGGACCTATGACAAGTATGTGGGCTGGCTGGATGAGGGCAATCGCTTTGAGCGTTTCTTTATCTTTATGATGATTTGGCCCATCAGTCCCGCTGATTTTCTCTGTATGCTAGCCGCCTTGACCAAGATGACCTTCAAAAAGTATATGCTGATTATCGTACTTTGTAAACCCATCACCCTCATCATCTACACTTACGGACTGACCTATATTATTGATTTCTTCTGGAAATGGCTCGCAAAATAAGAACCACGGGCATTAAAAATCGCTCAAGCTAGTAAGCTTGGGCGATTTGTTTATTCTGAAGATGCTGATGTTGCTGGGTGATCGGCAGATGATGCTGACGGTGTCGGAGCTGGCGTAGATGCAGGCGCAGAACTTGCTGGCGGTTCACTACTAGCACTAGGCTCAGGAGTATAGGAACTATAGTTGCTATAACTACTATAACTACTATAACTGCTATAGCTACTACCATAAGTGCTCTCACTAGGTTGGCTATAAATAGTTCGATCATTCTGGACTGAACTTGAACTCTCTGAACTAGAAGCACGCAAGCTCCTGCCTCCCATCAAATCTTCATACAGTACGGCATTGGTTTTGAGAGTCTTAACTGAAGACAAGCCCAACGTTTTCCGAATCAAATTTTGCATTTCTAGCAAATGATCAGACGTAACCAGCTGATAGCTACCGCCATCAGCCAAGGTAGCATCTTCCCCGCGCAACTGTTCAGACTGAATGCTTCTAAAGGCGTCTTTGTAGCCCAATAACTGAGGGATACTTCCCGCATCCAGTGCTACATTGGTCTGCATATTCTTGCTGACTGCTCGCAAAATAGCTTGATAATGGCTAATACTGTTAAGACTGAGCACCTTCTCAACGACCTTTCGGATCACCTCGCGCTGACGTTTCTGACGACCGTAATCCCCCTCTGGATCCTGGTAACGCATGCGGGCATAGACTAAAGCTTGGTCTCCGTTGATCAAGTGTTTGCCTGGCTCGACAGTTGCAGTGTATTCGGGTTCATTTTCTTCGATGGAAATCGGGAAATCAAAGGTATTATTGACCTCAATGCCGCCAACTGCGTCCACCAGCTGAACCAAGCCCTGCATATTGATCATGACATAGCGGTCAATGTGGATATTCATCAATTTCTCAATGGTCGCAATGGCCAATTCTGCACCACCATAAGCATAGGCTGCGTTTAGCTTGGCTTCTGTCGTTTCGCCTTTTTCATCGATTTGAGTCAAAATGTCCCGCTCCAGACTCATCATGACCGTCTTTTTAGTCTGAGGATTGACAGACAGAAGAAGCATGGAGTCGCTATTTCCCTGCCAAGTATCAGACCGCGAGCCACTCCCTGTATCGACCCCCATCAACAAGATTGTCAGGGGTTTGGTTTCGGCAATAACGTTCGTTTCATTCCCAAAACCTTTGTAGGTACGGGACAAGGCATCCGTTGACTGATTGTAAATGGTCCAAGCATAGCCTCCTACTCCAATAGCTGTGACAAGCAACAGGCTCAAAAACATTCGTACAATTTTTTTAAACATATTTCATCAATCTATCAGTTTTCCCATCAGGTAAACATCTAGAAATATCCCTTCTCTTAAATAGGCCCCTCTTTTTTGCAGGCCTTCGATTTCAAATCCTAATTCTTTATAGAGATGAACTGCTCGCTCATTTCTAACCTGAACAGTCAGCTCCAAACGGCGGAGACTGCTCCCATTCTCTGCCCAATCCACAGCATCTTCTAGCAGGATACGACCAAGGCCTTGATTCCAAAAGGCTTTTTTGACAACGATAAAAACTTGCCCAATGTGGCGAATCCGCTCATGAAAATCCGCTGTGATACTGACAATCCCAGCGATTTCATTATCAAGCAAGGCCAAGAGATAGAGCTGATTATCCGAATCAGCTTGACGCTGAATGAACTGAGCCATCTGGTCTTCGTCCATCAAAATCCCTGCCTCATCCAAGGTCATGTAGTCTGACTCGGCACCGACTTGATTTAAAAAGCGAATCAAGTCAGCAGCATCCGTCTTTTCTGCCTCTCGCAAGGCCAATTCAAACTCAGCCATGCAGCAATTCCTCCAGTAGTTCCTGAGAACGGCGCCCCTGACTTTCAAAGACTAGCTCACGGCCGTCTTCTTTCTTTAGAAGAGTCAGCTTCAGATAATCATCTGGTAAACTCTCACCTAGCAATTCCCCCCACTCGATGACCGTAACTCCCTCACCAAAGAGAAAATCATCCAAGTCAATCGAGTCTGGATCTTCACCAATCCGATAAACATCTAAGTGATACAGTGGCAAACGTCCTTCATACTCCCGAACAATGGTATAGGTCGGACTTTTGATCATCTGCTTGATGCCCAGGCCTTGGGCCAAGCCCTTGGTAAAAGTCGTCTTACCCGCACCCAAGTCTCCTGTCAAAACCAAAACATCTTGCTCCTGAAGCAAGCTTCCGAGACGCTGGCCCCATTTGATTAATTCTTCTTCATTATGACTAAACATTCTTTTATTATACCAGAAGATTTGCGTTTGCGCTCAATTTTCTAATAGAGGAAGCAAAATGTTTGAAAAAAATTAGATGAGCTTTCGAAATCTTCTAATCAAAGCAGGTCACTCGCTTTTATTTAGAAGTAAACTAGGACATTTCCTAAATTTTTCCTGTAAAAAAGAAGCTGGAAGATTTCCAACTTCTTAATACTGATTCTTAAGAAAGAGCTAGGCTGATAAAGTTAAGGATGAAGAGCAGGTTTAAAATCCAAATCATTGGATGCACATCCTTAGCTTGACCTTTGATGACTTTCACAAGAGCATACATGATAAAGCCTGCTGCAATCCCGTTTGTGATACTGTAAGTGAAGCCCATGAAGATAGAGGTGAAGAAAGCTGGGACAGCTTCTGCCATATCATCCCACTGGATATTTTTCAGACTGCCAAGCATCATGATCCCAACAACAATCAAGATTGGTGCAGTTGCTGCTGTTGGAACGATGGCCAAAAGTGGACTAAAGAAGCTAGATACTGCAAAGCAGACCGCTACAACCAAGGCTGTCAAACCTGTCCGTCCACCAGCTCCGATACCAGCTGCTGACTCTACGTAAGTAGTAACGTTAGATGTTCCGGCGATTGCACCGATAGTCGTTCCGATCAAGTCTGAGTACAAAGCCTTGTCCAAACCTTCTGACTCATGGTTTTCACCAGAGCTTGCGACGATACCAACTTTTTCACCAGTTCCGATCAAGGTACCAATGGTATCAAAGATATCGGTCAGAGAGAAGGCTAGGATAGCCATAAATGTCTGAGGCAGGCGCGCCGTATCAGCAAAGAGAGCTCCCAAGCCTTCTGGACCAACCGCAACCCCGAACACTTGTCCAAGTTCTTTCAAAGCTGTTGACAGATTGTGCTGACCGAAGTCAATCGCAGACAAGTTTACCAAGCCAACAGCAATCGCTACAACTGTCGTTGTAAAGATGGATAAGATAATGCCACCTTTGATGCCCTTGATAACAAAGAAAACTGTAATCGCTAGACCAAGTAAAGCAAGTAAAACTGCTGGATTATTAAAATCAACTAATCCCGGAGTTGCAGCTGAGTTCGCTGTAAGAGCAGCTTTGGCTTGGTCAGCTCCTTTACCAGCCACTACATAGTTGCCAGGATCAATCGAAAACTTCAACAGTCCGGCATTTTTAATCCCTACATAAGCTAGGAAGACACCGATACCTGCTGAAATAGCTGAACGAAGTGCTGATGGAATAGACTCGATAATTGCCTTCCGAATCTTAGTCAAGGTAATGAAGAGCGAGATCAAACCACAGATGAAGACCATGCCCAGAGCTTCTTGCCAAGTATAGCCCAAACTAAAGACAACCGTGAACGTAAAGAAAGCATTGAGCCCCATACCTGGCGCCTGTGCGTAAGGGAGGTTGGCATAAAAGGCCATCATGAGTGTTCCAGCAACAGAACCGATGATCGTAGCCAGAAAGACACCTTGAGCTGGCATCCCCGTTTGCGACAGCATGGCTGGATTGACAAAGAGGATATAGCTCATAGCAAAGAAAGTTGTTAACCCAGCGAGAACTTCCGTACGAACATCCGTACCGTGCTCTTTGAGTTTAAATAATTTATCCATTATAGATAATCTCCTAAATTGTTTTATGGCAACTGATTAAAAGAGAACTCCTGATTTTCTTTAAAACAGTGCTGCTTATTCGTTATTTACGAACAATACTATGATTATACTCAAAAACATTCACTTTTTCAAGTCCATTGCTCCAAAAAATACTTTAAAGTGTCTTATTTTTTATTTTCTCTGCTTAAAAAGAGCAAAGTCATGATTTGGATAAAGGTGAATCCAAGGATAAATACTAGACGATCCTTCTGAAAGGTCTCCAGTAGCTTTTGGACAACTAGCTGAGGCCGCGTAACCAGATCCCAGGAGTTGAGGCGATCATAACGACCGATGTAAATGGCTAGACTCGACAGATAAGACAGCCCAGTAACCACAAGCATATCCAACCACCAAGTCCACTTCCAGCGCTCGCGCAAAATATTCCAGCTTTCAATCCCGCAGTAAACGCCAAATAAAATACTCGGTACAAAAGCCATAAATAGGCGCATACTGACAGGGTTCCACAGGGTATCTCCTACCCAAGTCATGTGCACCAAGTCCGTCAGCATATAAAAAGTATTAGGATAAAAGGCCAACCAAACCACCAATAAAAGTGGATAAAGCCATTTCTGCTTCTTAGATATCGTCGTTAAGACCGCAGCGTCATAGGCAATTAAGGCCAAAATCATATTCCAGATCAGGTCTGGCCCCTGAGCCGTAATCCCCTGAATATATACAACAAATGCAATTAGTAGGAAAAAAATGTGAATTAAAATTGGTTTACGCATACAAGATCCTCCCCTTTACTTTAACTCTCTTCGCTCATAGACTATCAGCAGACATCTTTCGTCTTAGCTATTGAGGAAACATTATACCACAACTTGTGGCATTTATTCTTAATTCTGTTATAATAGTCTTTACAATACTTCGCGAGACTGTACGAGGAATAAGAATGACGAATAAAGTAATTGCTGTAGATTTGGACGGAACCTTGCTCAATTCTGAGAGTAAGATTTCTGATTTTACCAAAGAAACTATCAAAAAAATATCGGCTAAAGGACACAAGGTCATCATCACAACTGGCCGTCCTTACCGCATGGCTCTGGATTTCTATAAAGAGTTAGAGCTGAATACTCCTATGATAAACTTCAACGGTTCTCTAACCCATATCCCTGAGAAAAAGTGGGAATTTGAGCAATCCTTGACCGTAGACAAGTCTTTCTTGCTGGATATGGTCCAACGAAAAGAAGAAATCGAGGCCGATTTCATCGCTGGAGAATACCGTAAGAAATTTTACATCACCAATACCAACGAAGAAATCGCAGATCCCAAGCTCTTTGGCATTGATAATTTTAAGCCAGAAAATCAATTTCAAGCGCAGCTGGTCACCAAAAATCCAAATGCCATTTTGCTGCAAACCCATGCTACGGACAAATATGCTCTAGCTGAAGAGATGAATGCCTTTTACCAGCATGAACTCTCCATCAATACCTGGGGCGGTCCTCTCAATATCCTTGAGTGCGGCCCTAAAGGTGTTAACAAAGCCTTCGCCCTCCAGTACCTGCTCAATATCCTCAATGTCGATCGCAAGGACCTGATTGCTTTTGGTGACGAGCACAATGATACTGAAATGCTGGAATTTGCGGGAACAGGCTATGCCATGAAGAATGCCAGCGAAACCCTGCTGCCTTATGCTGACCAGCAGCTTGAACTCACCAACGACCAAGACGGTGTAGCCCACAAGCTAACTGAGCTCTACTTGTAGAAATTAAAATAAATCAAATAAACATAATTTGAACCGCACCTCAACTGCTAGACTTTTTCTGTCTAACTGTTGAGATGCGGTTCATTTTTTAAGGTAGATTTTTCTACTTTACCAACGCTTCTATTCTACTTTTCCACCTTCAACGACGAGGTCATCTGCTTTTGCAGCATCACCATAGGTTGGGTGAAGAGTCTTTTCATAAGCTTTGTGGAAGAAGTTTTCCTTGCCCAATTTTTCAATGTCTTTATTGATGAAATCAAGCAACTCTTTGTTTCCTTTTTGGACTGCTGGTGCAATAGTATCTGGGTCACCGAGAGAAGAAATCCCCACTTCATACCCTTTATTTTCAAGAGCCCAAGCTAGAACTTCAGTATTGTCAGTTGAAAAGGCATCTCCACGTCCATCCAAAAGAGCTTGGTAGGCGTCACTGTATTGGTCGTATTTTTGAAGTTTGACTTCTGGGTGATTTTTCTCAAAGTATGTTTCAGCGGTAGTTCCTTTTGTGACAATCAAAGTCTTGCCTTCAAGCTGTTTAACATCTGTGATAACACCTTTCTTAGGAGACACAACACCCAGTGAAACCTTCATGTAGGGAAGGGCAAAGTCAACTTGTTTCTTACGTTCGTCTGTGACGGTAAAGTTGGCAAGGGTGATGTCCACCTTGTTAGAAATTAAGTATTCTGCACGGTTGGCAGCATCAACAGAAACGTATTTTACCTTAACACCGAGGTCTTCGGCTAGCTGATTTCCCAGTTCGATGTCATAACCTTGGTAAGAACCATCGTTGTCTACATAACCAAAAGGTTTCTTGTCTCCAAATACAGCAATTCGAAGTTCACCACTTTTTTTGATTTCATCAATGGTGCGAGCTTTGGCGGTAGTTTTGCCAGATGAAGAAGTCGCATTTCCGCCTGAGCTACAAGCTGTGACAAAGATAAGGGCAAAGGCAAGTGCCAAAACAGTTAAGAGTGATTTGAGTAGTTTCATAAGAATCTCCTTTATAAATATGAGCCAAATTGGCTGAAGTCAAAAACGTTTAAAAATTCTTGTGCTCGTTTGGTTTGTGGATTGGTAAAGAAGGACTGAGCGGTTCCTTCTTCGGCAATCTTCCCTTGGTCGAGGAAGATAATCCGGTCTGCAATGGCTTGAGCAAACTGCATTTCGTGGGTCACCAAGATCATGGTGCGACCTTCTTGAGCTAGGTCGTTGATGAGTTCGAGGACCTCACGCACCATTTCTGGATCAAGCGAAGCCGTCACCTCGTCAAAAAGGATAATTTCTGGATGCATGAGCAGGGCACGGACAATGGCAACCCGTTGCTTTTGTCCACCAGATAATTGGCGAGCGAAGCTGTGTTGCTTGTCGAGCAAGCCGACACGTTCAAGTAACCGCAGGGCTTCTTCCGTCACCTCTTTCTTATCTCGCCCTTGTGCCTTGATAGGACCTAGGATGAGGTTTTGCAGAACATCTAGATGGGGAAAGAGTTCATAACTTTGAAAGACCATGCCAATCTTTTGACGAACCAAGTGAAAGTCTTTCTGATTTCCAATAATGGACTGGCCATCCAGAAGAATATCTCCACCTTGAATCGTTTCCAAGCCATTGAGGCAGCGAAGGAGGGTGCTTTTCCCACAACCAGATGGTCCTAGAATAACCACTACTTCCCCTTTCTCGATTTCTAGGGAAAGTCCTTGGAGGATAGGATTGTCTCCAAAGGATTTTTTTAGATCCTTGATTTCTAATATGGTATCAGACATTTAGTTCCTCCAGTGTTTTTCTAAGTGAGTGGATAGCTTGGAAATAGGGAAGCAAACTGCAAAATACAGAACCAGTATGGTGCCGTAAATCCAAAAGGATGCTGTTGGAATGGTCAAGCGATTACTATCGATGATTTGCTGTCCCACCTTTGTAACTTCAACGACTCCAATCAAAACAACCAGAGAAGTCGTTTTAATCATCCGAGTAACGAGATTGATGGCCTGCGGAAGCAGTCTTCTCAAGACCTGCGGGATGATGATGTGGTAGTAAAGTTGGAAGGTCGTCAACCCCAGCGCCTGTCCGCTTTCAAACTGATGTTTGGGAAGGGAAGTGATGGCTCCACGTACCAAGTCCCCCATCTCAGCCGTTCCCCAGAGAGTAAAAACGATAACAGCGGAAGTTTCTCCGGAGATGTTGATATTAAAGTTTCGAGCTAAGCCGAAATAAACAATGAAGAGCAACACCAGTTGGGGCATGATGCGGATAAATTCTAGATAAAAGCGTGTCAGGAAGCGAACGACTCTAGAATGAGAGGTCATGATGATTCCCATGACCGTACCGAAAATCATAGACAAGAGGACAGAGAGGATGGAAATACCAATCGTGACTCCCAATCCCTGTAAGATCCGCAGGAGATTATTTCCCTGAAAGAGTACTTGTATTCCCGAATCCTGCATGGCGGAGCCTCCTTTCTATCCAACTAAAGAGCAACGAGATAGGCAGGAGCATAATAAGATAGGCCACTACCAACATAGCCAGTGCAATGTCTGTCTCATAGTAAAGCCCAATCAAGTCCTTGGCAACATACATAAGGTCGGCTAGAGCAACTACCGAAAAGACAGAGGTTTCCTTGATCAGGAAAATCACATTGGCACTGAAGGACGGTAGAGCCACTGCTGTGGCTTGTGGCAAGACCACGTAGCGAAAAACCTGAATGGGGGTCAGACCAATCGCTAAGCCAATCTCATGCTGGGTTTGACTAACTGCTTCTAGCCCGCTTCGGAAGGATTCTGCCATATAGGAGCCTCCCAAAAAGATAAGACCAAGGGTGGCGCAGACCTCTGAGGAAAGGACAATCCCAATCCGAGGCAGCCCGAAGTAGAGAAAGAAGAGTTGAATCAAAAGGGGCGTATTTCGCGACAATTCAATATAAGCTGTGGCTAGCTGTGCCAAAACAGGGATGCGATAATGCCGGATGATACTAACAAGTAAGCCAACTAGAAAAGCTCCCAAAATGCCCCAAACTGCGATATGCAGGGTTAGAAAAAATGCCTTTTGATATAATGGTAGATATTGTTCAACAATGGACCAATCCAAAAGAGAACCTCCCATCTAGGAATAATACAGCTATTGTAGCACTAAAAGGCATGTTTGGATAATATGTATTTTCTATCACAATGATAAAAAATATTTATCGTCTCTATTGCAATCTGAAACTTCCAGACAAAATTTTTGAAAATGACATGAAAAAGAGTTAAGATGTTCCTGTAAATCAAAAAGTAAACGTTTACTTTTATCAAGGAGGACATTTTATGTCATACACAACAAGCAATGCCGAAGGCCCTGTGGATTTTATCAACACCTATGATCTGGAGCCCATGGCGCAGCAAGTCATTCCTAAAGCTGCTTTTGGCTACATCGCGAGTGGAGCTGAGGACACGTTCACTTTACGCGAGAACATTCGAGCTTTCAACCATAAACTCATTGTTCCTCATACACTCTGTGATGTGGAAAATCCAAGCACTGAGATTGAATTTGCTGGAGAAAAACTGTCTTCACCAATCATCATGGCGCCTGTTGCAGCCCATAAATTAGCAAATGAACAAGGGGAAGTCGCTACTGCGCGTGGTGTACACGAGTTTGGCTCTCTTTATACGACCAGCTCCTATTCCACAGTTGATCTTCCAGAAATTTCCCAAGCCCTCCAAGGGACTCCACACTGGTTCCAATTTTACTTCAGTAAAGATGATGGCATTAACCGCCATATTATGGATCGTGTCAAGGCAGAAGGCTACACAGCCATTGTCTTAACTGCGGATGCGACTGTAGGGGGCAATCGTGAGGTTGATAAGCGCAATGGCTTTGTTTTCCCAGTTGGCATGCCTATCGTTGAAGAATACTTGCCAGAAGGTGCTGGTAAGTCCATGGACTTTGTCTACAAATCAGCTAAACAACGCCTGTCTCCACGAGATGTAGAATTTATCGCCGAATACTCAGGTCTCCCTGTCTATGTCAAAGGCCCTCAATGCCGTGAAGACGTTGAACGTTCACTTGCCGCAGGGGCTTCTGGAATCTGGGTAACCAACCACGGTGGCCGCCAAATCGACGGTGGGCCAGCTGCCTTTGACTCCCTTCAAGAAGTCGCTGAAGCAGTTGATAAACGTGTTCCGATTGTTTTTGACTCTGGTATTCGCCGTGGCCAACACGTCTTTAAAGCCTTGGCTTCAGGAGCAGACTTGGTAGCCATTGGACGACCTGTCATTTATGGATTAGCCCTTGGTGGTAGCGTCGGTGTGCGTCAAGTCTTTGAACACCTAAATGCCGAATTAAAAACCGTCATGCAGTTATCTGGAACTCAGACCATAGAAGACGTCAAACACTTCAAACTGCGTCACAATCCATACAACCCAACCTTCCCAGTCGACCCTCGTGATTTGAAATTGTATTGATAAATAAAACAGATTGCAATAAAAAAGCACACCCCAAAAGTTAGACATAAAATCTAACGATTGGGGTGTTTTTAATAGGAAATTAACTTATATGGGCATAATTCATAACTATCATCCGTGAAATAATGGATAACTTGAAACGAGCAAACTAACGAGAAAGTACTATACAGAAGAACAAACTACTTAAACAAAAAAGACCTAGCCCTGTCCAATACAGAACTAAATCTTTTTCTTAAATTATTTGTGTAGTTTTTGGAGGACAAGTATACATTGTCTAAGTTTTCTCCAATTTCTATTAAAAGTTTCAAATCTAATCTTCAGTTGCCCCTTTCATATTCTCCTTTCTTACAACTTTAAATCGAATATTTAAATCCCCTTTTGTTTGTTTTAGTACCTTCTCAGCCATTCTCTCAGGAGAAACTAGCCTAAATGTAGTTTCTGTTATATACTTGGTTAAATAAGTCCTTAATTCGTCACATTTTTCAGTCAGTTTTGACTTACTCATAAAATCATCAGCTACTTCTTTATACTCTTCAAAAATCTTTACTTGACTTATTTTTTTGTGATAGTCTACAAAGATTGCAACTTCCTTACGAACTTCTTCTTTTAACCTAGATAGTTCAATATCATCCTGGATAACCAGAGTTAGTAATAACATATCTCTTAATTTTATAATAGAGTCGTATTTAGGAATCAGATACTCTGCATATAACAAGGAAAAATGTTTTTCAAATTCAATATCTTCATCTAATTCTAAATCATTAGGGAGGCTCTTCATCAATTCAAATATTGCATCTACAAATAACTTTTTAGCACTTCTTAAATCACTCAATATCTCATACGAACGCTCTGCACGCTCAATAGTATATTGTAAAAATATACGTTCCCTTTCGTTCTCTTCTTGTTTTTCAAAAAATTCTCGTTGTAGCTTATGTTCATATTTCAACTGTTTAAGTTGTTGCTTATTTTGAAGCTTTGCAATATACACCGCTACCCCAGCACCCAAAAGAGCACCGAGCATTGAACTGATAAACTGTGAATTTAAAAACTCACCCAATATTTGAAAAATAGCTAACTTATCCATAACAATCCTCATCTCCTATACTCTAAATTATATCTAATCAACAATTGAATTCCCTTATTCAATCCCTAGTTATAATTTTATGGCTTATCTTCGAACTATTTTATCAGTTTCTCAACGAACCATAAAGTATTTTTATACTAAAATAACACTATTTTGATATTTCTATATTTAAAAATATTTAATTTCTTCAGCTTATGCTTTCAGCATAATAGGAGATGTACAACTATCTAAAAAATATTGATTCCTTAATCTTAATACTGTAAAATAAGAGTATCTTTAATTTAAAGGAGCTATAATGGAAAAAATTTCATATCGTATTGGTCAAATTATTGCAATTGCTATTCTCATTTTTAGCCTTTGGGCACTAGTAAAAGCAATACTATTCTCAATCACATTTTTTAATAACCTACCAACACTGGATACTGTTATTATTGTAGCTCTAGTGTCTGGTACAATCTCAATTGCGTCTACTATTGCCAAACTTATTTGGGAACGACAACAACAAAAAAGAGAATATTTAACGCAAAAACGAGAAGAACCTTATGAACAATTTGTAGCGATAATCTATAAAATAGCAAAAAATAAAGATCAAAATTACCCTGAATTAGAAAGTGATATACTAACTCTTAATCAAAGTCTTTCTTTATGGGGGTCTAAAAACGTTGTAAAATCATGGTCTGAGTTTATATTGCTTTCTTTCGAAAATACTAATAGACAAAAACTACTTGATAAATCAGAAGAAATAATGAACCATATGAGGACTGATTTAGGAGTTAAAAAAACAGAGAATACAATATTACGCTCACTTTTCATCCGTGATATTAACAATTTGAAATAAGTTAATTTTTAATTCACTGTCTCTACTTACTAAAGACCTATCACAAATCCACAAAAATCCCCCTTAGAATCTTCCTTCTAAGGGGGGCTTCTTTATGCTGATTTCTCTCCTGCTTCTTCCGTTTTTGTTTTCTTATTTGTACCAACCAAACGGCGCTTGCTATCTCGGATCGTATTGAGGTCTTTAAGGAGTTTGGTCAAGTGGGATCTCTCTGGATAGGCTTCTGCGACGGCTGCTGTGTAGCGCACAAAGAGGTCGTAGCTACGGGAGATTTCGTTGCGTAGCTGTTTGGTTTTACCGACTTCCTTGGCTGACTTGACTGCACGCGCTTCTGCTTCTCCTTTATCATAGTCCGCTTGGGCCTCTATCACAGCCGTCAGCATAGGGAGAAGTCCTAGACTCGTCACAGCTTTCTGATAAGGCTCTTCCTGCAATGTTTTGAGCAGGCTCTTAATCTCAGCCGTTGCAACAGCATTGGTATGCTTAGTGATATCCTTATACTTTTTAAAGACTGGCAGCAAGACTTCATAGGCTTCTTTCAAGTCTCTATCTTTGATTTTGGCAAAGCCCTTATGCAAGGTAAACAGACCAACCAGAGCGTTATCTCGCTCCTTGTCTAGTTCTACGAGACTAATAGAGTCTTTCTTTTCCACATTGGCCAATTGAGCCTGAAACTGCTCTAGCTTGCTATGAAAGCCCTCTAGGTGCTTGCTGTACATGTCCTCATCTCTATAGGAACTCGTAAAAATCGTGAGTACCTGATAGGAATCAACCATTAGACTCTCAAACTCACGGTGGGTCAGATTGCTATAAGACAAGGGGCGAATGGTGTAAGTAGTGTTCATCATAAAACCTCTCCAATATTTTTGATAAAGCGAGTATAGCATGTAGAGATGAAACTTAGGGTCTCCTGCCCTAAAATGTCATTTTTTATCCCTGAAAGGGGCATTTTTATCAAAAAACGGAGTCTCTTTCCGACTTTTCCTCTAGTCTTTCAAAAGAAAAAGACACAAAATCACTCCTCATCTGGCACTTGTTTTGACGACAAATGACCGAGGGGCGACGGATCTTATAAATAGCAATGAAAAGAGCCTTCTAGTCCTAGATTACCATGAATCTATAGTAAAAGTGACCAGCCTAGGCCTAGGTTGCCACGAAACTATAGGAAAAGTAACTAGCCTGGGCCTAGGTTGCCATGATTCTATAGGAAAAGTAACTAGCCTAGACCTAGGTTGCCACGAAACTATAGGAAAAGTAGCTGGCCGAGACCTAGAATGCCAAGAAACTATAGGAAAAGTGACCGGCCGAGGCCTAGGTCACTATAAAACTTCCTTAAATACTAATAACTAAGATATCGAGTAGCTTGATTTCAACTCAACGGATACACCTCAGAGGTTTAAAAATCCATCCCATCTGGATTAGGTGCTCCGCCTTCCAAACCGCTGATATTTTTAAGAATTTCTAGGTCAGCAGGACTCAGTTCGATGTCAAAGCAATCCAGATTGCTAGCAATCCGACTCGGAGTGACTGACTTAGGCAGGGGCAGGAAGCCTTCTTGTAGGCTCCAAGCTAGAGCAATTTGAGCAATGGTCTTGCCATACTTATCTGCTATCGCCTGCACGGCTGGATTTTGGAAGAGCTCGCCTTGCCCAAAAGGTCCCCAAGCTTCAAGTAGGATATCATGGGCACGGCAGAAGTCCACTGCCTCTGTCTGATAGACACCTGGCGCTAGGCGGATTTGGTTGACGGCTGGAGTAACGCGCGCTGTTTCCAGCAGAGCCTCTAGGTGATGAGGCAGGAAATTGCTGACGCCGATCGCTCGGATCTTACCAGCTTGGTAGAGGTCTTCCATAGCCCGCCAAACTTCTGCATTGCGCTTTCGCCAAGCTCCATCTTCTCGTAAAGGCTTAGGATTTGGCCAGTGGATAAGGTAGAGATCCAGATAATCCAGCCCCAACCGCTCCATAGAGCTGTTAAAGGCTTCCATGGCCTCTTCATAAGTATGCTTGCTATTCCAGAGCTTGGTGGTGATGAAGAGCTCTTCACGCGGAATGCCGCTGTCTTTAATCGCTCGACCGACACTCTCCTCATTCTTGTAGATAGCTGCCGTATCAATGTGGCGATAGCCAGCCTTCAGAGCAGCCAAGACTGCCTGATAAGCCTCTTCTCCGTCCTGAGCCTTCCAAGTACCAAAGCCCAAGACTGGAATCTTGACGCCATTGTTAAGAGTATAATTTTGCATATCTGTTCTCCTTATTTTTTCTTTCTTTTGGACAATTTTGGCTTAAAGATATTTTCCTTGGTTGGAGCCATGCCTCGGCTGAAAAAGCTGTAAATGATAAAGGCCAGCCCAGCAATAAATATCAAGAAACGATGCAGTAGCAATCCAAAGAAGAGGAATACCAAACCCATTCCCATAAATTTATAATCAATCTTTTTCATCCTGTCCTCCTCGTCTGTGATAACCCTATTATAACATCTTCTCTTTCATTGAGAAAGCCCTACCATCTGTTAAGAAAAATATCTCAGAGACTTTCTAGTTGCGCCAACCATTCTAGCTTTGCCCAAGTCCCTCTAGCCAATCCTAGGGAAAAAGAAGTAGCTCCACATTAAAAAGGACAGGTTACCCCATCCTTTCTAAAAATATAAGGAGACTCAATTAAAGAACACTGGAGGCAGCTTCAAAGCGCTTTTCGCCATCCAAATAAGTAGCAACTAGCTCTAAATCCTTGTCCAGAACGATAAAGTCAGCATCATAGCCTTCCTTGATCTGGCCACAGACATCGTCAATGCGGACGGATTTTGCTGGGATAAGACTGGCCATCATGACTGCTTGGTGAGGATTTGCGATGCCCCACTCAACCACATTTTTTAGGCCGTCTTTGAGCTGCAGGATTGATCCTGCCAAGTTGCCAGTCGATTTGAGACGAGCTGTGCCATTGGCTACCACCACTGGAAATTCTCCCAGCATATAGTCGCCATCTTCCAGCCCACCTGCAGTCATACAGTCTGTGATGAGGGCTACATGTTCATGACCCTTTTGCTTAAGCAAAATATCACAGGCCTTGGGATCTACGTGGTGACCATCACAAATCAACTCTGCGTAAGTATGAGGCAGCTCGTACATAGCCCCAACCATACCTAGCTCACGGTGGGTCAAGCCCCGCATACCATTGTAGGCATGTACCCAGACACTAGCTCCTGCTTCTACTGCTGCCTTGGCTTCGTCATAGGTCGCATCAGAGTGCCCCAAAGCGACTGTCACACCTTCATCAGTGATGGTGCGGACAAATTCTTCCACGCCCTCGCGCTCAGGTGCCAAAGCAATTTTATTTAGCAGGCCATTGGCTGCCTTTTGCCAAGCACGAAATTCATCCATACGAGGGTCCTTCATGTAGGCTGGGTTTTGGGCACCCTTGTACTTTTCAGTGAAGTAAGGCCCTTCAAAGTAGAGACCGCGAATCTTGGCACCACTTGCTTCTTGATAGCGCGCACCAATATTCTCCGTCACAGCTAGAAGTTGCTCGTAAGATGATGTCAGCGTAGTCGGCAGGAAACTAGTCACCCCAGTCGTCAAAAGCCCTTCACTCATGGTATGGAGGGTACCTTCGATGTTATTGTCCATGACATCGACCCCACCAAAACCATGGATATGGGTATCCACCAGACCTGGTGCGACAGAGTAGCCTGTGTAATCCACCACTTCCGCATCCGCAGGGACTTCCTGTACTAATTTTCCAAATTTTCCATCAATCACTTCTAAAAATCCACCCTTGCGAATCCCTTGAGGATAGAAGAACTGATCGGCTTTTATATATTTAGGCATCTGACTGCCTCCTCTTGTTCTATTTCTATTGACTCTATTATAACGCTTTCTATTTTATTTGTAAATGGTCTATACCTCTTTTTTGGAAAAATTTATTATATTATTTAAATCAAGAAAAGAGAGTGGGACAGAAATCGGTAATTCGTTAGAATTCGATTTCGTCGTC
>NZ_CALHWC010000034.1 GCF_938036805.1 uncultured Streptococcus sp.
AGATTTATAGCTCTATCTCTGACATTATCAGTCTGACGAATCCAGATGCTAGTACGATAACGACCCCTTTGTCAGAAGGTAAAAAGATCTTAACAGATACCAAGACGAATATGGCTAGCTTCAATGGTTGGAAGCGAGGAGATGAGTATAGCAAGGTACTGCAGTCGCAAACTCAAACTTTAGAAAGTCTTTCTACTATGGCAGGTCTTTCATTTACTGATGCAGAAGCCAAGGCGTTCTACAATAGCCAAGATTACTTAAAGGCAGTTAAGAAAATCTCCTCCAAAGCAGATGGCACAACACCAGTAGAACTGTTAGGGTTAATTTCTAAGACTATTAATAAAGATTTAGGAAAGAGAAAAGGAAGTCAGGAGTCTGATGCAAAGAAGGCTGCAGAGTTTTTAGGGATTTCTGTTGAAGAATGGAATAACTTAGTTAACAAGGTTAAAGATGGAAACGAAGGGGTTTCGACTTCAATTACTTTCTTAAAAGGGAAGATGTACCTAAACGGCATGGAAATTGTGAAAGATGCCCAAGGTTTTGCGATTCCTATTAAGGATGGGGAAGTGATTCCTGAATTTATTAAAAATTTCAAAAAATACTTTAATAAGAAAGGGACTCAGTTAGAGTTTGTAACAAGTACAGGCAATTATCGTGCTCTTGATAAGGTTGTATTTAATCAAGGAGGAGGTGGAAGACAAGTCACAGCTCCAGGGAGAACCTTTGAGAAAGCGTTGGACATTGATTTGGCTGGTATAAATTATGCTTTTAAACCAGGTGGTGGTCTTAATTTTAAAGCAATAGGCAACGCAGCTAAGTCAGGATTTACAGAGTCTATTAAAAGTGTGGTAACAGATTTCAAACCAAGTACTTGGAAAAATGCTTCTACCTTTACCAAAACTGGTAAATTTCTTGGTGCTCTTGGAACTGCATTTACTGTGGTTGAAAGTGCTACAAATAATATTGATTTTAGTGATGGAATCCAAGGACGTGAACTAAGAAATGCAACAATTGATGCGACTATCTCAATCGGTGCAGGTGCAGGTGCAACTGCTGCAGGTGCAGCTATAGGCTCTTTCTTCTTACCTCCGTTAGGAACTGCTGTCGGTGCTTTGGCTGGTATAGGAATAAACACTCTAATTAATACGAATATTGGTAATACTGGTAAAAGTGCAGTTCAGCATGTACAATCATTTGCAAAAGGTATAGACGATTCTATTGCTAATTTCTTTGGAGGTGGGAAGTGATTAAATATGGAGAAGACTTTCGGTCAGAAGCATTAAATAAGGAATATTTTCAAGCGCTGGGTTCCACGCGAGCTTCTGTTAGAATGTTGAGTTTGGCCTGGGCTGGTTTGTTTGTATTGAGCATCGACCTGACTCACATATATTTTTTTATCAAGGAGCAATTCACAGTAGATCCCTTTTCTAATGTCCCTTTTCTTTTTCTATGTCTCCTTCTATTGCTCATGCTGGGCTGTCAGATTATGTCATTCAGCAAGACGTTCATCTATAAACATCAACTCTTTAGTACTGCGATGCTCTTTGTACTAATCAATGGGATCCATCTTTCATTGGTTTTAATGAATTATATTCTCACTATTTTAACGAATGAGGTTCTAAAAAATTCGCTGATCTACTCGCTGATTTATTGGTTAAGTTCCATTGGTTTATTCATGGGGTTAATTGTTTATAATGCCAGTTGGTTAAAAAAGCAACTAAGAAAAGGATTTTCAGAAAAACGAACAACTGCTAACTATATAGCCTTTTCAAGTGTTTACAGTAAACCATCCCTTTGGATTATTCTAGGAGTTACTTTGTTAGGCGGAGGGTTGGCTAGTTTATCCGGTTATTATGTGCAAACATTTGGGATTGTGAGCAATATAGTGTTTATTTCAGCTTTTTCAAGATTAATCGTCGAAGTTGGTTATCTACTTTATCTAAGAAGTAAGGATAAGACCTATTGGGAAGAAGTACCTAAGGAAGCCAAGAGAGAGTCCTTTTTGAAAACCATAGACCTTAAAAAGGCCAAGTATCGCTTGGTAATAGAAATTGTCTTATTTTTGACTCTTGCAGTGTGTTTGAAGATACTTAAGATAAATGCTGAAAATAGCCCGATTTGGCTTATATGGACAATAAGAATTTTTGGTTATTCAATTCTTTTGGATACCGCTATTAGTTTTATTTATTATCAGGTCAAAAAGATGAAACGAGGAAAATAAATGAAATTTAAAAGAAGGCAATTAAGCTTAAAAAATGCGATTGGATTTGAACTTACCATTGAGTCGGAGTCCTCTTTCTACAGTCAGTTAAAGGAAGCTTCAGAGGGATTTAAGCGTTTAATGATGGGAGATGACCTATATTTTGATGGTCCTACCTACTTTACATATTTACCATCAGACGACATTCAAGATATTTTGGTTTTTACAACATTAGGTAATAAACTTGAGCAAGTGAAAGAAAATACCTCGGGTATTTTCTTTCAGAAATCTTTAAATTTAATAACCGACTTTTATTATCGTCATTATGATCAAGAAGAAGCTATTCCTTACGAGGAGATTGAAAGAGAAATTTCGAAAGAAGGATATAGATTGGTAAATATTTTTCATGTTGTTTTGGACCTTTATGGTGACTATGTTGTAGACTTGTATTGTGAGGTTGAGAAAGTGTAATGAGATTGCCCATAGATGTTGTAAAAGTTGAAAAAATAGCTTTCCAAAACGTAGTTAGAAAAAAAGTATCTTTTCACTACAATGAAATGGATAAAAATTTAGAAAATTTTATTTCAGGCATTATAGAGTCAGGCTATCAAGTGAAAGGTCCATTTTTTTATAGTTTAAACAATGTTCCACTCAATGAAATAGTTGATCTTGAATTATTCGTACCTATCTGGAATGATTATTTCCAATTAGAAGGATATGAATTTTCAACATATTTTGAGGTTGACAACTTATTGAAAACTGTTATTCAAGGAAATTTTGCTGAATTGACAGAGATAGGATTTGCTAAGTTAATCCTGACGTTGGAAGAAAATAATTTAGACATAGCAACGCCTTTCTACCATATTATTTCACAAGGTGAATTGCAATATATAGAATTATTTGTTGGCTATTTTAAAAAAGAAGACTCATAGAACAACTGGCCGGTGTTGAATTGCTTATTATGAAAGACTTTATTTCATAATTAATTTTTAATAGTTCGGAGTATTTATAGAAAGTATCTATGGAAGAGTTTTTATCTTGTAACTAACTTGGTATTTATTTTTTCTGATTTCATATATCCGTATCTTATAGAATTATTGGGCTCTAGAAAATATAAGCCTTTCTTTTGTTTAAAGTACTAGGTAGACATCTTGATTTTCAAGCAAGTTTTGCCTATTCATCTGTAAACATACTTTTTGCTATACTTATAAAAAGAAATCTTTGTAATGAGAGTGAGTAAACCTTGCCAACTGTATGGACGATTCTCTGTGCATTTAATCATTAGGACAGTAATCCTATTTTGATATTTGACTAAAATAGTTAAAATTATTTTCTATTGGAAGTAACTATATTAAATTGATGAAAATTAGAGAGAGTGATTGAGCTACTCCCGAAAGTTAGATACTAAAAATCTAACTTTTGGTTTTTTTATTATGAAATTTACTAACAAGCACAAAGTCCAAAATTATCCGTATAATAAGTGAAGTATTATGTATAAGTGACTGATAGAAAAACATGAGTTAAACCCTTAAATCGTTCATATCAAATCTGATTCATTGGTAGTTTCGGAATAGATGTTATCCCAAAATAGAAATATCGTTAATACCCCCTTGTATTAAAATCAAAAATGATTAGTTAAGTTTTACTCTAAGGTTGTTTGTAACGAAGTGTAGTCCTGGATTATGTGTTATTGAATAGTTGATTGTTTCCAAATTGACTCGAACAATCTAACAAATACAGGTATACAATTACTAAAAAAATAAGAAGTAGAACATTAAAAATACTACGTGAACGTATTTATTCCTTTTATTAAGGAGAGTTTGGCAAGAAGACTAATAAACTCATCTGACATTAATTTGAGGTTCTAATCCAATTGAAAAGTGCTATACAGATGTTACAGTATTTTTTATTCTATGTAGCCAAAGAGATTACATTTTCGCTAGTTTTAAATAGCTTTTGCAACGAAATTATCAATCATCAGGTTCCCTTATTGATGAATTTTTCTAATGCTTTAGCCGTTCTTTCTGCTCAGTATGATAAGACTATCGAACAGTTTAAATCAACAGTCTCAGAGACAGCGGCGGATGCGATTATTGATACAGAATATTTGCAGGGGCTTTTGGATGGTTTTTCAGATTTGGAGACCAATATTAGTACGGTGGATAAAGCAACTGCAACTATTTATAGCTCTATCTCTGATATTCTCAGTCTGACGAATCCAGACGCTAGTACAATTACGACCCCTTTGTCAGAAGGTAAGAAGATCTTAACAGATACCAAGACGAATATGGCGAGCTTCAATGGTTGGAAGCGAGGAGATGAGTATAGTAAGGTATTGCAGTCGCAAACCCAAACTTTAGAAAGTCTTTCTACTATGGCGGGTCTTTCATTTACTGATGCGGAAGCCAAGGCATTCTATAGTAGCCAAGATTTCTTAAAGGCAGTTGAGAAAATTTCCACTAAAGCAAACGACTCGACACCAGTGGAACTGTTAGGGTTAGTTTCTAAGACTGTTAATAAAGATTTGGGTAAAATTAAAAAAGATGAGACGCTTCTTAATGCATTAAACTTGATGAAGAAAATAGGGACTGCTATAAGCTATTCTTCAACTGTTAATTTGGCTATAGCAGAGGGGATAGCAAGCTATCGAAAAATTAAGAATGGAACATGGTATGGAAAGCCTGTAGCGAGCACTAGAACAGGGTATAAGACTTGGAGACAGGTTAGTGGTGATGTCAGCAGGTTTAATATTGTAAAAAGTGCTAAGCATACGGATGAAATTATTAATGGTACTGGGAAGTTGGTGCGAGGAACAGGCTTCAAAGGCTTTTTAAAGAGTGTTGGTGCTGTTGGAGGTGCCCTTGCAGTGCTTGATGGAGGTATTACCTATTTAGAACGAAAAGAGCAATATGGAGAAACTAGTGCTGTTATTGATGGTGTTGCACACACTTCAACAGCTGTAGGTGCGATTTATGCTGGAGCTGCTATTGGTAGCATGATTCCTCTTCCTGTCGTCGGTACTCTTGCAGGAGCATTTGCTGGGTATGTCGTCAATGCTGCTGCTAATACCGTTTATGATGGATTGGCACACGGAAAATGGGATTGGAGTAACTTTGCTCTATTTTAATATTGCTAGAAAGGATGAAGGATGTTTTTTAGGAAAGTTATTTATATAGGTGAAAGTGATGGTCAGGCTATTTATGTAAATGTAGAAAAGCCAAGAGACCCCTTAG
>NZ_CALHWC010000035.1 GCF_938036805.1 uncultured Streptococcus sp.
AAGAACGCTTCGCCTTCTGAATCAAATCGATATGCCCCTGATGCAAGGGAGCAAAGGTTCCAAAGACGATTGCAATTTGTTTTTTCATACGCTTAACCTTTTTATTATATTTTATTATTTCTATGGTTTTATTATAAACTATATTTTTCTTTTGTCAATAGTTTTTTATAAAATTTTATAAAAATATTTTTCAGACACTTCAAAACTGCATTAAGCGCAAAAAAAGAACCTAATGTCTTAAGCATCAGATTCTTTTTCTACAAGATTTATTGCTGATAGACTTCTTGGTAGAATTCCAGCTTGTCTCCATCCTTGAGCGTGATTTGATTGGCTCCCTTAGGAGCCATTTCTCCGTTAACCTTAAACATCCAGTAGAGACCTTTTGCTTCATCCTGAGCATGACCGTCAATGGAAGTGATAAAACCTTCTTTTTCTTCGACCTTATAGGCCTTCTTCAATGCATCCATCGCTGTTTTTCCTTCTTCAACAGCCACCGTTTTCTCACTCTTCTCCTGACCTTCTGGTGCAATGCTGATGCTGATTTTTAGTTCCTTTTTGACGGAAGAAGCAGCCGAACTAGAGCTGGTATCGTTTTTTGTTTGATTATTGCTACAGCCCACTAAAAAGAGAGCAAAGGCAAGCGTAAGTAAGCTAAAGATTTTTTTCATGATAAAGTCTCCTTAAAATAAAATACAAAATAGGATAGAAGAGCATCGTGGACCAGGCGTGGGCTAGATTGAAGCCCACTCCCGCTGCCACATAGGTCCACCAAGGCATTTGATAAAGCAAGGCTGTGATACCATCAATCACAAGACCATAGCTAAAGGCTAAAAACAAGGCCAACATACTCTGGCCAAACAAGCCTAGTCGCCGATACAGTAGGTACCATAGGCAAATAACCACCGTAAAGGATAAGATCTGGAAAAGAACCCATGGTCCCATTCCAAAGAGGAATGAAGATACAAAGATACTGATAGACATGACTAGAAGAGAGCCCTTCAAGTCCTCAAAATCCACCAAGAGAAAATACAGCGCTGTAATCGGCTTGATATTGGGTAGGCCAGCAAAGGCATAACGAAGCACGACGCAGACAGCCGCCAGAAGAGCGATTCGAGTAAGATAACGAAGAGACACAGTTTCTGCCTTTCTAAATGATATTCTTCAGAATGATAACACGGTTCTGATTAGCCTAGCAAGAATGCCAGTAAATCAGCTTTTTATGTATCCTGTCGAATCATCTCCGTTAGTCCTTGATCTCGGTAAAGCAGATCATTTCTAACTGAAAATCCCAGCTCCTGCCAAAAACGGTTGCCCAGTTCATTTCTTTCAAAAACGACCAGCGATACTTTATGGATACCAAGTCTTTTCACTGCTGACAAGGCCTGTTCGACCAGAGCTCTGCCTACTCCTTTTCTACGAAAATATGGATGGACAGCTGTATGATAAATGTACGCTCTACGTCCATCTGTGCCAACTAGAATAGCACCTATAAAGCTCTCCCCTTCCAAGGCAACCAGACAGGTCTCAGGATTGCGCTTCAAAAAGCGGGCAATCCCTTCTTCAGAGTCATCTAAGTTATTGAGCCCCATACCAGCGCAAGAGAGCCACAGCTGGTAAACAGAGGCATAATCCTTTTCTGTCATCACACGAATTTCCATTGCACACATCCTCCCTAAGCCATTTCAAATTTGAGTTGACCGCCTTTGACGCCAACTTTGAGCGTTTGACCAGCTGCCACATCTCCGGTCAGGAGCAACTCAGACAGCTTGTCCTCCACCTGCGTCTGCAGGGTACGGCGCAGCGGTCGTGCTCCCATTTCTGGATCGTAACCTTCCTGAGCCAGCAATTTCAGGGCACTAGCTTGAAATTTAAGCACGATGCCTTGCTCTGCCAGACTCCTGATCAACGGTTGCACCATAATCTTGACCACTTCCTGCATATCCTCAGCAGACAGACTGTGGAAGACCACCTTTTCATCAATCCGATTGATAAATTCAGGCCGGTAGGTCTTTTTCAATTCTTCCAGAATCCGTTTTTCCATATTGGCCTGATCAAAGCGGATGTCCCGCGCCCCAAAACCAACCGTCTTATCATCCCGCAGGGCCGTTGCCCCCAGATTGCTGGTCATGATAATGATGGTATTGGAGAAGTCCACCTTGCGGCCCTTGCTATCGGTCAGCTGACCATCATCCAAGACCTGCAAGAGGACATTGAAAATATCTGGATGAGCCTTTTCTACCTCGTCAAAGAGAAGAACTGAATATGGACGGTTGCGAACCTTCTCCGTCAACTCGCCGCCTTCTTCATAGCCTACATAGCCCGGAGGCGCCCCATTGAGACGACTAGCTGCGAATTTCTCCATATATTCACTCATGTCGAAGCGAATCAGGGCTGATTCATCATCAAAGAGAACTTCTGCCAAGGCCTTAGCCAACTCTGTCTTCCCGACACCCGTTGGCCCTAAGAACATAAAGGAACCAATGGGGCGTTTGCCGGTGCGGATGCCCGATTGATTGCGACGAATAGCTCGGCTGACAGCCGAAACTGCTGCATCCTGTCCGATAACCCGCTTGTGTAGTTCTTTTTCCAAGTTGAGGTATTTTTTGGCATCTGTCTGAGTTAATTTCTGCACAGGAATACCAGACAAGCGGCTGAGAGTCTCTAAGATATCCCCTGCTTCCACTTTCAGCTTGTAAACAGTTGGCTCCTGCTCTTTTGCCAGTAGCTGACCGACTTTTTTCAACTTTCCAGCCATCAAAGCCTGATCCACAGGCGTCAAATCCGACTGTTTATAATTCTGCGGTCCTTTGTTCTGCACAGTTGCACTGGCCTCATCCAAAAGGTCAATAGCAGAGTCTGGCAGATGCTTGCTGGTCAGGTAGCGATGTGCATACTTGACCGCTGTTTCGATGGCCTGATCACTAATCTGCACCTTGTGGTGATCCTCATAACTCTTTCTCAAACCCTGCAGAATAGCAATGCTGTCGGCCACAGTAGGTTCTTCAATAGTGACCTTGGCAAAACGCCGAGACAGAGCAGCGTCTTTTTCGATATGTTTTTGGTACTCTTCCTGCGTCGTAGCTCCAACTGTCCGCAAGGTTCCCCGAGCCAGAGCCGGTTTCAGGATATTGGCTGCATCCAAGGTTGAATCAATCCCGCTACCAGAGCCCATGATAGTATGCAGCTCATCGATAAAGAGGATGACATGGCCGTCTTCTTCGATGTCATTGATGATATTGTTCATCCGCTCTTCAAAGTCTCCGCGGAAACGAGTCCCAGCAACGACATTCATCAAGTCTAATTCCAAGACGCGCATCTTGGCAAGTTCTGCCGGAACCTGACCAGCTGCCACGCGTTGAGCCAAGCCTAGTGCCAGAGCCGTTTTACCGACCCCCGCATCACCGACTAACACTGGATTATTCTTTGTCTTGCGACTGAGGATCTGAAGCATTCGAGAAATTTCCTCATCCCGACCGATAACTGGTTCCAGACGACCAGCCCGAGCCAATTCTGTCAAATCCCGAGTATAGTCTTCCAGACCGCCGCTAGTTGAAGGAGGCATGCCCATCATATTCGCCATGGTTTGTTTAGCAGAGGCCGTGTTTTTATTTAGCGAGCGGATCGATTTGATTTCCTCTCTGCCCCAGCCAGCACGCTGCTCTAAAACCTTTCGCAAATCACTGAATCGAGGAGCTGCACTTTTATCATCATAGCCGAAACCTGCAGCTTCTAGCACACGAGCTGCCAAGGTCCCACGATCAAATAGCATGGCTAGGAGCAGGTGCTCTGTGCCTAGGCTTTTAGCATGGACGGCTTCCGCAATCTGCCCTGCTTGAGTAAAGAGCTCCTCCAAACGGTGAGAGAAAGGCAATAAGTCAAAACCGCCTTGTTTTTGATACTCTTTTCCAGTAATGTCAGAGGCTGCTTCTTCCAGTTTATCCACTTCAATAGGGAATTCATTTAGAGCCGAGCCTGCCACGCTGTAGGGATTATTAGCCAGAGCCATCAGCACCTGCCACGATTCTAAATAATCAGTAGCAAAATGACCAGCTAAGAGCTGAGCCGACTCCAAGCTTTCTACTAAAGCTTTTGAATAATTCATATTCTTAATTTCCTTTTCTATCTAATTGCTGCAAAATTTTCCGTAACATTCTAGCTCGAATCCTCGGAGCCTCTGCTCCCAATACAGCATCGCTGGCACTCGCTAGGAGCAGATCTCCCTCACGCTGGCCAATAATTTTTTCATCAAAGAGCAGCTGCATAACATCTGAAAAAACTGGCTGGCTGAGCGACTCACCGACATTGGTCAACAAATCAGACAGCATCTGGTGCCGATCGGAAAATTCAATCTTACCAATCCTGATATAGCCACCGCCACCGCGCTTGCTTTCGACGATATAGCCCCGACTCTCCGTAAAGCGTGTCTTAATCACATAATTGATCTGACTCGGAACCACCTGAAAAACATCGGCTAACTCACTGCGCTTCAGCTCGACCATGCCCGCCTGCGCCAAAATTCTTTTGATATATTCTTCTATACTATCCGAGGTATTTTTGATGCCCATGATATACCTTTCTATCTGTTATATCTAAAAATAAGCATTCAAGTCTTCTCTAACATTGACTATCTTTGACTATTATACCGAAAAAATCTATTTTTTGAAAGAAAAAGAAGTCTCAGAAAGCTTGAAAATATCTGATAATTCAGAGTAATGAAAAAGATTGATAGACTGGATAAAAAAGATTGTAAACGCTTGCTTTTTACTTTTAAAGACTTATAATAAAGGTGTGAAAGTGTGGTGTTTACACCATCAACCGTATCCAAACAATCATCATCAAAAGGAGGTTTTCCAATGAAAATAAATTGGCTCAACTATACCCATCATGTACTTAGCTGCCTGTTTATCACTCTGAGTATCTTGACTATTTTTTCTGCCGAGTATGTCGTTTTCCCAACGAGCCTTCTTCTAGGCTGTCTCCTCATTCCTCTGCTCTTTGAGCAGCATTTATTCAGTCGCCGAATGACTTGGAGCCTCAGCATCTTCTTTGCCATTCTTGCCTTTGCCCTTCTCTTTATCATCAAAACCAATCATATCTCCCTTAGCTATCCAGCAACAACCCTTCTTCTTTTTGTACTAGCAAGCCTGAGTTTTTCAAACTCCTTTATCCTTCACAAACATAAAGAACAAAAGGCCGTTAGATAAACCCGCCCAATAAAAAGTGTGGAAGCAACATGAGCTCATAAAAGCCATGGATTCCACACTTTTCTTGTTTTATCAGGAGCTAGATGGTAGCCACAAATTCTTAAATGGTTCGTTCAAGCTGCCGGTTCAAACTAGACTTTCAGAAAATTTTCTTCTCTTTATTTTCCTACTTTCATTTTATTTTTGGGAACTATATACCTGTTTACACTAACCACAAAATGGAGTGCTTCCGAAAATATACAAAAAGGCGACTTCCTTTCGGAAATCGTCTTTCATTATTTCAATAGTTCATACTCAAATAATTTACTTTCAAGCTCATTTTCGTAGTAATCGGCTAGCCTTGTTTTAAGCTCCTTTAGTTTAGTATTAACTTTTTCATTATTAAAAATCTTTTTACCATTGCCATCTTTGTATGAGGTATTTATCTCTAACTCAATTTGATATGTTCCATAATTATACTTTGAATTATATTCTGGAGTATCTTTGGCTAGTTCAAGTAATTCATCGAAGACACCTAACAACATTAAGTCCGCTCTATCAAGTTTCCCATATTTTTCTTGTTCGACCAATTCTTTACGGACTAGAGAGTTCTCATCTAAGCACATCTCGTTATTGTAAAATTTCCCATCAGAACCATGGAAGCTTAAACAATGATTTTTTTGAGATATGCAAGTCCATAACGTAGATTTTCTTAGAAAATCTATATCTTTTTTATACAAATCTCCTTTGTCGGCAGTTGTATAGTAAATATCTCTTTCATACCATTTTCTTTGAGGATACTGCTTGGCAACAAACAAAGCTGTCTGCTCTGCATAATTAGTTGTTCTAACTTGACTACCTCGTCCATGATATATAGCAATTCTAGTCATTCGTATGTCCTGCGGAGTAGTACCAAAACCACTGGCTTCTATAACCGCTAAAATATTGTCATTATAGACAGGTTTCCCATAGCTTTTCAATGACACTTCTCTACCATCGTAGCCAGTAGCAATTTTAGATAATACATCTGTTTTTAACTTTTTAGAATAATATTCTCCTAGCGTTTTGTATACTTTTCTTACAGTGACATGCTTCACATCTTTAAGAATAGCATCCTCAGGTACATCAATGACTGCAGCTCCTTTTCCAGTTCCCCACTTTTTGTCATCTTTCCAAATCTCTTTAGCTGGAACAGTTAAACTTTCTGTTATGGTATCAACTTCATTCTTCCATTGTGCGACTAAAACAGAACTTTCTTGTGCTTTAAAATTCCCTCTATTTGCTAAAAATCCATCAACGAAAGTTTTTTTCATTAATCCTACAGACTTCCAATACTTTACTGGTGCAAATAGGATGTAATAATCATGTTCGCTTCTCATAAAATACTTCTCAAACGACCAAACAAATTGATTGAGTAAATCTTTTGCATGACTACTATCCCCAGTAAATTCATCGGACATCAATTTTCTTATATAGCTGTATTTATCTTTAGATTTAACATTTCCTTCTTGAGCACGAGCTAATTCGCTAGAATAAGGGGGATTTTCAAAACCAATAATCGCAACATTTTTGTCATCTATGACTTCTTGTAATGTATTATGTTTTCCATCTGTTTCCATTGGAATTGATAAAAACTCTTCTGCTAAAGCATCCCCACCTGTTACTAAGTTTCCCTTAACAGCTTTTACCATTGAAAGTGGTGGTATGATAGCTCGTACCTTCCCAATATATTTGTTATACAAAACAAGCCATTCTTTTATTTCATAAGTATTCAAGATAACATGGCTTAACTCTTCCTCAGTTAAATAATGCTCTAATGCTCCTGTACCAGCACATCTATCCAAAATAACATAGTCCATACCTTTAGGAAGACTGCTAATAGCTTGACGAACAAGTTTAGTTGCTTCTTTAACATAAGGTAATGGTGTATAAAACGCTCCTAAATCTTTTCTATTTGCAGGGTCATTTAATGCGTCCATCACGGTGTCAAAATCGCTTTCGTCTCCACACCAAGGTAAGATATAGTTTTCGACTATTGAATTAGATGGTTGTTTGAGCATCTCAAACATTTGAGATTTTGTTGTTGTTTTATCGTGACGGTATATGTAATTCGCCCAACCTAAAATATTTGGAAAGTTGATTTCAAATTTTTGATAAACTTCCACATTGAATAATTCTCGTAAGGCTTTATTTTTAGGGTTATTTGGTTGAGATACTATGAAATCAAATTCATTTTCAGGCTTTGTTGCATTTTTAAGTGTCAGTTGTTTAACATCTTTAGAGGCACTATTTGTATAGTTTTGCTCGATTTCAGTACGATATTGAGTTGCATCATAAACATAGGCATGGTCTTTGCTAATATCAACCAAAACGATTTTGCTTGGTATTGGAATCCCACCCTTATTTCTCAACTTAGAAAGATAATGAATAGCTTGTACGAGAACTATGTTAAGGTCTGCAATGCTATTCTTAAACTCAAATAATGTACCCTTTACAATACCATCTGTATTCTCTGTTAATACATCCTTTTCTTCAAAACCAAATGTTCTCCAAAAGAACAGGTTGTCAGCTCTTTCGTTTCCAGATTGCCAACTTCTATCAATAGCTAGAGGTGTCATTTTACACCTCCAACAATTAACTTATCAAGTCCTAAAACAACATAAAAAACTTCCTCAAAAAAACGTGAAAAAGTCTGTTTTAGAGCTTGACAAAAAACACGCCCGATTACATAATCAGCGTGAGCCGTGAGCCGTGAGCCGTGAGCCGTGAGCCGTGAGC
>NZ_CALHWC010000036.1 GCF_938036805.1 uncultured Streptococcus sp.
AAACTGTTGCTAAAATCTGATGTCCATTTTCAAGTTCAACCGTAAACATTGCGTTCGGCATCGTATCAACTACTTTGCCTTCGACTTCAATCACATCGTCTTTTGCCACGCAAAAGCACCTCCCTAAATTTCGATAGATTCCTCTGAGCACAGAGGTAACAATTATAAGTCAGACTAACTCATTGTATCACTACTTGTCAAATATTGCAAGCGGGAAAAACGCTTTTATTTTAAATTTGACAAGACTTTTTCGATATCTGAGAAGACTGCCTCAATCTCTTGATTGCCCTGAATGTCGTGAACGAATCCTTGAGCACGGTAATGATCAATAATTGGTTGGCCTTGAGCGATATTAACATCCAAACGACGTTTTACTGTTTCAGGTTTGTCGTCTTCACGTTGATAGTAATCTTCTTCTTTGTAATCCACTGGTGGGTTGAAAACTTTGTGGAAGGTTTCCCCTGTTTCACGGTGGATAATCCGTCCACTCAAACGTTCTAACAAACTATCTGGATTGACTTCGATATTGATAACTGCGTCAAGTTGGATGCCCAGATCCGCAAGGATTTGATCCAAAGCATGGGCTTGATCAATTGTCCTTGGATAACCGTCCAACAAGAAACCAGTTTCTTTAATATCATCCTGTGCCAAGCGCTCTTTCACGATTCCGTTTGTCACTTCATCCGGCACCAACTCACCTTTAGAAATGTAGGATTTCGCTAAAACACCCATTTCTGTTTCATTAGCCATAGCAGCACGGAACATATCCCCAGTTGAAATATGTGCCACGTGGAATTGTTCCACAATTTTGGCTGCTTGTGTTCCCTTGCCTGCGCCTGGCAAGCCCATAATCAAAAGATTCATGTTTTGTCTCCTTTTTTGTTTTTAAAGCAATCTATTAAAACACTTAATAAACTTTTTTAAAAACAAAATAGAAGGTTGACTAAGTCAACCTATTTCTATTCTGTTGTAGTATCCATAAATCCGACATACTTACGCTTCAGAAGATAACCTTCCAACTGTTTCATTCCTTCAATACCTGTTGAAATGATGATAAGAAGACTAGTTCCTCCAAGAGCAACTGCATCGGTCAGACCGAAAAGATCTTTGGCTAGGATCGGAATGAGTGTGATAACCCCTAGGAAAAGTGAGCCAACTGTCGCCAAACGGCGAAGCAATTTAGACATATATTCTTCCGTTCCCTTACCTGGACGAACACCTGGGATGTAGGCTCCACTCTTTTGTAAATTCTCTGCTGTCTTTTCAGGATTAATTTGTACAAACGTATAAAAGAAAGTAAAGAGAATAATCAACAGAGCATAGGTAAACATACCACTGATGGTTGTAGTCGCCAGAAGCGCCTGCGCCGTCCGAACCCATGATGCGTTATAGCCCATAGCACTTACAAATTGGAAGATAGCTGCTGGAGCAGCTGTAATCGAACTTGCAAAGATAACTGGGATAACACCAGCAGGATTCACTTTTAACGGTAGGTAGGAACTTGAAGGGGCACCTTGAGCAATCTTCGTATATTGAATTGGAATTTTGTACTCAGCTTGTTGCACAAAGGTTGTGAAATAGATAATCACCAAAACTGCAACAATTAAAATCCCAACGAAAATCATAGACGAATTGAGTCGATCGCTCGGGATATTAACAAAGTAATCTTCATAGATCCCTTTGATCATACCAGGAATACCAGATACAATCCCTGCAAAGATAATCATGGATACACCATTACCATAACCCTTATCTGTGATTTGCTCTCCTAACCAAGTCACAATAACTGAACCTGTCGTGAGGAGGGCACCAATCAAAAGATAGGTTTGCCAATTTGGATTCGCTACTAATTTGGTTCTCGACAAAGTCGCAAACCCAGCTGTAATCCCGATGGATTGGACAAAGGCCAATACCAGAGAAATATAGCGAGTTGCCTGATTCAGCTTTCTCCGTCCGACTTCCCCTTGCTTGCCCCACTCTACAAATTTTGGAAGCAAATCCATTTGCAAGAGCTGAACCACGATCGAAGCCGTGATGTAAGGGCTAACTCCGAGAGCAAAAACAGAGAAGTTACGCATGGCATTCCCTGAAACCAAACTAAGCATGTTTAAGAAAGGTAAATCGCTTAAACTGTTCAATGCTTTCGCATTAATTCCTGGAACGGTTATAGTTGTACCAATACGGAAAACTAAGATAATGAACAGTGTGAACAAAATCTTAGACCGTACTTGTTTTATTTTAAGTGCGTCTTTTAATAGCTTGAAAAACATAGGTCACCTCTCTTAGATGACTTCGACTGAACCACCTTTAGCAGTGATAGCTTCTTCAGCTGATTTAGAGAATTTAGCTGCTTTAACAGTCAACTTCTTAGTCAATTCTCCGTTACCAAGAATCTTAACACCAGATTTTTCAGCTTTTACAATACCTGCTTCGATGAGAACAACTGGAGTTACTTCCGCACCATCTTCAAAGACATTTAATTGGTCAAGGTTAACAATCGCGTATTCTTTACGGTTTACATTCAAGAAACCACGTTTTGGTACACGACGGAACAATGGAGTTTGTCCACCTTCAAAACCAAGACGAACACCGCCACCG
>NZ_CALHWC010000037.1 GCF_938036805.1 uncultured Streptococcus sp.
CATAAGAAATGGGGCGATGGGACAGTTCTGGCAGTCTCTGGCAGTGGAAACAGTCAAGAGCTCAAGATCAATTTCCCAGAAGTCGGTTTGAAGAAAGTGCTGGCCAGCATAGCACCGATTGAGAAAAAATCATGATGAGGCAGTCGATTGAAGCCTGGATCTTTCGTCCAGAGGATGGAGAAATCTTGCTCTTAAAAGTGGAAGCTGAGAAAGTTTCCTTTTGGCAGCCTATTACTGGTGGGATTGAGAGTGGCGAGAGCCCAGAAGAGGCCTGCCTTCGTGAAATAAAGGAAGAGACCGGCTTGGTCTTGGCTTGTTCAAACCTGACGGGTCTTGGGGATTTTACGGTAAAGATTGATGAAAATCTGTCCATCCATAAAAATCTCTTTCTAGTTCTGACAGAGCAGAAGGAAATTCAGATTTCTGATGAGCATGTAGGAGCTCAGTGGGTAGCTTTAGACAAAGTTTCGTCGCAGCTGTACTGGCCCAGCAATCAGGCGACTTTTGAGATTATAACTGAGAAGCTATAAGATATAGCTTCTCTTTATTTCTTTTGATAAGGAAATTCTATTAGTCAAGCGAGCCGTTTAGTGGTAGACTTATCACATAACTATAGTGAGGTGACCTTATGACACGTAAATTTAAATTTGAAACTCTGCAGCTTCATGCCGGACAGACAGTTGACCCGACAACCAAGTCGCGGGCTCTGCCTATTTACCAGACAACTTCCTATGTGTTTGATGATACTCAGGAGGGAGAAGACCTTTTTGCCCTACGCAAACCGGGCAATATCTACACTCGAATTACCAATCCGACCCTGTCTGCTTTTGAGGAGCGGATTGCGGCATTGGAGGGTGGAGTCGGAGCTCTAGCAACAGCTTCTGGTATGGCGGCTCTGACCTATACCATTCTAGCCTTGGCGCATGCTGGCGACCATGTAGTAGCAGCCTCTACCATCTACGGCGGCACCTTTAATCTGCTTAAGGAAACTCTCCCTCGCTATGGCATTACCACGACTTTTGTTGATATTGAAAATCTGGCTGAAGTAGAAGCGGCCATTCAGGACAATACAAAGTTGGTTCTGATTGAAAGCTTGGGCAATCCGCTGATTAATATCCCTGACTTTGATGCTTTGGCCGAGCTGGTTCATGCCCATAAAATTCCGCTGATTTCTGACAATACCTTTGCTACCCCATATCTAATCAATGTTTTTTCTCATGGAGTGGACATCGCAGTACATTCTGCGACCAAGTTTATCGGTGGTCACGGAACCAGCATTGGCGGTGTGATTGTGGACAGCGGTCGTTTTGACTGGGAAGCTTCTGGCAAGTTTCCGCAGTTCGTGGACCCGGACCCGAGCTATCATGATATCAGTTATACGCGCGATGTCGGAGCAGCAGCCTTTGTTACTGCTGTCCGGACTCAGCTCTTGCGCGATACGGGTGCAGCCATGTCTCCCTTCAATGCCTTTCTCTTCCTGCAGGGGTTGGAAACTCTCTCTTTGCGTGTAGAACGCCATGTGTCCAATGCCGAGAAGATTGTAGATTTCCTAGCAGGACATCCTAAGGTCGAGCAGGTCAATTATCCCAAGCTTGCCGACAGTCCTTATCATGCTTTGGCAGAAAAATATTTCCCTAAAGGCGTGGGCTCTATCTTCACCTTTAATGTCAAAGGAGCGGAGAAAGAAGCTCGAAAGGTTATTGACAGCCTAGAGATTTTCTCCGACTTGGCCAATGTAGCTGATGCTAAGTCCCTAGTCGTCCATCCAGCTACAACGACTCATGGTCAGATGTCGCCAGAGGCTCAGCTGGCAGCAGGCATTACACCAAATCAAATCCGACTCTCTATCGGCTTGGAAAATGTGGATGACTTGATAGAGGATTTGAGAATAGCTTTGGAAACTATCTAACAAATAATAGCTATGATTTAGAATATTTAGAAATTGAATTTTTAAATATTCTAATTTTTTTTTGAACATAATGAATTTTTGTGAGATAATGTCAGTATATTTTAATTAGTGAAGGTTAATTTAAATGAGACATAAAATTTTAGTTACAGGTGGGGCAGGTTTTATAGGTACTCATACTGTTATTGAACTAGTTAATGCTGGTCATGAAGTAGTAGTAGTTGATAATTTAATCAATAGCAACAAAAAAAGCATTGAAATTGTTGAAAAAATTGTTGGGCAAAACATTCCATTTTATATAGCAGATGTCTGTGATGAGGAAAAGTTGCTCGAAATTTTTATGAAAGAGAAACCTACAGGAGTTATTCATTTTGCTGCATTAAAGGCGGTAGGAGAGTCTACGGAAATACCTCTTGCATATTATAAGAATAATATCACAGGTGTTTTAACGCTTTTAAAAGTGATGGAAGAGGTTAATTGTAAAAATATTATTTTTAGTTCTTCAGCGACGGTGTATGGGGACCCTCACACAGTTCCAATTTTAGAAGATTTCCCACTTTCAGTTACAAATCCATATGGCCGAACAAAACTAATGACAGAAGAAATTTTGACAGATATTTATAAAGCCGATGTGAGTTGGAATGTAGTGATTCTTCGCTACTTTAACCCTATTGGTGCACATGAAAGTGGAGATTTAGGGGAAAATCCGAATGGAATCCCAAATAACCTTCTTCCTTATGTAACTCAAGTTGCAGTAGGGAAATTGCCATCAGTACGAGTATTCGGTAACGACTACCCTACAGTTGATGGAACAGGAGTTAGAGATTATATTCATGTTGTAGATTTGGCAAGAGGGCATGTTGCTGCGCTTCAGAAGCTAGAGGGAAAGTCTGGACTGAGTATTTATAATCTCGGGACAGGAAAAGGCTATTCTGTTCTAGAAATTATAAAAAATATGGAAAAAGCAGTTGGAAAGAAGATTCCGTTTGATATTACAGAGCGGCGTGCAGGGGATATAGCTTCTTGCTATGCAGATTCCAAAAGAGCTAAAGATGAACTAGGATGGGAAGCCAAGTTTGATATTGAGCGAATGTGTCAAGATGCTTGGCGGTGGCAGAGTAAGCATCCGAATGGTTTTGAAGATTAGGGTGTTTCAAGTGAAAATTTAGTTTCTTCTATAATTGATAGATAAATGCGAATGAATTCTCGAATTAGTGAATACTAAGCTGAGTTTGTTCGTATTTTTGTCTTATTTAGGCTTATAAAGTTAGATGTAAAGAAATATCAGTCTTTGAATATTCTACACTGTTCTATGCTTGAGCCTACTATAATCATTTATACAGTAGAAAATGAGGCATATATATTGTATAATAGGTGTAAACTATTTTAAGGAGAGATCAAATCAGTGAAATCTTCAGATTTGTTAATTATTATTCCAGCTTATAATGAAGAAGCATCAATTGTTAGTGTTGTAGATAATATTATTCAAAATTATTCTCAGTATGACTATATTATTATTAATGATGGTTCGAAGGATCAAACATCAGAAATTTCTCATGCTAAAGGCTATAATATTGTTGATTTGCCAGTAAATTTGGGTTTGGCAGGCGCTTTTCAGACGGGACTTCGATATGCTTATGAAAAAGGATATAAAAAAGCAGTGCAGTTTGATGCCGATGGCCAACACTTACCTGAATATATATCTATTTTAGAAGAAATGATTGATTCGGGGTATGAAATGGTGATTGGTTCTCGTTTTGTTACAGAAAAACGAGAAAATTCTCTCAGAATGTTAGGGAATACATTGATTAGTGGAGCAATTAAATTAACAACAGGCAAAACGATTAATGATCCTACATCAGGGATGCGGATGTTTTCTGAGAATTTGATTAAAGAATTTGCACTTAATATCAATTATGGACCAGAACCAGATACAGTTTCCTACTTAATTCGTCATGGGGTAAAGGTCGCAGAAGCTCAGGTACGGATGGAAGAACGTCAAGCAGGTGAAAGTTATCTGACGCTTTCGCGTTCTATTCAGTATATGACACATATGTTTGCATCTATTTTGATTATCCAAAACTTTAGAAAGAGAGGTTAAAATAATGACGATTTGGTTTCAAGTTGTATTAACTATTGTATCTATTTTGACATGTAGTTTCATTTTGCGTAGTATCAGAAAATCACAAGTTCAAATTAATGATGCCTTATTTTGGATATTTTTCTCAATAGTTTTATTAGTTTTCAGTATTTTTCCAAAATTAGCAGAAAAAATTGCGAATGCCTTAGGAATAGTTTCAGCCGTTAACTTTATCTTTTTATTCATTATTTTTTTATTGTTGATTAATCAGTTTCAACTAACTTTAAAGTTATCAAAATTGGATACAAAATTTAAAAATTTAGTACAGATAATTGCATTGAGGAATAAAGATGAAGATACGCACTGATCCATCGGATAAAGAAATATATTTTTGGAATTTGTTGGGAAATTTAGCAGCATCTGGGGTATCTGTATTATATCTTTTAATTATCACAAGATTGAGTTCTGCTAAAGTAGCAGATCAATTTAGCCTAGCTAATTCCATCGGAACACTATGGATAGTTATCGGTTTATTTCAAGTTCGAAATTATCAAGGAACGGATGTAAAGCAGCGGCATAGTTTTATAGGTTATTTTCAGACTCGTATCCTCACAATTACGATAATGATACTTACCTTGTTTCCATATTTATATATAATTGGTGAAGGCCGTTATTCATTAGAGACTCTTCTATTGACCTTTCTTATGATTCTTTATCGCATGTGGGATGCAGTATCAGATTTATTTCAAGGATTGTTTCAACAAAGAGAGCGTATGGACATTGCTGGGAAAACAATGTTTATTCGATATTCTACGAGTGTTCTAGTATTACTAATAACATTGCTACTATCTGAGTCTGTTCTGCTTGCTTTGCTTTCTTTAGTTATGTGGAATGGGCTACTCATTTTTTTCTACGAGATGCGTTTTGTAGCTTATTTCGAAAAAATTCAAGTCCGAGAATTGTTGTCTACTCGCTATAAAAAAGATATAAAGGATATATTGTTAGCTTGTTGGCCACTATTTGTAAATGGATTTATTTTGTTATATATTTTAAATGAGCCTAAAATAATCATTGAAAAAGGTCTTAATCAGGGCTTTTTACAAACTGGAATGCAACGTGATTTTAATATTCTGTTTATGCCTGTCTTCTTTATGAGTCTTATTATTTTAATTGTTAGACCCCTGATTACAAAATTAGCCATTTTATGGAATAAAAAAGAATATAAAGAATTCTCATTAATTATAAAAAGATTATTAGGATTCCTATCTTTAGGCGGTTTGTTCGTCACATTTATAGCTTATTTATTCGGTGTGCCTGTACTTAGTTTAATATTTGGCGTGGATTTGAACAGGTATGTACTTCCTTTTACTATTCTGATATTCTCAGGAGTTTTATATGCTTTAGCAATTGTTTTTGAGAATATTTTAACGATTATACGGAAACAGCATCTTTTAGTTGGCTTGTATATTATTCTTTTGATACTTACTAAATTGATCACAGAACCATTTATTTATCAAAAAGGTATGCTTGGTGCCGCGATTAGTTTTTTTATTGTTATGTTAGTTTATTTATTTGGAATTGCAAGTATTTATTTTTTAGCAAGTAGAGATAAAGGAAGTAAAAATGAAATATGATTTAACGGTGATTATTCCTGTTTATAACACTGAAAAATATTTGAGAAGGTGTTTAGATAGTATTGTCCATCAGGAGGAAATAGAAAAGTGTTCATTGCGAGTACTCTGTATCAATGATGGCAGTACCGATAATTCAGAAAATATTATTAGAGAATATGTTGAAAAATATCCATTTATTGAATTGTTTTCAAAAGAGAACGGGGGGGTATCAGATGCTAGAAACTATGGTCTTGAACAGACCAAGTCTAGTGACTACATAACATTTATTGATCCAGATGATAGTATCTATAAAAACTATTTAAAGGAGTTTATGTTTGCCAAAGGAAAGGATGTTATTTATTTTGATATTGATCTGTTTGATAATGCTGAAAAAACAATAAAACATTTAAAAGTTAATCCTTTCTATGATTCTACCGCTACTACAAATAATATTCGTCTTTTTATGCTTACTAAGCATGCATCGTGGACTAGAATTTACAAAAGCTCACTTATAGAATCGTATCGTTTTCCAAAGGGAAAGATTTATGAAGACATCGCTCTTATGCCTTTTGTTACTTCAAAATGTTCGGATGTTTCATATATACAAAAATATTTATATAAATATACAGTGAATACTTCTAATTCCATCATGAATTCAAGTAAGTCTAATATTTTTGATATTTATGATGCCTTAGAATATCTTTTCTCTTTATTTGGTGATGAATTTGAAATGTATAGAGAAGAATTACAATATCTAGCCTTGGAGCATTTATGTGTAGGGCATACTTATCGGTTATTAAAATACCCTAAGGCAACGAAACAAGATTTTAAAGACATCATTTTATTTATGGAAAAATATTTTGGAAAAAATTGGGAAAGAAATAAATACATTAAACAAGGAATTCAAAAAGTAAATATAAATTCTGCATTAGCATATGTGGTTCCATTATTTTTGAAAATTTTGAAATATAGATGTTTCAGTTTATTACTGGTTATGAAACATAAAGTCAGTTAAATATAAAAGGATGAGTGGATATATGTTTGATGGATATTTTAAACACTTCCTTCATTTTGCACAACAATATTGCTTAGCAATAGCTGTTAATGTAAAAAAAAGATGGAAATATTTGTTGCTATTATGGCTCGTGGTTTTAGCTATATATGTTTATCTAGGTGGCTCGATTATTTTTATACCTAAAACATTATTAATCATAACGGGGCTAATTGGCAGTTTAGCTGTTTGTGTAGATGGGAAAATACATAATAAAGTATGTACAATGATTATCTTGATGGGGAGCATCTTTGCTTTCATAACTCCAGTTTTGGACGCTCCAGATGAGACTGCTCACTATTCGCGGGCTTTGTATATATCTGAAGGACATCTTTATTTACCTAGTAAACCAAAGGAATTTCAGGTTTCTAAAGATGTGGTTATAGCGGATAAAGTTATGAAAACACCTCTAATAAAATCGGGATTAGATAAGGTGCGAACATCATCAGATAAAGCCTATTATCCGAAATTTGTTGCAACGAATGCTTCCTCTTTTGTTCCATACTTACCTCAAGTAGTAGGTATTTTAATAGCAAAAATTCTGGGACTAAGTGTGTTTGCATCTATAGTCTTGGGAAGACTCTCTAACTTAATTGTGTATTCATTATTGGTAAGATTGGCTATAAAAAAATCTAACGGAAAAGAGTTATTATTCTCTACAATTGCCATGATACCGATGGCGGTTTATTTAGCTTCGTCTTTTAGTACTGATGGAATGGCGAATGGTTTAACTTTCTTACTGTTGGGAACATTTTGTAGTTTGGTAGGTCAGAATAAAGTGGATATGAAAGATATTTGTATTTTTGCATCTCTATGTTTATTAATGGCAACTATAAAACTTCCTTATGTCTTGATTGTTGGCTTATTATTATTCATTCCTAAAAATAAATTTAAAAGCCGTCATACATACTTGTATATATTTACTGCAATTGTTTTCGTTGCAATAATTAGTTTCCTATGGTTACGTTTATCTAGTGGAATTAATATAACTCAGGTAAATGATGTTGCGAATCCAGTTGAAAAATTAAAGTACACTTTCGCCCACTTAAAAACATTTTCGCTATTTTCTTTTAAAGAGATAATTAATTTAATTCCAAATTTACTCCCGTCCCTATTTACATTTGGTTGGTTAAGCTATGGTTTAGGAAATCTTATGTGGTTTTATCTTCCTTTTATTGCTTGTATCATATTTATGATTCCGCAATATAATCCATTACCTACTTTTAGTAAGTTTGGAACATTGTTAGTAGGTTTCGGTATAACATTGGGAATTTTGATGACAGCCTATCTGATGTGGGGAAAAGTAACGGAAATGAGTTTTAATGGGATTCAAGGACGATATTTTATTGGAGTCATACTTTCAATGGGATTAGCATTAAATGTTTCGCACTTCTATGTTCCTACACCTGTCGTCTTGACTAATGAGGAAGAAGAGAGGAGGGATAGTCTCGTATTATTCATTGCGTTGTTATTTATTGTTATGTCAATAGTATTGACAATTTTAGAATATTATGGTGTCAAAGCCTAGTTAAGGAGTTATAAATGAAGAAAGTTTATATTTTTATTGCTGTATTGCTATCTATGGTGTTTATAAACGTTTTGTCAGTAAGTGCAAACGATGGTGGAGTAGAAATGTATAGAATGTATAATCCAAATAGTGGAGAACATTTTTATACAGCAAGTTGGAATGAAAAAGAGATGTTGGTAGGTGTAGGGTGGCACTACGAGGGAATCGGTTGGATTGCTCCTCTGGAAGGTCAAGATGTTTACAGAATGTACAATCCAAATGCGGGTGATCATCACTATACTCTGAATGCAAATGAACGAGATTTCTTAATACGAGCTGGTTGGAGATATGAAGGAGTTTCATGGAAATCTTCAGGTCAGCATCCGTTGTATAGATTATATAATCCTAATGCAAAAGCTGGTAGTCATCATTATACTTTATCTGAAGGAGAGAAGGACTATTTGGTTCAAGTAGGATGGCGTTATGAAGGGATAAGTTGGAATGCTATCGGGCTGGGCAAACCAGTTTCTCATTCATCTAATAACTCTTCTGTAGAAAATCACTCGGGTACAATATCAGAAAGTGGAATTTATCCTAATTGTGAAGCTGCTAGGAGAGCAGGAGTTACCCCTATTTATCGTGGGCAACCGGGTTATAGTAGCAAGTTAGATAAAGATGGAGATGGAGTAGCGTGCGAAAAATGAGATAATTTATTGTCTATGTGTGTAGGAAAGGAAGAATATGACAATTTCAGTGATTGTTCCATGCTTCAATGAAGAAGAGTCTATTCCTCTGTTTCATGAAGCTATGGAAGCGGTGAGATATCAAATCCGTGACCAGTTTGAATATATTTTTGTCAATGACGGATCGACAGACCAAACCTTGGCTGTTTTGCGTGAGCTCAGCAGTCGCTGTTCAGATGTGCACTATCTGTCCTTTTCTCGCAATTTCGGAAAAGAAGCAGCCCTCTATGCTGGTTTACAAGAGGCGAGCGGGGATTTTGTGACGGTTATGGATGTGGACTTGCAGGATCCGCCCGAGCTCCTGATAGAGATGAAGGCCATGCTGGACTCTAATCCTGAGTTGGACTGTGTGGGGACTCGTCGGACTACTCGCGAGGGCGAGCCACCTATCCGGAGCTTTTTTGCCAATTTGTTTTATAAGCTGATTAACAAAATTAGTCAGGTAGAGATGGTAGATGGTGCGCGTGACTTTCGACTGATGCGCCGCCAGATGGTAGAAGCTATTCTGGAAGTTTCAGAGTATAATCGCTTCTCCAAGGGGATTTTTGCCTGGGTGGGCTTCAATACCGAGTACTTGGAATACAAAAATGTCGAACGAGTGGCTGGCAAGACCTCTTGGAATTTCTGGTCCCTCTTCAACTATTCCTTGGAAGGTATTGTCAATTTCTCTGATGCGCCGCTCAACATCGCCTTTTTAGGAGGTATCCTGTCTTGGATTTTAGCCTT